>NZ_SSOL01000031.1:0-138283 GCF_029871275.1 Pseudomonas sp. BN414
GGACTCGAACCCCTGTTACCGCCGTGAAAGGGCGGTGTCCTAGGCCACTAGACGAAGGGGACGAAACCTTCATGCCTTTTCGCGACCCACCCTTGAAAGAGTGGTGGAGCTAGACGGGATCGAACCGTCGACCTCTTGCATGCCATGCAAGCGCTCTCCCAGCTGAGCTATAGCCCCGTCGCGAGGACGGGGCGCATATTAGGGGCGCCCCCTCCTGCTGTCAACAATATTTTTTCTACAAACCGAACTTTTTTATCTGGAAGAACAAACACTTACCCGACCTCGGTCGGCACAGGACCTTCCCTGAACCGACCGAAGGGCCATCAGGCGATGGCCGCGAGCAGCTTCTCCCACTCCTTGGTTTCTTTCTTCGACACGCCGCCGAGAAGCTCGATGGCCTGACGCAGACGGAAGCGACTGAGATCAGCCCCCAGGATTTCCATGGCATCCAGCACCGAAACCGAACTGGCCTGCCCGGTGATGGCTGGGAACATCAGCGGCATCACATCGCGCAGCTTGAGCTCCAGGCTCTCGGCAACAGCCTGAATGCAGCCGGTGATGCGGTCCTTTTCCCACTGACGCAAGGATTCCAGCTTCCACAGCACCAGCTGCATGACCTGGCGCACCTGGTCCGGGCTCAGCTTCTTGTGCTCGAACAGCTTGGCATCCAGCGGCACCGCGCCGGAGAAGAAGAAACCGGCCAACGGCGCAATCTGGCTGAAAGTCTCCACCCTGCCCTGCACGTGGGGCGCGATGCGCATGAGGTACTCGGGGTTGAGTGCCCACTTCTGAATCTCGGCGGCGAAACGCTCCACCGGCAGTTCCCGGATCCACTGGCCGTTCAGCCAGGAGAGTTTTTCCAGATCGAAGATCGGACCGCCCAGCGAAATACGCGACAGATCGAAGTGCTCGACCATCTCCGCCAGGGAGAACTTCTCGCGCTCGTCCGGCATCGACCAGCCCATGCGACCCAGGTAGTTGAGCATCGCTTCAGGCAGGAAGCCCATGCGCTCGTAGAAGGTGATGGAGGTGGGGTTCTTGCGCTTGGAGAGCTTGCTCTTGTCCGGATTGCGCAGCAGCGGCATGTAGCAGAGCTTGGGCTGCTCCCAACCGAAGTACTCGTAGAGCTTGATCAGCTTGGGCGCCGAAGGCAGCCATTCTTCACCACGCAGGACATGGGTGATGCCCATCAGGTGGTCATCCACGACGTTGGCGAGGAAGTAGGTCGGCAGGCCGTCGGTCTTCATCAGGACCTGCATATCCATGCGGTCCCACGGGATTTCGACATCGCCACGGAGCATGTCAGGAACCACGCAGACGCCTTCGCTCGGCACCTTCATGCGCACGACATGGGGCTCACCAGCGGCGATGCGCTTGTCCGCCTCATCCTTGGCCAGATGCATGCAGTGGCCGTCGTAACGCGGGGTTTCCTTGCGCTCGGTCTGCTCAGCGCGCAGCTTGTCCAGGCGCTCCGAGGTGCAGAAGCACGGGAAGGCATGCCCCTTGTCCACCAGCTCCTGGGAGTACTTCTTGTAGATCTCGCCGCGCTCGCTCTGGCGGTAAGGACCGTGCGGACCGCCAACGTCCGGGCCTTCGTCCCACTCGATGCCAAGCCAACGCAGGGCGTCGAAGATCTGCTGTTCGGATTCACGCGTGGAACGCAGCTGGTCGGTGTCCTCGATACGCAGGATGAACTGACCGCCGTGCTGGCGCGCGAAACACAGATTGAACAGGGCGATGTAGGCGGTGCCCACGTGCGGGTCGCCGGTAGGCGACGGCGCGATACGGGTACGGACGGTGGTCATGGAGTGGTCTCGAAACTCAAGGTGGATCAAAGGCGCGATCTTATCAGGCTGGTCGCCATCGGCTCCAGCAAGTGTCCTTCTTGCACCGGCAGGCTGCGCATCAGGAAGTCGAGAAATGCCTTGACCTTCATCGCCTGGAAGCGCCGCGAGGGATAGACCGCATAGATTTCGCCGCTGGGCAATCGCGCTTCAGGCAGCAACTCGATCAGTTCGCCGCGCTGCACGGCCGATTCGGTGAACATCAACGGCAGCCCAGCGATGCCAGCCCCCGCCAGCACGGCCTCGCGGGCAAAGGTGATGTTGTTGCAATAGAGGACGCGCTGGCAGGGCACGCTTTCCCCCTGCAGCATCCAGTAGCGCTGGGAGTCCTGGGGCAGCAGGACGGCACGATGGCCAGCGAGGGCCTCCACCGTCCGCGGCGTGCCGTGGGCAGCGAGGTAGGCCGGGCTCGCGCAAAGGCGCCGTCCGCTCTCGAACAACTTGCGAGCGATCAGGGTCGAGTCCTGCGGTTGGCCGATCATGATCGCGATGTCCACACCCTCTTCCAGCGGATCGACATTGCGCGAGGTGATTTCAACTTCAGCCGTGATCTGCGGGTACTGGCGCATAAAGCTGCCCAGCACCTTGCCGAGGAACAACTGCCCGAATTCGATGGGCGCCGTCACGCGCAGCAGGCCGGAGGGCTCCTGCTGCAATTGCATGACCGCCTGCTCGGCTTCGGCGAAGTCCAGCATGATCTGCCGGCATCTTTCGTAATAGGCCAGCCCTACTTCGGTCAGACGCAGCTTACGGGTCGTGCGATTGAGCAGACGCACCCCGAGACGCTCTTCCAGGAGCGCAATGCGGCGACTGACGGTCGATTTCTGCATGCCCAGGCTTTGCGCGGCCTGGGTGAAGCTGTGGCACTCGACTACGCGAGTGAAGATAAGCGCATCATCCAGCCCCATTATTGTTCCTTATAAGCAACAAAGTTTCTGAATTGTACCGGCTATTTGCGAGCACGGAACACTGCTAGATTCGCAACATTCTGCAAAGACTTCGAGCCACGTTTTCCCATGCCTGCCAAACTGCAACGCCGCCTGCTCACCTTCATCGCCCTGGTGGCCTTGGTCGCCGTCGGCCTCTTCGGCCACTGGCTGCTGATCGGCCGATTCCTCGAATCCACCGACAACGCATACGTGCAGGGTGAAATCACTCGCGTATCCAGCCAGCTGGGTGCGCGCATCAATGAAGTGCTGGTCAGCGACAACCAGCAAGTGAAGAAAGGCGATGTCCTGGTGCGTCTCGACGCCGACGACTTCAAGCTCGCCCTGGAGCGGGCGCGCGCCCAGCTCGATACGCGCGAAGCCGAGTTGGCCCAGGCGCAGAGCAAACTGGTTCAGCAGTCCAGCCTGATCGCCGCGAGCCAGGCTGATGTTGCCGCCACCCAGGCCACCCTGGGCCGCACCCAGATCGATCTGTCCCGCGCACAGACCCTGCGCAAGCCCGGCTACGTCTCCGAGGAACGCGTCACTACCCTGTCCGCCGACTCCCGCGTCGCTCGTTCGCAGGTCGCCAAGGCAGAGGCCGACCTCAAGGCACAGCGCCAGCAAGTAGATGCGCTGAACGCCGAGATCAAGCGCCTGGAGGCGCAGATCGCCACCGCACGCGCCGAGGTCGCCCAGGCCGAGCTGAACCTCAGCCGTACCGAAATCCGCTCGCCCATCGACGGCCGCGTCGGCCAGCGCGCCGCGCGCAATGGCCAATACGTCCAGGTGGGCGCGCACCTGATGTCCCTGGTGCCAGACGAAGACATCTGGGTCCAGGCGAACTTCAAGGAAACCCAGATCGAGCGCATGCTGCCGGGCCAGACCGCAGAACTGATCTTCGACAGCTTCCCCGACACCCCCATCGAGGCCCGCGTGGACAGCCTCTTCGCGGCCTCAGGCGCCCAGTTCAGCCTGCTGCCGCCAGACAACGCCACGGGCAACTTCACCAAGGTGGTCCAACGCATTCCGGTGAAGCTGACTTTCGCGTCCGACAACCCGCTCAAAGGCCGCATCCGGCCTGGCATGTCCGTTATGGTCAAAGTGCGCCTGAAGGCCGAGAACCATGGCGGGTGATGCACTGGTTCGCCCCACTGGCGAACCGAGTCGACGTGATTGGATAGCCGTGATGAGCGCCATGCTTGGCGCCTTCATGGCAGTGCTGGACATCCAGATCACCAACTCCTCACTCAAAGACATCCAGGGCGCACTTTCCGCCACCCTGGAAGAAGGCTCATGGATTTCCACCTCCTACCTGGTGGCGGAAATCATCATGATCCCGCTTACCGCCTGGCTGGTGCAGCTGCTCTCGGCACGACGCCTCGCGGTCTGGGTATCCGTAGGTTTCCTGATTTCATCGCTGCTCTGCTCGCTGGCCTGGAGCCTGGAAAGCATGATTGCCTTCCGCGCCTTGCAGGGCTTCACAGGCGGCGCACTGATACCGCTGGCATTCACCCTCACGCTGATCAAGCTCCCGGAGCACCACCGCGCCAAGGGCATGGCGCTGTTCGCCATCACCGCGACCTTCGCCCCCTCCATCGGCCCGACCCTGGGTGGCTGGCTGACGGAAAACTTCGGCTGGGAATATATCTTCTATATCAACGTGCCGCCGGGCCTGCTGATGATTGCCGGCCTGCTCTATGGCCTGGAAAAGAAGGCACCGCACTGGGAGCTGCTGAAGCGCACCGACTATGCCGGCATCGTGACCCTCGGCGTCGGCCTCGGCTGCCTGCAGGTGTTTCTCGAAGAAGGCCACCGCAAGGACTGGCTGGAGTCTGACCTGATCGTCGGCCTGGGCAGCATTGCGCTGGTGAGCCTGGTCCTTTTCGTCATCCTCCAGGTCTCGCGCCCCAACCCACTGATCAACCTGGGAATCCTGAAAAACCGCAACTTTGGCCTGTCGAGCATTTCCAGTGTCGGCCTCGGCATGGGCCTATACGGTTCGATTTATGTGTTGCCGCTATATCTGGCGCAGATCCAGGGTTACAACGCGCTGCAAATCGGCGAAGTGATCATGTGGATGGGCGTCCCTCAGCTGTTCCTGATTCCGCTCGTCCCCAAGTTGATGAAAGTCATTCCACCCAAGTTCCTCTGCGCCCTGGGTTTCGGCCTGTTTGGTTACGCCAGCTTCGCCTCTGGCGTACTCAACCCGGACTTCGCGGGGCCACAGTTCAACCAGATCCAGATCATTCGCGCCCTCGGCCAGCCACTGGTGATGGTGACCGTGTCACTGATCGCTACCGCCTACATCCAGCCGCAGGACGCCGGCTCTGCTTCCAGCCTTTTCAACATCCTGCGAAACCTGGGCGGCGCCATCGGCATTGCCCTTCTTGCCACCTTGCTGGACGCCCGCGCCAAGGTCTACTTCGACTACCTGCGCGAGTCCCTGGTGCCCAGCAATCCACAGGTCGCCGAGCGCGTGGCACTGCTGACGGAGAAGCTCGGCAGCGAGCAAGCAGCCCTCGGCAAGCTCAGCGAAATCGCACACCAGCAGGCCAGCATCATGGCCTACAATGACGCCTTCCATTTCATCGGCATCGCCCTCGGCGTCAGCATGCTCGCCGTGCTGCTCACCCGCGCCCTGCCCGTCGGCGCTACCGGCGGCGCCAGCGCCGCCGCCCACTAATCCCGCGCCGGGCATCCGGCGCGCTTCGTTTCAGGCTGTACATGTCTTCCCACGCTTCAACCCGCCGCACCCTTCTTCTGATCGGTGCCTTCGCCATGATTTACGTCGGCTGGGGCACCACTTACCTGGCCAATCATTTCCTCCTGCGTGAACTGCCGCCCTTTGTCATCGCCACCTTGCGCTTCCTATTCGCGGGCACCCTGGCCCTTGGCTGGGTGCTGGCGACCGGCAAGGCGCAGGTTCAATGCAGCGACTTCGGCAGCGCACTGGTCGGAGGGATCTTGTTGATTGCCGTTGGCCAGGGGGCGCTGATCTACGCCAACCAGTTCCTGCCCACCGGCATGCTGGCGATGCTCTATACCACCCTTCCCCTCTGGAGCGTCGCGCTGGAGTGGCTGCTCGACCGTCGCCCGCCACTCTGGGTCCTGTGCGGCCTGGCGCTCGCCAGCGGCGGCATTGTGATGCTGATGGGCAAGGGCCTGGGCGGGGACGCCGGCTTCGATCAATGGTTCGCCGGCGGACTGGTAGTAATGGCCACACTCCTCTGGGCGGTCGGCGCGTGGATGTTGCGCCAGCGCGCACCCTTCCGTTCCAGCTGGATGGGGCTGAGCCTGCAGATGCTGACGGGCACGCTGATTCTCGCGATCTTCGGTCTGTGGCGTGGGGACTGGAGCGGCGTGGACCTGTCCAGCGTGAGCCTGGATGCCTGGCTCTGGATGGCCTATCTGGTGGTGCCGGTCAGCCTGGGGGTTTATCCCGCTTACTTCTGGCTGCTGAGGGAAGTGAAACCGAGCCTGGTTTCGACCTTCGCCTTCGTCAATCCGGTAGTGGCCCTCCTGCTCGGCTTCGTGATCCTCGGAGAACGACTCGAAGCCGCCGCCCTGCTTGCTTGCCTGGCCACTCTGGCAGGCGTTGTGATGATCATCTTCGGTAGACGCTGAAGCCAATGAACAAGGGCGCCAGATGGCGCCCTTGTTCATTCAGAGCTGGAGCAGCCGCTCCCGCAACTTCTGGATTTCGTCGCGCAATTGCGCCGCAGCCTCGAACTCCAGGTCGCGAGCCAACTGGAACATCTTCTCTTCCATCTGGCGAATGCGCTTGGTGATCTCGCTCGGCGAACGCAGTTCCGCCTCGTAGCGGGCGCTCTCCTCGGCCGCCTTGGCCATGGCCTTGCGCTTGTTACTGCGCGAGCCCGGTACGGTCGCACCTTCGAGGATGTCCTGAATGTCCTTCTTCACGCCCCTCGGCACAATGCCGTGGGCTTCGTTGAACGCCACCTGCTTGCTCCGGCGTCGATCAGTCTCATCCAGCGCACGCTGCATGGAACCGGTGACGTTGTCGGCGTACAGAATCGCCCTGCCGTTCAGGTTGCGCGCCGCGCGTCCGATGGTCTGGATGAGCGAACGCTCGGATCGCAGGAAGCCTTCCTTGTCGGCATCCAGGATGGCTACCAGCGAAACCTCCGGCATATCCAGGCCTTCGCGCAGCAGGTTGATCCCCACCAACACGTCGAAAGCGCCGACACGCAGGTCGCGGATGATTTCCACCCGCTCCACGGTATCGATATCCGAGTGCAGGTAACGCACCTTGACGTCATGGTCAGCCAGGTAGTCGGTGAGGTCCTCCGCCATGCGCTTGGTCAGCGTAGTGACCAGCACCCGCTCTTCGACGGCTACACGCTTGCGGATCTCGGAAAGCAGGTCGTCCACCTGGGTAGTGGCCGGACGCACTTCCACCTGCGGGTCCACCAGGCCCGTCGGTCGCACCACCTGCTCGACCACCCGGCCGGCATGTTCGCCTTCGTAGGGGCCCGGGGTTGCGGACACGAAGATGGTCTGCGGACTGATCGCCTCCCACTCATCGAAGCGCAGCGGGCGGTTGTCCAGCGCCGACGGCAGGCGGAAACCGTACTCCACGAGGGTTTCCTTGCGCGAACGGTCGCCCTTGAACATCGCACCTACCTGGGGAACCGTGACGTGGGACTCATCGATCACCAGCAGCGAGTTCGCAGGCAGGTAGTCATAGAGCGTCGGCGGCGCCTCGCCCGGAGCACGACCGGAGAGATAGCGGGAGTAGTTCTCGATGCCGTTGCAATAGCCCAGCTCGAGAATCATTTCCAGATCGAAGCGGGTACGCTGCTCCAGCCGTTGCGCCTCCACCAGCTTGTTGGCTGAGCGCAACTGCTCGAGGCGCTCCTTGAGCTCTTCCTTGATCTTGTCCACCGCTTCGAGCAGCACCTCGCGCGGCGTCACGTAGTGGCTTTTCGGATAGAAGGTGAAGCGCGGCAGTTTGCGGATTACCTCACCTGTCAGAGGATCGAACGCCGCGAGGCTTTCCACCTCATCGTCGAACAGTTCGACACGGATCGCCTCCAGGTCGGATTCCGCCGGGAAAATATCGATGACATCGCCGCGAACACGGAAGGTTGCGCGGGCAAAGTCCATGTCATTGCGGGTGTATTGCAACTCTGCCAGACGGCGCAGCAAGGTCCGTTGGTCGAGACGGTCACCGCGGTCGATGTGCAGCACCATCTTCAGGTAGGACGCCGGATCACCCAGGCCGTAAATGGAAGAAACGGTGGCGACGATGATGGCGTCTGGCCGCTCCAGCAATGCCTTGGTCGCAGACAGGCGCATCTGCTCGATATGGTCGTTGATCGAGGCATCTTTCTCGATATAGGTATCGGAGGACGGAACGTAAGCTTCCGGCTGGTAATAGTCGTAGTAAGAAACGAAGTACTCGACGGAGTTGTTCGGGAAGAAGGTGCGGAACTCGCCATACAGCTGCGCAGCCAATGTCTTGTTGGGCGCCAGCACCAGCGTCGGACGCTGCACCTGGGAAATGACATTGGCGATGCTGAAGGTCTTCCCCGACCCGGTAACCCCCAGCAGTGTCTGGTGCGAAAGGCCGGCTTCAAGCCCTTCCACCATCTGTCGAATGGCCTCCGGCTGGTCGCCGGCGGGCTTGAAACGGGTTACAAGCTGGAACTCCGACATGCTGACCTCGACATTGGATGTGACACCTGGGCAGAACGGGCGTCATACCTGGCGGAAAGCTTGCGCGCGATGTCGCCGCAAACTGTCTGGGCCGCTATAATACCGGCCCGATTGCGCAACCCCTAGCGCACATCGTTCGGGGTTGCATCCCATCCTCATCTTCCTCCTCCGAGCTGCCGCATCATGAGTCTGTTTTCTGCCGTCGAAATGGCTCCGCGTGATCCTATCCTGGGTCTCAACGAAGCGTTCAACGCCGATACCCGTGCCGACAAGATCAACCTGGGCGTGGGCGTCTACTACAACGAGCAAGGCCGTATCCCGCTCCTGCGCGCTGTAGCTGAAGCGGAAAAGGCCCGCATCGAAGCGCACGCCCCGCGCGGCTATCTGCCAATCGAGGGTATCGCGTCCTACGACCAGGCCGTGCAAAAGCTGCTGTTTGGCGCTGATTCCGAACTGCTGGCCCAAGGCCGCGTTGTCACCACCCAGGCCGTGGGCGGTACCGGCGCGCTGAAAACCGGCGCCGATTTCCTCAAGCGCCTGCTGCCCAATGCCGTTGTCGCCATCAGCGACCCGAGCTGGGAAAACCATCGCGCCCTGTTCGAAGCCGCCGGTTTCCCGGTGCAGAACTACCGCTACTACGATGCAGCCACCAATGGCGTGAATCGTGCCGGCTTGCTGGAAGACCTCAAGGCCCTGCCCGCTCGGTCCGTCGTGGTACTGCACGCCTGCTGCCACAACCCGACCGGCGTGGACCTCGAGCTGGAAGACTGGAAAGCCGTCCTGGAAGTCCTGCGCGAACGCGAGCATGTACCGTTCCTCGACATCGCCTACCAGGGCTTCGGCGCCGGTATCGATGAAGACGCGTTCGCGGTACGCCTGTTCGCCGAATCCGGCCTGCAGTTCTTCGTCTCCAGCTCTTTCTCCAAGTCCTTCTCGCTGTACGGCGAGCGCGTCGGTGCCCTGTCCGTGGTAACCAACTCGAAGGAAGAGGCTGGCCGCGTCCTGTCGCAAGTCAAGCGCGTGATCCGCACCAACTACTCCAACCCGCCCACCCATGGCGCCACCGTAGTTGCCTCCGTACTCAACAGCCCGGAACTGCGCGCCATGTGGGAAGGCGAGCTGGGCGAAATGCGCACCCGCATCCACAGCATGCGTCTGGCCATGGTCGAGCAACTCGCTGCCCAGGGCGCCAAGCGCGACTTCAGCTTCGTGGCGCGTCAGCGCGGCATGTTCTCCTACTCCGGCCTGACCGCCGAGCAAGTTGAACGCCTGAAAAACGAGTTCGGCATCTACGCCGTCAGCACCGGCCGCATCTGCGTAGCCGCGCTGAACAAAAGCAACCTGGAAAGCATCACCCGCGCGATTACCCAGGTACTCTGACGCGGAAAAGGAGAAGCTCAAGCAAATGCTTGACTTCTCCTTTCTAATCAGTAAGATACGCGCATCCGATCCGCGATAGCTCAGTCGGTAGAGCAAATGACTGTTAATCATTGGGTCCCTGGTTCGAGTCCAGGTCGCGGAGCCAAATTAAAAGCCCTCGGCACATGCCGGGGGCTTTTTCTTTTGGGCGAAGAACACTCCCCTTTTCGCCCCCTCGAGATCGCACTTCAGCGCGCCAGGCTTTCACCCCAATCTCCAAATCGCAACGCCGCCATTCTGACGTAGCACCCAATAAAAAGCCGACCTCGAAGGCCGGCTCTTGATTTGCTCGTACACTACTCGACGGTCAGTCTGTCTCGACTTTTCTCCAGAGTCTTGACACCAATTCCCTTGACCTCCAGCAGATCGTCTACCGAAGAGAACGGACCATTTTCCTCGCGATACTGCACGATTGCCTTGGCCTTCGCTGCGCCGATCCCAATCATATGTTCCCGCAGCGCCGACTCGTCCGCGGAGTTGATATTCAGCTTGCTCGCCTGGGTCGCAGAGCTTTCAACTGCCGCCGCCGGCGCGGCCTTGGCTGCGACGGCAACCTGGCTATAGCCGAGGAAAAGAGAACAGAGAACGAGAAACAGCGAGGCGATACGCACACGTAACATCGTGAACACTCCTTGTCATCAGTAAGGGGAAGGCGGTACATCCAGAAACCGCCCGACACAAACTAATGCCTGGAGTTAGAAGGCTCAATTCGTCGCTACTGATGGATCCAGCCAACAATTTCCTCTTCAGGGGTGTAACTGTTGACGGTCTCGCGTAGGAGTTGGCGCACACGGACGTAGTCATCGACCTCTACAACAGCGAACACCCCTGCACAGATCAATACGGGGCTTTTCGCCGAGACCCTACTGCGACCTTGCCTGCAAGGATCCGCTACCTGTTGAGCACGCCGCCCACCACAACGTGCTGCCATCGGTACGTATCTGCATTAAGCACTGGGATATCGAGAGAAGCCTGATTTCAGTGCAAGGAACCGCACAACAAGCGCAATCGGGAACTCCAAACGCGAATGCGCCCATTCTAACGAGGGGGAGTTATCGCCCTCTCAATGGACCGAGTTACTCATTAACTCGATCGCGCAACTCCTTGCCCGGCTTGAAATGCGGGACAAATTTACCGTCAAGACGCACAGACTCCCCGGTTTTCGGGTTACGTCCGACGCGCGGCGCACGAAAATGCAGGGAAAAACTGCCAAACCCACGAATCTCGATCCGATCCCCCGTAGCCAGCGCCTGGGACATCTGTTCAAGCATGGTCTTGATGGCGAGCTCTACGTCCTTGGACGACAGCTGCCCCTGGTGGGTAACGATTCGTTCGATCAACTCCGACTTGGTCATGGTTTTCCCTTCTAATTCAAGCGGCTAGATCAGCTCTATGAGTTTTAGCACGCTGGAAGGGCTTTGAACAGCCTTAACGCGGGATGGCAAATCGCGGGCAACAAAAAGGGCGGCCTAGGCCGCCCTTTTTGCTGATGGAGCAGGGTGATTAGCCCTGGTTCTCCATCTGAGCACGGATCAGGTCACCAATGGTGGTCGGGCCGGTGGACTCGACTTCCTGCTTGCGCAGTTCCTTCATGGCGTCCTTCTCGTCATCAACGTCCTTGGACTTGATGGAGAGGCTGATTACACGGCTCTTACGGTCGATGCTGATGATCTTGGCTTCGACTTCTTCGCCTTCCTTCAGCACGTTGCGAGCGTCTTCAACGCGGTCACGGCTGATTTCGGAAGCCTTCAGAACACCTTCGATCTCGCCGCCGAGGCTGATTACAGCGCCCTTGGCGTCAACTTCTTTCACGGTGCCGCGAACGATGCTGCCCTTCTCGTGCATGGAGGCGTAGCTGGAGAACGGATCGTCTTCCAGTTGCTTGATGCCCAGGGAGATGCGCTCACGCTCCGGATCAACGGAGAGGATGACGGTTTCCAGCTCGTCGCCCTTCTTGAAGCGGCGTACGGCTTCTTCGCCAACTTCGTTCCAGGAGATGTCGGACAGGTGAACCAGACCGTCGATACCACCTTCCAGGCCGATGAAGATACCGAAATCGGTGATCGACTTGATGGTGCCGGAGATCTTGTCGCCCTTGTTGAAGCGGCTGGAGAAGTCTTCCCACGGGTTGGACTTGCACTGCTTGATGCCCAGGGAGATACGACGACGCTCTTCGTCGATGTCCAGAACCTGAACTTCCACTTCGTCGCCAACCTGAACGACTTTCGACGGGTGGATGTTCTTGTTGGTCCAGTCCATTTCGGAAACGTGTACCAGGCCTTCCACGCCCTCTTCCAGCTCGGCGAAGCAGCCGTAGTCGGTGAGGTTGGTTACACGGGCGGTCACGCGAGTGCCTTCCGGGTAACGAGCCTTGATGGCAACCCATGGGTCTTCGCCCAGTTGCTTCAGACCCAGGGAAACGCGGTTGCGCTCGCGGTCGAACTTCAGGACCTTCACGTCGATCTCGTCACCAACGTTGACGATCTCGGACGGGTGCTTGATGCGCTTCCAAGCCATGTCGGTGATGTGCAGCAGGCCGTCTACGCCGCCCAGGTCAACGAACGCACCGTAGTCGGTGAGGTTCTTGACGATACCTTTGACTTGCTGGCCTTCCTGCAGGGATTCCAGCAGAGCTTCGCGCTCGGCGCTGTTCTCGGCTTCCAGGACGCTGCGACGGGAAACGACAACGTTGTTGCGCTTCTGATCCAGCTTGATGACCTTGAACTCGAGTTCCTTGCCTTCCAGGTGGGTGGTGTCGCGCACAGGGCGCACGTCCACGAGGGAGCCCGGCAGGAACGCGCGGATGCCGCTGACGTCGACGGTGAAACCGCCCTTGACCTTGCCGTTGATAACGCCCTTGACCACTTCTTCGGCGTTGAAAGCAGCTTCCAGAACCAGCCAGGATTCGGCACGCTTGGCTTTCTCGCGGGACAGCTTGGTCTCACCGAAGCCGTCTTCCACCGCGTCGAGCGCTACGTGGACCTCGTCACCCACCTTGATGGTCAGCTCGCCTTGTTCGTTATAGAACTGCTCGACCGGGATGACGCCCTCGGATTTCAGGCCAGCATGGACGGTGACCCAGTCACCATCGATGTCGACCACGATGCCGGTGATGATTGCACCCGGCTGCATGTCGAGGGATTTCAGGCTTTCTTCAAAAAGTTCTGCAAAGCTTTCGCTCATGTTCATACCTGTAGTCAAAGGCCAGGAAAGGCCCTATTCCGCACTCCAGCCAATGCGGTCAAGTCATCAATAGAGGCGATGGGGATCGAAGCTGGTATCCCACACCGTCCCGGTGGCGCAACTCCCAGCGGAAACCGGAAGCTGCGCAAAACTCGGGGTTGACATTGGCTTTTTCAACCTCCGGACGGAGGAATCGAGCCAACATAAGGGCTGGAATGGTAGCAATGGGGTTGACGCCCGTCAATCACACACCCCAGCCATACCTAAAGGGGTGCGGCAGTCTACAGCAGACGCTCCTCGCCCTGTAGATAAAGCGCCAGACGGCGCAGCATGAGGTCGCAATCCGTCAGCTGTTCAAGACTGACGAATTCGTCGGGCTTGTGGCCCTGATCCATGCTGCCCGGGCCGCAGACGACCGTGGGGATGCCCGCCTGATCAAATAAACCACCCTCGGTCCCGAAGGCCACGGTGCCAAACTCCGTCGAGCCAGAGAGGAGCGCCAACAGGCGTGCCGCTTCACCGTCGGGCGGAGTGGCCAGTCCCGGATAGGCGCTCAACGGCTTGAGATTGATACCAGTATCCGCCTGCACCCTGCGCATCCGCGGCACCAGTTCGTCCTCGGCAAAGGCCTGCAGCTCATCCGCCACCTGCTGCGCATCGAAGCCCGGCAATGCGCGCACCTCAAAGTCGAACTCGCATTCCGCCGGGACGATGTTCAGCGCACGACCGCCCTTGATGGTGCCGGTCTGCACCGTGGAGAACGGCGGATCGAAACGTTCATCGTGATGCTCTGGCCGTGCCAGTTCCGCACCGATCTCGCCCAGCTTGCCGATTAACCGTGCCGCGTACTCGATGGCATTCACGCCATAAGGCGCGTAGGCGGAATGACAGGCGGCGCCCTGGACCTCACAGCGCATGGCCAGCTTCCCCTTATGGCCCAGCACCGGCTTCAACTCCGTGGGTTCGCCAATCAGGCACAGGCGCGGCTTATGCGGCCGTTTTTCCAACTCCGCCAGCATGGGACGCACCCCCAGGCAGCCGACCTCCTCGTCATAGGAGAAGGCCAGATGCACCGGCAGCGTCAGTGGCCGCTCCTGAAAGGCCGGGACAGCAGCCAGTACGGAAGCAATGAAGCCTTTCATATCCGCCGTACCGCGCCCGTACAGCCGCCCTTCCCTTTCGGTCAGCCTGAATGGTTCGACCGTCCAGGCCTGCCCGTCCACGGGCACCACGTCGGTATGGCCAGACAGCACGACGCCACCCCGGTCGCGAGGACCGATGGTGGCGAACAGGTTGGCCTTGGTGCGTTCCGGGTTATAGAACAGCTCACTCTCGACCCCGAGCCCGGAGAGGTAATCCCGGATGAACGTGATCAGCTCCAGGTTGGAGTCCCGGCTGACGGTGGCGAAACCGACCAGCCGTTCGAGCAGATCGCGACTGGAGGCCTCACTCATCGCCCGGAACCCCGTAACTCGGGGCCGCCGTCGGGTTCAGCGCACGGGTGACGTAGTCTTGCATCTGCGGCCGATAGGCCTGCCAGAGCGCGTCCAGCTGGCCGATAGGGTCCTCCTCCGCCCAGTCGACCCGCAGGTCGACGATTGGCCAGATGAGGTCACCTACCACCTTGAGCGCTGCCGAGTGAACCGGACCCGCTTCGCCACCTGCCGCCATCGCGGCATGCATGGCTGCCAGCAGGCGCTCGGCCAGAAGACCGGGAGCAGCCTCGAACGCCTTCACCATGGCTTCGATGACATGGGTGCCAGACAACAGGTTCCCTGCTGCGACGCACTGCTCGCCGGCAACCGCGTTGTGCACGCCCAGCGCCTCGCTGCCGCTGAAGAGCGCGGTGCGACCATGGCTATCGATCACTGTGACCTGCCGATACTGGCTCCAGCCGTTGGTACTGAGAGCCCGATCCAGGGCCGCCGCGGGCTCCAGCTGTTGCCCGTCGAGCAGGTCAAGAATCTGCGGCCCCAGGGCCGGCAGGGTGACGTTCTGGGTCGCCACCGCACCCACGCCCGCCCGCACCCACGGGCAACGCGCGCCGACGGCGATACTCGAAGAGCTGATGGCGATGCCGAGCTGCCCGGTCTCCGGGCAGCGGCCAATGATAGAGAACGTCATGCTCCTGCTCCTTATGCCTGTGCCGACTGCCAGTCGTCCGGAATCACTGCGATCACATCGATTTCCATCAGCCACTGCGGCTGGCCCAGGGCGGAAACCACCAGCCCGGTGGAGATCGGAAACACGCCCTTTAGCCACTTGCCCACTTCCTGGTAGACCGGCTCGCGATAGCGGGGGTCGATCAGGTAAGTGGTGGTCTTGACGATGTGGGACAGATCGCTGCCCGCCTCTTCCAGCAGTTGCTTGACGTTCTTCATGGCTTGCTCGGTCTGGGCGCGTGGGTCGCCGAGGCCAATCAGCCGTCCCTCGAAATCGGTCCCGACCTGGCCGCGCACATAGACGGTGTTGCCGGCACGCACGGCCTGGCACAGGTCGTTGTCCAGCGACTGGTTCGGATAGGTGTCCTTGGTGTTGAACATGCGGATGCGAGTATGGGTAGGCATCGAATCACTTCCTGAAATCTGATTGTTTGAGCACACGAATGACAGCAGTCGCCTGCATGTAAACGCTGCCTCTCAGTCTTTCGCCCGGCGCTGCGAGGCATCGCGGTAGGCGAGGTACTTGTGCTGGGTGGCGATGTGGTCGGCGATGTGCTTGGCGTCGTGCCAGACACCCCAGATAAAGGTGGAGCCCCGGCGGGACAGCCACGGCAAACCGAGGAAATAGATACCCGGCTCAGCCGACACACCGCGCTGGTGCTGCGGCTTGCCCTTGGCGTCGAAGGCATTGACCTTCAGCCAGCTGTAATCGACCGCGTAGCCAGTCGCCCAGATGATCGAGGTAACACCGGCCTTTGCCAGGTCCAGTTCGAGTATCGGGCTGCTCACGCATTCCGGGTCCGAGTAGGTCGCGCGGGCTTCGGGCTCCTCCGGCAGATCGAGGCCGTTGCGCTCGATGTACGCGTCCGCTGCATCCAGCAGCGACAGATAGTTCTCGTCGCCGCGAGCGATGTTTTCCGCAAGGTCCGCCTGGAAGGTCACCGCGTCGCCTTCGAACGACTTGGTGAGGCCGACGAGCGTCACACCTTGATGGGCCAGTGCGCGGAAGTCGACCGTATGACCACCACGAGCACCGCTCACAGCAATGGTCACGTGTTCCTTGCCCGGTTGGGCAGCTTCCGCATCCCACAGACCGAGTACGCCAAGCCACCAGCAGAAGTCGCGATTGCGGTAGGCGCGCGGCGGACGATCGTGCGGACCGACCGACAGGTAGACCTGCTTGCCGGCGCGCTGCAGTTCATCGGCAATCTGCACCCCGGACGAGCCGGCCCCTACCACCAGCACCCCGCCTTCCGGCAGTTGCTGAGGATTGCGGTACTGGGCGGAGTGAATCTGCGTGACGCTTGCGTTGCTGGGCGCAATCGGTGGGATGATCGGGCGCTGGAAAGGACCGGTAGCGGCGACCACACGATTTGCCTGGATCACACCTTCGGAGGTTTCGACGGTGAATCCTGGACGGTCTGCATTGCGCACCACGGACTTCACTTCCACGCCGGTGCGGATGGGGGCATCGAACTGCTTGGCGTAGGCTTCGAAATAGGCCGCCACCTGCTCCTTGGAAGCAAAGGCGTCGGGATCGAGGTCAAACTCCAGCCCCGGGAAACGGTCATGCCAGGCCGGCCCGTTGGCCACCAGCGAGTCCCAGCGTCCTGTACGCCAGGCTTCGGCAATGCGATTGCGCTCCAGCACCAGGTGCGGTACGCCGAGCTTGGTCAGGTGCTCACTCATGGCCACGCCGGCCTGACCGGCACCCACAACCAGCGTATCGATCTCTATTGTTTCAACGGCCTTCTCCGCGTACTTCTGAAACGCGGTCTGGTTCAGGTCGGTCATCGCTTGCCTCCTCTGACTCTGATCATTCTTGTTTTGCTGATGCGGCTATCGGTAAAGGGTGTTGGCCGCATTCTGTTCAGAGCGAGGAATTCGCGAAATTATGATTTTTGTAGTCGCTGGCTAGGAAAAAGCTACCAGCGCGAAAAGCGCTGTGCGCCGCGCGCCAGAAGGCTTTGGATATAGGTTTTTTAGATTCAGGCGCGACAAAATAAATAGCGTCGCGCCGACCGCAGCCCCACTGATCGAAATGCATTTGCCGCGCCCCCGCCGCGCCTGATATCTGTATATATCCACAGTAAAAGACCGGTCTGCCTCTCCCCGCCATGCCTGCCGCCCTCGACGATCCCTTCTATTACCTGCACAACTTCCACACGCTGCTGGACTGGATCAGCGAGCGTTATCACGACCTGCTGGACGGCGAGGAAGTGGCGTTCATCGAAGATTTCCGTGCCCTGCCCCAGGCCTCCCAGGCACTCCTTGTTCGCATGGTGATGCGCAAGGGCACGCTGTTTCGAGCGAGCAAGCTGAACTACGCGGAGATCGGCGATACCTGCGAGGCGGCCCTTCCGCTGCTGGCACTCGGCTGGGTGGATGCAGCAGCGGAGCTGGACCTGGCTCAACTCTTTGGCCTGCTCACCCTCGGCGAAGTGGATGCCTGCTTCGGCAAGGCGCCGGGACGCAAGGCGGAGCGCCTGGAGAACCTGCTTGCCGAACACGATGGACGCCGCACCTTCGCGGACTGGTTTCCGGCCAGCAGTGATTGCGTCTATGCCCTCGGCCTGATGGACATCTGCGACCGCCTGCGACTGATGTTCTTCGGCAACCTCTATCAGGACTGGTCCGAATTCGTACTCGCCGACCTCGGCATCTATCAGTACGAAAAGGTGGAGATCGATGCCTCGGCCAGGGGCTTCCGCGAACGTGCCGACCTCGACTACTACCTGCGCCTTCACCGTTGGAGGGAGCGCTTCGAGGCGGGTGAGGCACTCGAACAACTGCTGCCCGAACTTCCACTCGAAACCCACGCCAACCCTTGGCTGGATGCGCGTCGACGCAAGCTGTTGTTCCAGATCGGCCAGCATTGCGAGCGCTGCGAGCTGCTTGAAGCGGCGCTTGGCCTGTACAGCCTCTGCGATTACCCAGGGGCGCGGGTGCGCCGCATCCGTGTATTCGAACGCCTGGAGGCCCATGACGATGCCTTCGGTCTTGCGCAACTCGCCAACGCAGCGCCCGAGAGCGAGGAAGAGCAGCAACACCTGACCCGCATCCTGCCGCGCCTGCGACGCAAACTCGGCCTGCCCAAGGAGCCGCCAGCCGGCAGCGCCACGGTGCAGCGTATCGACCTGCTGCTGCCGCAACCCCCGGAACCGCTATCGGTGGAGCATGCCGTGCTGCTTCATTTCCACGAAGACGGCGCGCCCGTGCACTACGTGGAGAACACCCTGCTCAACTCGCTGTTCGGCTTGCTGTGCTGGGACGCCATCTTCGCCGCGCTACCCGGCGCCTTCTTCCACCCGTTCCACAATGGGCCGTCGGACCTGCTCAGTCCTGATTTCCATGCACGCCGGGCAGAGCTGTTCGATGCCTGCCTGGCACAACTGGATAGCGACGCCTACCAGGCCAGCATTCGCCGGACCTTCGCCGCCAAGCAGGGGCTGCTGTCGCCCTTCGTCTACTGGGGCAACCTGGACGAAACCCTGCTCGACCAGGCCCTGGCCTGCCTGCCGGCGGCACAGCTCAAGGCCTGTTTCCAGCGCATCCTCGCCGACATCAAGTCCAACCGCGCTGGCCTGCCGGACCTGATCCAGTTCTGGCCGGCCGAACGCCGCTACCGCCTGATCGAGGTGAAGGGTCCCGGAGACCGACTGCAGGACAACCAGCTGCGCTGGCTGGAGTTCTGCGCCCAGCACGGGATTCCCGTGGAAGTCTGCTACGTGCAGTGGGCGGACGCCTGACATGAACTACAGCGTTGCCGTGCGCGCGCTCTGCGAGTTCACCGCCAAGACGGGCGACCTCGACCTGCGCTTCACCCCGGCGCCCACTGCCCAGGAAGGCATCGCGGGCCACGCGCTGGTGGCCAGCCGTCGGAGCGAGGGCTACCAGACAGAAGTCGCGCTGGTTGGCGAATTCGGCCCACTGCGTGTGCGCGGTCGCGCCGACGGCTACGACCCGGTGCTGAACCGTCTGGAGGAAGTGAAGACCTATCGCGGTGATCTCCAGCGCATGCCGGAAAACCACCGACATCTGCACTGGGCCCAGGTGAAGGTCTACGGCTGGCTGCTCTGCCAGCAGCAGTCGCTTCCGGAGGTCGAGCTGGCGCTGGTCTATTTCGACATTGGCAGCCAGAGAGAAACCCTGTTCACCGAGCGCCACAAGGCCGAAGACCTACGCCTGTTTTTCGAAACCCAGTGCCAACGCTTCATCGCCTGGGCCGAACAGGAGCTCGCCCACACAACAGCGCGCAACACCGCCCTCGAAATCCTCGCCTTTCCCCATGCCGCGTTCCGCCAGGGCCAGCGCCAGCTTGCCGAAGCCGTGTACAAGGCCGCCAGCACCGGTTGCTGCCTGATGGCTCAGGCGCCCACCGGCATCGGCAAGACCCTCGGCACCCTGTTTCCCCTGCTCAAGGCAGTTCCGCGCCAGGCGCTGGACAAGGTCTTCTTCCTCGCCGCGAAAACACCCGGCCGCCAACTGGCCCTCGATGCCCTGCAGCAGATCGATGTCACGCCCGTGCGGGTGCTTGAGCTGGTCGCTCGCGACAAGGCCTGCGAGCACCCGGAAAATGCCTGTCACGGCGAATCCTGTCCCCTCGCCCGCGGCTTCTACGACCGTTTGCCGGCCGCCCGCAAGGCAGCAACGGAACGCCGCTGGCTGGACCGCGAAACCACTCGTGAAATTGCACTCGCCCATCAGGTCTGCCCCTACTACCTGGCCCAGGAGATGGCTCGCTGGAGCGATGTGGTGGTAGGCGATTACAACTACTACTTCGACGCGAGCGCCCTGCTCCACGGGCTGAGCAACGTCAACCAGTGGCGCGTTGCGGTGCTGGTGGACGAAGCCCACAACCTCGTGGAACGGGCGCGCAAGATGTATTCGGCCGAGCTCGACCAGCTCAGCCTCAAGGCGCTGCGCAAGAACGCCCCGGCCGTGCTGAAGAAATCCCTGGAACGGGTCGGCCGCGCCTGGAGCGAACTGAACAAGGAGCAGGCCGAGGACTACCGCGCCTATGACGCTCCTCCGACCAAACTGCTCAATGCCCTCCAGGGTGCGGTAACCGCGATTACCGACTACCTCACCGACAACCCCACCGCCATGGATGCCGCCCTGCAGGAGTTCTACTTCGAAGCCATGCAATTCGGTCGCATGGCCGAGCAGTTCGACAGCCATTCGCTGTTCGACCTCAGCAAGCGCCTCGGCAAAAGTGGAAGCAGCCTGTCACGCCTGTGCCTGCGCAATCTGGTGCCCGCCCCCTTCATCGGTCCCCGATTCGCCGCCAGCCATTCCACCGTGCTGTTCTCAGCCACCCTCAACCCGCGCCGCTATTACAGCGACCTGCTGGGACTGGCCGCCAATACACCCTGGCTGGAAGTGGACTCCCCCTTCAGCGCCGAACAGCTCCAGGTCCGGATAGCCACCGACGTCTCCACGCGTTACCAGCACCGCAACGCATCGCTCACCCCCATCGCAGGGCTGATGGCCCGACAGTTTGCGGAACGTCCCGGCAACTACCTGGCCTTCTTCAGCAGCTATGACTATTTGCAGCAGGTCGCCAGCCTCTTCGCCCGCGAGCATCCACAAGTGCCCGTCTGGCTGCAGGCGCGGCAGATGGACGAAGCCGAGCGCCAGGCATTCATCCAGCGCTTCGAAGCGGGCGGTCAGGGCATCGGCTTCGCCGTGCTCGGCGGCACATTCGGTGAAGGCATCGACCTACCCGGCGAGCGACTGATCGGCGCCTTCGTCGCCACCCTTGGCCTGCCACAACTGAACCCCATCAACGAGCAGTTGAAGCTGCGCATGGCCGCACAGTTCGGCGCCGGCTACGACTACGCCTACCTCTATCCCGGCTTGCAGAAAGTGGTGCAGGCGGCCGGCCGGGTCATCCGCACGACCGACGACAGGGGCGTGGTGCACCTGATCGACGACCGCTTCGCGCGGCCGGAGGTGCAGCGTTTACTGCCAAGTTGGTGGGCCATCGATTCCCCGTAGGGTGGGCTTCGGCCCACCATTGCGGTTCAGCGTGGGCTGAAGCCCACCCTACAAGGCTCCGCCCCCGACAGGTTTCACCCCAGGCCATACAAGCGAATTCATTCGCGAAAAACGCTGCCACTACCGCCGGCAAACACCCATATCCACCTTCCCCACGAACGGATTGCCGTAACCCATCACGCAGGCCACGCGCTGGTTGCGGTTGCGCTCCCAGGCTTCCACCGGGTACTGGCGGTTCCAGGCGTTGTAGAGCTTGCGGTCCTGGCTGGAGATGCGCAGGCCGTAGCGGTCGCTCATGTAGAAGTAGGTACGCGCGATCATCCCGCGGATCTGCTGGCGCGGCATCGCCTTGCGTGCCTTGAAGTCCACCACCATCGGGCAAGCGCCGTATTGGCTCGGCTTCTGCGGTAGCCAGGCGAAGCTGTAGTTGCTGCGATCGCCGTTCACCTCGCCGATGCTCGGTACCAGGTTATGCAGGTCGGCCTCGGCACGCTGGTAGGTCGGATCGTTCTCCGCGCAGTTCTTGCGCCCGCCCTGCTGCCAGCACTGACGCTGATGGCCGATCACCCAGGCCGGCACGATGTGCTCCCACTCGATGCGTTTGGCCCGTTGCGGCGCCTTCCTCGGCACGTAGCCGCAGCTTTTCAGGTCGACGCGATTGCCCTGGTAACGGCAGCCGCAATAGAACTCCACCGGGTGAGTGGCATAGAGCTTCCAGGCGACCTTCTTCGCTTCGTTGAACGTGCGTGGTGCGGCGGCTTCGGTGGTGGCGGAAAACAGCAGGCAAAACAGCAGGATAGAGCGAATCATCAGTTTTCTTGTTCTCGGGGTACTGCGTCAGGGGAAATGACTGACAACAGATTTTTCCTTTGGTTTGGTTGCCATCAGACGGCGGCAACTGATATCTGTATAAATATACAGTAATTCAGGAAAAGTCCTATGCCTGTATCAGCACCGATCCGCTTGCCGATGCCCGAGCAACCTGTTCCATCAAACGTACCGCTGCCCTATCAGCTGCCGCTGCCCTTCCCGCCCCGTGGCCAGGTGCAGCCTTTGTCCGCCAGCCGGCGACTGCACTGAATCCGAGGAAGACCCGATGCTGGATGTGCGCCAGTTGAAGTACACCGTGAGCCGCATGGCCCCGGAAGAAATCCGCGAAGCGGTGGAAGAGCTACGCCTGGAAGGCCTGGTGACCGATGGCAAGACGCCCTTCGGCCGCCTGCACTTCAACACCTGCCTGGCCGAGATCGAGGCCCTGTTCCAGCGTGCCGGCTATCACCGGCAACTGGATGTGGTGGGGTACCAGGGCCAGGCCTATGCCCTGTTCGACCCGAGCCGCTGGGAGCCGGTGCAGGTACTGCGGTGGCTGAAGGATTACGTCGACTCGCGTCAGGCAGAAAGCGCTTAACGCTTCTGCGCGTACGCCATGAACAGGCCGCTGCCCACGATGATCGCGATGCCAAGCAGGCCGACCTGGTCCGGCGCGTGGTTGAACAGCAGTAACCCGAGCAGGCCAGCGAAGACGATCTGCCCATAACCGAAGGGCGCCAGAAGCGGCGGCGACGCGTGGCGGAACGCCTGGGTCAGCAGCATGTGCCCGCCCATGCCGCAGGTCCCCAGCGCCAGCATCAGCAGGCTGTGGCCGAGGTTGTCCGGCAGATGCCAGAAGAACGGCACCAGGGCACTCATGATCAGGGTGTTGGTCAGGCCGGTGATGAAGTTACTGGTGGCCGAACTGTCGGTGCGCGTGAGAATGCGCGTCAGCAATTGGTAGAAGGCAAAGCACACGGCCGCAGCCAACGGAAACAGAACGGCCGGTGTGAACAGCGAACCGCCCGGGCGCACGATCAGGAGCACCCCGGCGAACCCCACCAACACCGCCCCCCATTGCGCGCGGGAGACCCGCTCGCGCAGCAAAGGGACCGAAAGCAGGGTGACCAGTAGCGGCGCGAGGAAGATTACCGAGGTCGCCTCGGCCAGCGGGATATAGCGCAGGCCGGTCGTGAACAGCAGGCTCACCCCGATCAGGCAGAGCGCGCGTGCGATCTGCAGCATCGGGCGCTTGGTGCGGAGTATGCGGGTGCCTTCACGCGGCAGCAGGAAGCCCGCCATCAGCAGCGTGTGCACCAGGTAGCGCACCCAGACCACCATCACGATGGGGTAGAAGGCCGACAGGTACTTGGAAATCGCGTCGTGGCTGGAAAACAGGAAAGTTGCCAGGCAGACCAGCACGATACCTTTCAGCGGCTGGTCGATGCGTTGCGACAAGGGACTTTGGGAGCTCATCAGGGGTCCGGGTCGTCTGCCGGGGAAGGGCTTGGTAGCAGACTAATGATTAGGCGACTCAAGATATCGGCTAAGCCTGCATGACTCAAGAGCCGGTCGGCGTGCGGTGCCGGGCGGGAAAGAGCCAACCTCGGCCAGCTCTCTGTGGGAGCGAATTCATTCGCGATGCGGTCCGCCACGCCCGGCCGCGAATAGCAGGGCCAGCTGCGCTGCCTTTCGCGACTGAAGTCGCTCCTACAACAGACGTTTCCGCGCTCCAGCATTTTGTGGGGGCGACTTCAGTCGCTGAGCAGGCCGCAGGCCTGCCCTTGGGGCGTTGGGGCAGCTGCGCTGCTCATAGCGAATGAATTCGCCCCCACAGCCCCAGTGCCTCATTCCACGCTGGCGTCGGCCTGAAAAAGAAGCCCCGGCATACGCCGGGGCCAATCGGGTGCTCGGGCCGCCGACACACCTGGCCCGGGCTGCCCTGTGGGCTGGAGTGCCCGTTACTCGATGATGTTGAAGTCCTTCAGGTATTCCTCGGAAATCTCCAGACCCAGTCCCGGCAGGTTGTCGTCCAGCTGGATGTAGCCGTTCACTGGCTGCGGCTCGCCCTTGAACACGTAGTAGAAGAGTTCGTTACCCACCTCGACGTCGAATACCGGGAAGAACTCGGCCATGGGCGAGGCGGTGCTGGCCATGGTCAGGTGGTAGTTGTGCATCTGCCCGGCGTGGGGAATCACCGGCACCGACCAGGCTTCGGCCATGGCGTTGATCTTGCGCGCCGCCGTGATGCCGCCGACACGGTTGGTGTCGTACTGGATCACGTCCACTGCGCGGCGCTCCAGCAGGTCCTTGAAGCCGTAGGAAGTGAACTCGTGCTCGCCACCGGAGATGGGCATGATCCCCATCTTCTTCAGCTCCACATAGCCTTCGATGTCGTCGGCAATCACCGGCTCTTCCAGCCAGCGCGGTTCGAACTCGGCCAGTTTCGGCAGCATGCGGCGGGCGTATTCCAGGGTCCAGCCCATGTAGCACTCGAGCATGATGTCCACGTCCGGGCCCGCCAGTTCACGCAGCGCACGGACCTGCTCGATGTTCTTGCGCATACCCGCCGGGCCGTCCTTGGGCCCGTAGCCGAAGCGCATCTTCAGCGCGGTGAAGCCCTGGTTCAGATAGCCCTGGGCTTCTTCCAGAAACAGGTCGAGGTTGTCGTTGGCGTAGAGCTTCGAGGCGTAGGTCCAGATCTTTTCCTTGGTGCGCCCGCCCAGCAGCTTGAACACCGGCTTGTTCACCGCCTTGCCCATGATGTCCCAGATCGCCAGGTCCACCGCCGAGATAGCGGCCATGCCGATGCCCTTGCGGCCCCAGGCGTGACTGCGGCGGTACATCTTCTGCCAGATGTATTCGTAGTCGAAGGGGTCTTCGCCGATGGCGATGGGCGCCAGGTAGAGGTCGATGATTTCCTTGGCCACCCGCGGCGCCAGGGCGCAGTTGCCGATACCCACGATGCCGGTGTCGGTTTCGATTTCCACCACTAGCCAGCCATGGAAGCGGAACGAGCCCATGGCATCGCCACGCTCATAGAGGATGTCGGTGGCATTGGTGCAGAAGTGCGCTTGCGGCGGCACCACCTTGCCCTTCCATTCGAAAACGCGGGTACGGACGGATTTGATCTTCATGTGCATGGCTCCTATGGCTGCAGTCAGTTCGCGCGGGCAGGCTCCAGGGCCTCCTCGGTCGCGGTTTTCCGGGTGTTCAGGCGGAGGATCAGCAGGGCGCCGATCACAGCGACCACCGCGAGGGCGAACATGCCCGCGCGTGGGTCACCGAAGAGGGTTTCCATCAGGGTCTTGAGATTCGGCGCGACGAAGCCACCGAGGTTGCCCAGGGAGTTGATCAGGGCGATGCCGCTGGCCGCCGCCGCACCGCTCAGGTAGCTGGTGGGAATCGTCCAGAACAACGGCTGAACCGAAACGAATCCGGAGGCCGCAAAGCAGAAGGCGATCACCGCGAAGGTCAGGTTCGGGCTGAGCGCCGATGCGGCGATACCTGCGGCCGCCATCGCGAGCATCAGGGCGGCAAGGTTGCGGTGTTGCCCGGTGCGGTCTGCATGGCGGGTGACCAGTCGGGTCACCACCAGCGCGCAGGCCCAGGGAATGGCGGTCAGCAGCCCGACACTGAGGCCCACCTGGCCGTCGAGGAAGCCGGCGATGCGGGTGGGGAGGTAGAAGACCACGCCGTACACGCTCATCTGTACGGTGAAGTAGACCAGGCAGAACTTCAGCACCTGGCCACTGCGCAGCGCGCTGAGGAAGCCATGGGGGCTGTGGCCGCGCTTCTGGGCATCCTCTTCGGCCAGCTTGTCCTCCAGCGCGGACTTCTCCTCCGCACTCAGCCAACGGGCATCACGGGGGCGGTCCACCAGGTAGAAGTAGGCGGCTATCCCCACCACCGACGCCATCAGGCCCTCGACCACGAACAACCATTGCCAGTTGGTCATGCCGAAGATGCCGTGGAACTCCAGCAGCCAGCCCGACAGCGGCCCACCCAGCACCAGCGCCAGCGGCAGGCCGAAGTAGAACATTCCCAACGCCTGGCCACGGCTCTGCGCCGGGAACCAGTAGGTGAGGTACAGGATGATGCCGGGGAAGAAGCCGGCTTCCGCCACGCCCAGCATGAAGCGCAGCACGTAGAAGGCAGTGGCGCTGTCAGCGAACATCATGGCGGCCGAGACGAGGCCCCAGGTGACCATGATCCGGCACAGCCAGACGCGCGCGCCGAGGCGGTGAAGCATCAGGTTGCTCGGTACTTCGAAGCAGGCGTAACCGATGAAGAAGATGCTCGCGCCGAAGGCAAAGGCGGCATCGCTGAGGCCGGTATCGGCCTGCAGGAAGGTGCGCGCATAACCCACGTTGGCCCGGTCGATGAAGGCCAGTACGTACATCAGGATGAGGAATGGCAGCAGCCGCAGGCGGCTTCTGGAAATGGCGGAGGCAAGTGCCTCGGGCAGGAAAGTCGTGGTTGTCATTGTGAGGTCCTTCTATTGCCGGTAATCGCCTTGCGAGGAGACAGGGCGGGCTTCTTGTAGGTCTTGCAACGAGTCGCGAGGTGCTTTCGTTGAGGCCGACTCTAGCCAGCGAGAGGGGCGGCGAATAATCACTTGTGTTCATTCAGTGATAACCACAGGCAATACCTAATCACCGGGCAGCACACAGGTGGTTATCGATCAATCGATTGGCAGGCGACGCAAAAAACCGCGCTCACCCGGTGGGTGGCACGGTTGTATTGGCAAGGAAGTGGGTGGGGCTCAGGCCCGGTTACGACCCATGCGGCAGGCGATTTCGAAAGCTTGGCGCGTGGCACCGAGGTTGGCCCTGCCCTGCCCCGCGATGTCGAAGGCGGTGCCGTGGGCCGGTGTAGTGATGGGGATAGGCAGGCCGCCCTGGACCGTCACGCCGCGAGAGAAGCCCATGAGCTTGATCGCGATCTGTCCCTGGTCGTGGTACATGGTCACCACCGCGTCGAACGCCCGCGTATCGCCCTGCACCTTGAGGAAGATGGTGTCCGCCGGGTAAGGCCCGTCCGCATCGATCCCCTGTTCCCGGGCCGTGCGCACCGCCGGACCGATGATGTCCAGCTCCTCGCGGCCGAAGCTGCCGTTGTCGCCGTTGTGCGGGTTGAGGCCGCAGACACCGATACGCGGCTTTTCCAGCCCGCTGCGCTTGAGGGCGGTGTCGATCAGGCGGATGGCTTCCACCACCCTGTCGTGCCTGATCAGGCCGGGCACATCGGCCAGGGCGACGTGGGAAGTCACGCGCGAAGTCCAGAGGTTGTCCAGCACGTTGAACTCGCAGAACGGCCCCTGGAAGTCGAGGTACTCGGCGAACCAGTGCAGCTCGTCGCTGTGGGCCATGCCGGCCATGTGCAGGGAGGTCTTGTTCAGCGGACCGAAGAGTATGGCATCGGTGACCTTATCGGCAGTCAGGCGCAAGGCCACTTCCAGCGTGTCCAGGCTGTAGCGCCCGCCGACGACGCTGGCTTCGCTGCGCGGGAACGGCCCCTCGGCCTGACCGCGATAGTCGTAGAACAGCGGCACCTCATCGGTGAATTCCAGATTCTCCAGGGAAGCGACCGCCCGGTAGGGAAACTCGCAACCGGCGATCTGCATTCCCTTGCGCATTTCCGCCTCGTCGGCGATCAGCAGCACATGGGCCTGCCGGCGTACCTCGGGCTCAGCCAGCAGCCGGGCGATCAGCTCCGGCCCGATGCCGGCGGGGTCGCCCAGGACCATGGCGATGCGGGGAAGGCGGGCGTTGCTCATGCGGTTGTCCTCATGTCAGAAGTGCCCTGCGGCAGGTGGAACGCCGAGGGATGGGTTCGGTAGATGCATTGCGCGTTGCCGCAGAAGAGTTGCTCCTGCACGGCGAGTGGCAGGTCGGCGACGATGCACTTGAAACCGCCGTAGATGTCGTCGAAGGACCCGCAGAGTCCATCCACCGGGAAGTTGCTGGCGAACATCGCCCGCTCGGCGCCGAACATGGCGATGGTTTCCCGCACAATCCAGGCGTTGTCCTCGGCGCGCCAGCGTTTGCCGGCCTGGCCGATGCCGGAAATCTTCACCACCACGTTGGGCAGTTCAGCGAAGCGCGACATAGCGCCATGCCAAGCAGCAAGGCCCGGTTCGCTGCGATCGGACGGCAAGCCGGTATGGTTGAGGATCAGCAGCGTTTCGGGAAAGTCCCGCGCAAGTGCTTCAGCCTCATGAAGGTTCCACCAGGGTGTTTGCAGGTCGAAATGCAGGCCATGGCGGGACAGTTCGGCAAAGCCACGGCGCCAGCGTTCGTCGCTCATCAGGCTGCGCGACTGTCCCACCTCATCCGGATGCGCCGGCCCGCCCGGTTTATGGCGGACGCTGCGCACGCGCTCGAAGGCGGCCTGGCCGGCCAGCACTTCGGCAACATCAGGCGCGTCCAGCCAGGCCTGGGCGACGACCGCATTGGGCGCTCCGTAACGTTCGGCGACCTGGTGGATGAAGCGGGTTTCGCCGACCGGGTCCGTCGGGTCCCACTCGGTTTCCACGTAGACGGTGGCCACCACCCGGTGCTCACCGGCGTCGGCCAGGTAATCCTCCGGGAAATAGCGACGCTTGATGGCGCTGTAGTCGCCGTAACGGAACGGAATATTCGCGTCTGCCGCCAGCCAGGGGTGGTCGTTCAGCTGCGGGTCCCAGAAGTGATGATGGGCATCGGTGATAGGCCCGTCGTAAAGCTGCGCCTCAGCCATGGTTCACCTCGTTGTTGTCCAGGCCGATGAGCAGCGTGCCGGCGACGAACAGCGCCGAGCAGGCGGCGAAGAATCCGAGCACGCCGGCATAGCCGCCGAAGTACTGAAGGATCACGCCTACCACGATCGGTACGAAGATGCCGCCGAGGCTACCGGCGAGGTTCATTACCCCGCCGATCAGGCCGACCCGCGCGGGTGCCGCCAGCAATGCGGGGAAGCTCCAGTAGAGGCTGCCCCACATCAGGAAGAAGGCGGTCAGGCAGAGCAGCGCTACAGCCGCGTAGGCATCGTGCAGGGTGGGCAGGAGCATGAAGGCGCCCAGCGCGACCAGACCGGAAACCGTCAGCAGTCCCTTCGCCGCCAGCCCCCGGCGCACACCCTTGCGGATCAGGGTGTCGCAGAGGAAGCCGCCGCACAGCGAACCGGCCGCGCCGCAGAGGAAGATGATGAAGGTGGCAGCGCCGATGCCCTTGATATCGAAGCCACGCGCCTGGGCCAGGTAGCTGGGTCCCCAGGTCAGCAGGCCGAAGAACACCATGGCCCAGCTGGCACGCCCCAGGAGCATGCCGGTGAGGGAGCGGGCGGCGATGCCGAGGCCCTTCACCTGCTCACGGGCGGCCTGGGCTGCGGAAGTGGCGCGGCCGGCATTGATACGCGCTAGTTCTTCGGCGTTGACGTCGGGATGCAACTCGGGATCGTCGCGCAGGTAGTGCCAGGCCAGCCAGGCCATGCCCAGGGTGGCGATGCCGGCAACGAAGAAGGCGATGCGCCAGGAGCCGAGTACCGCAATCAGGTAGGCGATGATCAGGCCTCCGAGGGCAACGCCCAGCGGCCCGCCGCAATCCATCAGGACCGCGCCCCGACTGCGTTCGCTAGGCGCCAGCCAGAGGGAATTGAGCTTGCCGCCGGAGGGGAATAAAGGTGCTTCGGCGGCCCCCAGGGCGACGCGCGCGAAGAGCAGCGACAGCCCGCCGCTGGCGAAGGCGGCCAGGGTCTGGAAGAGGCCCCAGAGCCCGGTCGACCAGCCGATCACCCGGCGCGGACCATAACGGTCGATCAACCAGCCACCGGGAATCTGCAGCAACGCGTAGGCCCAGAAGAAGCTGCTGAGGATCAGGCCCTGCATGCTGGGCGACAGGCCGAATTCCTTGCCGATGGTGGGCATGGCGATGGACAGGGAAACCCGATCGATCAGGTTGATCACGGTGAGGGCGAAGATGATGGCGAAGATGCGCCAGCGAACGCGGGTGGGGCGGGCGGCATCATCAGTGGAGGCAGGTGAAGGGTGCAGGCGGTGTACGGCGCTCGAATGAGCCATGGCTCTGACCTCGTATTTATCGTTCTTGTCAGGTTTCCCGACTCGCCCTGGGCGCTGCCGGCATGGGTGAACTATTCCAACCGCGAGCAATAACCGTCTAATCAAACTTCCTCATAGACGTATTCCCTGGGGATATCGGTCTCTGATTCCGCGCGGGCGAAGGGTTCACGAAAGCCTGATATGCCAGCCTGGGGCAGTCGCGCCAGTAGCGATAACTCCAGGCTATCGCTGTATGCGATTTATTGAGTAGACGGAATAGCACCCGCTTCACACACTCGGCCCACCCATAACAAGCACAAGAAGAGGTCCACCATGCGAACCGCTCCCGTTCGTCAAATCGCTCGCCTGCTCGCCGGATGCACCCTGCTCTGCGCCAGCGCCCTCCCCGCCCTCGCCGATGCCTGGCAACCCGAGAAGAATGTCGAGATCATCGTCGCCGGCGGCCCCGGTGGCGGTACCGACCAGTTGGGTCGGCTGATCCAGTCGATCATCAGCCAGCACAAGCTGATGGACGTGAACACCGTGGTGCTGAACAAGGGCGGCGGCAATGGTGCCGAGGCCTTCCTGGACATGAAGCTGTCCAAGGGGGATGCCGAGCGCCTGGTGATCGGGACCAACAACGTCTACCTGCTGCCACTGGTCGCCAAGCTCGGTTACCAATGGACCGACCTTACTCCAGTTGCCGCCCTGGCCGAGGACGATTTCATCCTCTGGACCTATCAGGGCGCTCCCTGGAAAGACGCCAAGGGCTACTACGAGCAGGTCAAGGCCGACCCGGCGAAGCTGCGCATGGGCGGCAGCCAGTCCAAGGATGTGGACCAGACCCTGACCCTGCTGCTCAACCAGACCACTGGCAGCAAGCTCACCTATATCCCCTTCAAGAGCGGCAGCGAGGCAGCCACGCAACTGGCTGGCAAGCACATCTCCTCCAACGTCAACAATCCGGCCGAAAGCCTGAGCCAGTGGCGCGGCAACCAGATCCAGCCGCTCTGCGTGTTCAGCCAGCAACGCATGGCCTACACCGAGAAGGTCGCCGGCGAGCAGAGCTGGGCCGATGTGCCCACCTGCAAGGAACAGGGCCTGGGCGTCGACCAGTACCGCTTCCCGCGCACGGTGTTCATGGCCGGCGACGTTACCCCCGAGCAGCGCGCGTTCTATGTCGAGCTGCTGCGCAAGGTCAGCCAGACCCCGGAGTTCAAGGCGTACGTCGAGCGTAACGCGCTGGTGCCGACCTTCCTCGCCGGCGACGAACTGACCGCCTACATCGAAAAGGACACCGCCCGGGTAACCCCGGTCTTCCAGCAGGCCGGCTGGCTGCGCAAGTGATCCAGCACGGGTGCCGCCACGTGCGGCGCCCGTCAGTGGGGTGAAAAGATGTCCTCTAAGCATGACTCGTCTGCGCTGGTCGGCACCCGCTGGGTGGAATCCGGTCTCGCGCTGTTCACGGCCGCCCTGGGCGGCGTGGTGATGCACGGAAGCTACGCAAGCGGCATCGGTTGGGGCGATGCCGGCCCGGAACCGGGCTACTTCCCCTTCTATATAGGTCTGCTGCTGACCGTCGCCAGCCTCGCCAACCTGCTGCTGACAGCGCTGCACTGGCGTGCATTGGGCGAGGCTTTCGTCAGCCGGGGAGCATTCCGCCAGGTGCTGGCGGTGTTCGTGCCCATCGCGCTGTATGTGGCCGCCATGCCCTTCACCGGTATGTACCTGGCTTCGGCTCTGTTCATCGCCTGGTTCATGTGGCGTGACCGCCAGCGCGGCAAGCCCTATGGCTGGCTCACCATTTGCGCCGTTTCCTGCGGCGCGGCACTGGCCAGCTACCTGATCTTCGCGCTCTGGTTCAAGGTGCCGCTGCAAGCCGGTCCCCTGGCCATGCTGGGAGGGCTGTTGAAATGAGCGAAATCGAATCACTCATGCACGGCATGAACCTGATCCTCACCCCCGGCCATATCGGCCTGATGGTGGTCGGGGTGCTGCTGGGCATCCTGGTCGGCGTCCTGCCGGGCCTAGGCGCACCCAATGGCGTCGCGCTGCTGCTGCCACTGACCTTCACCATGGAGCCGGTGTCGGCCATCATCCTGCTCTCCTGCATGTACTGGGGGGCGCTGTTCGGTGGCTCGATCACCTCGATCCTGTTCAACATCCCTGGCGAGCCGTCATCGGTGGCGACCACCTTCGACGGCTATCCGATGGCCCGCCAGGGCAAGGCCGCCGAAGCCCTGACCGCCGCCTTCACCTCGGCCCTGCTGGGCGCGCTGGTCGGCGTGCTGCTGTTGACCTTCCTCTCCACCCGCATCGCCGATTTCGCCATGCGCTTCAGCTCGCCGGAGTTCTTCGCCGTCTACCTGCTGGCGTTCTGCACTTTCATCGGCATGAGCAAGAACCCGCCCCTGAAGACGGTAGTGGCGATGATGATCGGCTTCGCCATGGCCGCTGTCGGCATGGATACGGTGTCCGGTGACCTGCGCCTGACCTTCGACCAGAACTGGCTGCTCTCGGGCATCAGCTTCGAGGTGGCAGTGATCGGCCTGTTCGGCATCGGCGAAATCCTCTGCACGGTGGAAGAAGGACTGGTGTTCCGTGGCGAACGCGCGCGCATCACGCCAATGGTGATCTTCCGCACCTGGGCGAAGCTGCCACGCTACTGGGTGAGCTGGCTGCGCAGCGCGCTGGTGGGTTGCTGGATGGGCATCACGCCCGGCGGTCCCACCGCGGCATCCTTCATGAGCTACAGCCTGGCGCGGCGTTTCTCGAAGAATCGCGAGAACTTCGGCAAGGGCGAGATCGAAGGGGTCATCGCCCCGGAAACCGCCGACCATTCCGCTGGCACCAGCGCCCTGCTGCCGATGCTGACCCTGGGCATTCCCGGCTCGGCCACGGCAGCAGTAATGCTCGGCGGCCTGATGATCTGGGGCCTGCATCCGGGGCCGACGCTGTTCGTCGAGCAGCACGACTTCGTCTGGGGGCTGATCGCGAGCATGTACCTGGGCAACGTCGTCAGCCTGATCGTGGTGCTGGCCACCGTGCCGCTGTTCGCGTCGATCCTGCGCATCCCCTTCTCGATCATCGCCCCGATCATCGTGATGGTCTGTGCCATCGGCGCCTACTCGGTGCACAACTCCATGTTCGATGTGGGGCTGATGCTGTTCTTCGGCGCGCTGGGCTACCTGTTCAAGAAGCTCGGCTACCCGATCGCCCCGTTGGTCCTGGCCGCCGTACTGGGGGACAAGGCCGAAGATGCGTTCCGCCAGTCGATGCTGTTCTCCAACGGCGAGCTGTCGATCTTCTGGTCCAACCCGCTGGTGGGCAGCCTGACCACTGCCGCGCTGCTGATGCTGTTCTGGCCGCTGCTGGCGCGAGGCGCCAAGGCGCTATGCAGTCTCCGCAATTCGAAAGCGCGGAAGGAAAACGCAATGCTCTGAACTGAGTGTTGCAAGTAACTGCATTACCCGTAGGAGCTGGCTTGCCAGCGAATAGCCCCATTTCGCTAGCAAGCTAGCTCCTACAAGGCTTCTGTCCTGTGCCCCACTTCCTTCCTCCCCTTGGCAATGCCTGGCAATTCTTGTCAGGCTTGCCGCTCCCTGACTGCCGAGTCCCCTCCATGTCGCGCATCCCCGAAGCCGCTCTCATCCACAGCCGCCTGCGCCTGCGGCAATTGCGCCTGATGCTGGCCCTGCAGGAATTCGGCTCGTTGCGCCGCGCCGCCGATGAGATCGGCATGACTCAGCCCGCCGCCACCAAGATGCTGCATGAGGCCGAAGGCCTGCTCGGGGTGGAACTGTTCGAGCGCCTGCCCCGCGGTATGCGCGCCACGCCCTTCGGCGAGACGGTGATCTACTACGCGCGCATGGTATTCGCCGAGCTCTCCGGCATGCGCGAAGAACTGGCGGCGCTGGAGTCAGGCAACCTCGGCCGGGTCACGGTGGGCGCCATTCCGGCGCTGGCCTCTGGCCTGTTGACCCGCACCATCGCCACTCTGAAGAAGAGCCACCCGCGACTCTCCATGAGCATCCAGGTGGACACCAGCGACGTGCTGGTGCAGGCGCTGCAGCAGGATCAACTGGACGTGGTACTCGGCCGTATTCCTACCGGTGCCCGCGCCGACGACCTGCTGTTCGACAGCCTGGGCGAGGAAGAACTCTGCGTGATCGCCGGCGCGCAGAACCCCGTTGCCACCGCCGGGAATCTGACCTGGACTGAGCTGCAAGGCATGACCTGGGTGCTGCAGCAGCACCCCAGCCCGATGCGCGCCATCGTCAACCAGGCTTTCCACAATGCGCGGGTGGACATCCCCAGCAGCATCGTGGAAACCACCTCCATCATGACGCTCCTGTCACTGCTGCAGCAGACCGACATGATCGGTGTCACCCCGCGCTCGGTGGTGGAGGATTACCCCGGCCGTCACCTGCTGGCGGTCCTCCCCATCGCTTTCGAGCCGCGCCTTCCGCCGTTCGGCCTGATTACCCGACGGCACCGCATCAAGTCCTCCGCCATGCAGGCCTTCATCAATGCGGTGAAAACCGAGCAAGCCGTGGTTTCCGGCTGACCGATCACCACCTGTACCGGCGAACTGGACATTCCACGACGTCCTCGTGCGCGCCGGTCGATTGCGCCTCGCACAACTGGGGATATGAATTACAATCGCCATATCAACGTTGCGAACGAGGCGACCGACATGCGCTACCCCGAAGATCACAAAGCCGAAACCCACAAGCGCATCGTCGCCGAAGCGTCCCGCCGTTTCCGTGCCGAAGGTATCGACGCCACTGGGCTGCAACCGCTGATGAAGGCCCTCGGCCTGACCCATGGCGGCTTTTATGCACACTTCAAGTCCAAGGACGCATTGGTGGAAGAAGCCCTGCAGGCAGCGGCTAACGACGCCAACGCCCAGTGGGTCAAGGCCTTCGCCAAGGACCAGCCGCTGAGGACTTTCTTCGAGCGCTACCTCTCTCCGCAGCACCGTGCCCATCCCGAACAAGGTTGCCCGCTGCCGACCATGGCGGCGGAACTGGGCCAGCGCGGCAACGCCAGCCCCATCACCGACAGCGTGCTGAACAATCTGCTGGTATTGGTGGAGAAGGAAGTCGGCAGCTCCGAGCAGGCCCTGACCATGCTTTCCACCCTGGTGGGCGCTTTGACCCTGGCCCGCAGCGTGGCCAGCGAGGAACTTTCAGACTGCATCCTCGAAAGCGCCCGCACCACCCTCCTCGCCCAGGTAGAGGCTGCACAAGCGGCCAAGGCCTAACGCCTCGCCATCCGTCGCTGCCCTCGGCATCCACCGAGGGCAGCCTATGCTTTCCAGGCAGGGCCGAAACCGGCTCACCTGGGTTGCACCTTCCCCCTTTTCCACCGCTCATGTGCCGCTGAATCCCCGGATTGCCTGTGCCTCCACAGTTTTCAGGTGCAACTTTTTCGAGCCTGGAGGCGACCTTTCATCTGGAGAATGTCGCCAGGCCACGACCTTTGGTTGCACCCGGTTGCACCCCTTGTAGGACATCGCTACTCTTTGCGCCGCTAAATGCCGTCGACCACGGCTAAGAAGAGGATAAGAAATGGCTACGAGCACCACCCTTGGCGTGAAACTGGACGAAGCGACCCGCGATCGTCTCAAGGAAGCTGCGCGCAAGATCGAGCGCACCCCGCATTGGCTGATCAAGCAAGCGATCTTCAGCTACCTCGAGGCACTGGAAAGCGGCATGACCCTGCCGGAACTCCAGGGCATCGCCCAGCGCCTGGCCGAAGGTGACCACGACGCCCTCGAAGCCCTGCCCGAGGCCACTCACCAGCCGTTCCTCGAATTCGCCGAAAGCATCCTGCCGCAATCCGTGCTGCGCGCGGCCATCACCGCCGCCTACCGCCGCCCCGAGCAGGAAGCCGTGCCCATGCTGCTGGAGCAGGCGCGCCTGCCCGCCGAAATGGCCGACGCTGCCTACAAGCTGGCCTATGGCATCGCCGAAAAACTACGCAACCAGAAGAGCGCCGGCGGCCGTGCCGGCATCGTCCAGGGCCTGCTGCAGGAGTTCTCCCTGTCCTCCCAGGAAGGCGTGGCACTGATGTGCCTGGCCGAAGCCCTGCTGCGTATCCCGGACAAAGGCACCCGTGACGCCCTGATCCGCGACAAGATCAGCACTGGCAACTGGCAACAGCACCTGGGCCAGAGCCCGTCGATGTTCGTCAACGCCGCTTCCTGGGGCCTGCTGATCACCGGCAAGCTGGTGTCCACCCACAACGAAGCCGGCCTCTCGTCCTCGCTGAACCGCATCATCGGCAAGAGCGGCGAGCCTGTGATCCGCAAGGGCGTGGACATGGCGATGCGCCTGATGGGCGAGCAGTTCGTCACCGGCGAAACCATCGCCGAAGCGCTGGCCAATGCCACCAACTTCGAAGCCAAGGGCTTCCGCTACTCCTACGACATGCTCGGCGAAGCCGCGCTGACCGAAGAAGACGCCCAGCGCTACTACGCCTCCTACGAGCAGGCCATCCATGCCATCGGCAAGGCCTCCCACGGCCGCGGCATCTATGAAGGCCCGGGCATCTCCATCAAGCTGTCGGCCCTGCACCCGCGCTACAGCCGCGCCCAGTACGAGCGCATGATGGGCGAGCTCTACCCGCGCCTGCTGTCCCTGACCTTGCTGGCCAAGCAGTACGACATCGGCCTGAACATCGATGCTGAAGAAGCCGACCGCCTGGAAATCTCCCTCGACATGCTCGAGCGCCTCTGCTTCGAGCCGTCCCTGAAGGGCTGGAACGGCGTCGGTTTCGTCATCCAGGCTTACCAGAAGCGCTGCCCGTACGTGATCGACTACGTGATCGACCTCGCGCGCCGCAGCCAGCACCGTCTGATGATCCGCCTGGTGAAAGGCGCCTACTGGGACAGCGAAATCAAGCGCGCCCAAGTGGACGGCCTGGAAGGCTTCCCGGTTTACAGCCGCAAGGTCTACACCGACATTTCCTACATCGCTTGCGCTCGCAAGCTGCTGGGCGTTCCGGACGCGATCTACCCGCAGTTCGCCACCCACAACGCCCACACGCTGTCGGCCATCTACCAGATCGCTGGCCAGAACTACTACCCGGGCCAGTACGAGTTCCAGTGCCTGCACGGCATGGGCGAACCCCTGTACGAGCAAGTGGTAGGCAAGGTCGCCGACGGCAAGCTGAACCGCCCGTGCCGTATCTACGCACCGGTCGGCACCCATGAAACGCTGCTGGCCTACCTGGTCCGTCGCCTGCTGGAAAACGGCGCCAACACCAGCTTCGTCAACCGCATCGCCGACCACAGCATCTCCATCAAGGACCTGGTGGAAGACCCGGTGACCAGCGCCGAATCCATGGCCAGCGTCGAAGGCTCCCTGGGCCTGCCGCATCCGCGCATTCCGCAACCCAAGGCCCTGTACGGCGAAGCCCGCGTCAACTCCAGCGGCATCGACATGGCCAACGAACACCGCCTGGCCTCGCTGTCCAGCGCCCTGCTGAGCTCCGGCCACGCTGACTGGCGTGCCCAGCCCATGCTCGGCTGCCCGACCAGCGAAGGCGTGGCTGAGCCCGTGCTGAACCCGGCGGATCACCGCGATGTGGTAGGCCACGTGCAGAACGCCACGACCGCTGACGTCGGCAATGCCGTGCTGGCCTCCATCACCGCCGCACCGATCTGGCAGTCCACTCCGCCGGTCGAGCGCGCTGCCGCCCTGGATCGCGCCGCCGACCTGATGGAAAGCGAAATGCAGCCGCTGATGGGCATCCTCGTCCGTGAAGCCGGCAAGACCTTCGCCAACGCCATCGCCGAAGTGCGCGAAGCCGTCGACTTCCTGCGCTACTACGCCGCCCAGGCCCGTCACGACTTCGCCAACGACACCCACCGCCCACTGGGCCCGGTGGTGTGCATCAGCCCGTGGAACTTCCCCCTGGCGATCTTCGCTGGCCAGGTAGCCGCCGCGCTCGCCGCCGGCAATACCGTGCTGGCCAAGCCCGCCGAACAGACTCCGCTGATCGCCGCCCAGGCCGTACGCATCATGCTCCAGGCCGGCATTCCGGAAGGCGTGGTACAGCTGCTGCCGGGCCTCGGCCACACCGTAGGTGCTGCCCTGGTGGGCGATGAGCGCGTGAAAGGCGTGATGTTCACCGGCTCCACCGAAGTCGCCGGCATTCTCGCCCGCAACGTTGCCGGTCGCCTGGACGCCCAGGGTCGCCCGATTCCGCTGATCGCCGAAACCGGCGGCCAGAACGCGATGATCGTGGACTCCTCCGCCCTCGCCGAGCAGGTGGTGACCGACGTCATCGCCTCCGCCTTCGACAGCGCCGGCCAGCGCTGCTCCGCCCTGCGCGTACTCTGCGTGCAGGAAGACGTGGCTGACCGCGTGGTGGAAATGCTCAAGGGCGCCATGGGCGAATGCCGCATCGGCAACCCCGAGCACCTGAATGTGGATATCGGCCCAGTGATCGACGCCGAAGCCAAGGCCAACATCGACAAGCACATCCAGGCCATGCGCAGCAAAGGCCGCAGCGTGTTCCAGATCGCCCGCACCGAGGGTGATGTGATGCAGCGTGGCACCTTCGTGATGCCGACGCTGATCGAACTGGACAGCCTCGCCGACCTGGAACGCGAAATCTTCGGCCCGGTCCTGCACCTGCTGCGCTACAAGCGCGAGGACATGGACGCGCTGCTCGATCAGATCAACGCCACCGGCTACGGCCTGACCCTCGGCGTCCACACCCGCATCGACGAAACCATCGCCAAGGTGGTGGACAAGGCCCACGCCGGCAACCTCTACGTCAACCGCAACATGGTTGGCGCCGTGGTCGGTGTGCAGCCGTTCGGTGGTGAAGGCCTGTCCGGCACCGGCCCGAAAGCCGGCGGTCCGCTGTACATGTACCGCCTGCTCGCCACCCGCCCGGCCGATGGCGTGAGCCGCACCTTCCAGCGCCTGGATGGCCAGAATGTCGCCGATTCGCAGCAGCGCAAGGCCCTGCAGGAAAACCAGGGCAAGCCGCTGGAAGCCCTCAAGGCCTGGTCCGCCAAGAACGGCAAGGATGGCCTCGCCAATGCCTGCGACAGCTTCGCCGAGCAGTCCCAGAGCGGCCTGAGCCGCGTGCTCCCCGGCCCGACCGGCGAGCGCAACACCTATGTGCTGCTGCCGCGCGAGGCGGTGCTTTGCCTGGCTGACGATGAAGCCGACCTGCTGACCCAGCTGGCCGCGACACTGGCCGTTGGCAGCAGCGCACTCTGGGCCACCAGCGATCTGACCAGCAAGCTGCGCGGCGCTCTGCCGAAGGCTGTGCAGGCTCGTATCCAACTGGTAGCCGACTGGAACCAGGCCGAAGTGGAGTTCGATGCGGTTCTGCACCACGGCGACTCCGACCAGCTGGGCGCAGTTTGCAAACAGGTCGCTTCGCGCAAAGGGCCGATCATCGGCGTCCAGGGCCTGTCCCGCAGCGAGACCTCGGTCCCGCTGGAGCGCCTGCTGATCGAGCGCGCCATCAGCGTCAACACCGCCGCCGCTGGCGGCAACGCCAGCCTGATGACCATCGGCTGACACGTGACATCGCCTCACCCGTCGTTCGCCCACAAGGCGAGCGACGGTCGCTACACCGGAGGCCTGGCCTCCAGGCGGACCGCCTTACCGGGCGACTTCGCCCATCTCTCTTCAACGGTTGGCTGTCATTCACTGATGGCAAAAGGGGGCACGCCACAAGCGTGCCCCCTTCTTTTTGCCTGATCGAATACTCCAGGAAACCTTGCCCTGTGGGAGCGAATTCATTCGCGATGGGTCGGCTCGACGCGTCCTGAAATTCCATCGGGCAGGACTCCGTCCTGCTTCGCGATTGAAATCGCTCCTACAAACGCTCCCTCGAACTCACTTGCCACCCAGGATCAGGCAGGTGGTGGAGCCGGTCGCGTAGAGCTTGCCATCCACATCGTAGATGCGCCCTTCCGCCAGCGCGGTGGAGCGGCCGACATGGATGATCCGTCCCTCAGCCCGCACCGGGCCAGTCTTGGTGGTCAGAGCGCGAATGTAGCTGATGCGCAGGTCGGTGGTGGTGTAGCCCTGTCCTTTCTCCAGATTGGTGTGGATGGCGCAACCCATGCACGAATCCAGCAGCGTTGCTGCATATCCCCCATGGACCGACCCAATCGGGTTGTAGTGCTGCATCTGCGGCACACCCTGGAAGACGAAACGCTCCTTCGACCATTCGATGGGGACGAAGCCCATCAACTCACCAATGGGCGGTGCCGGCAGGTCGCCACGGCCGATGCCATCAAAGAACTCCAGAGGGCTGAGCGTCGCCACCTCCGCAATGCTCATGGTGCCGGGCTTCAGACGGGCACGGATTTCGGCCTCTGCGGCCAGCCAGACTTGAAGTTTCTCTTCGCGGGACAGATCGCTCATCTCGGGTCTCCTGGATCACATGAACAGATTGAATGTCGACCATAATATATATCAGCCAAAGAAAACCGGAACTCCCGTTCGGAAGTTCCGGCCCGATTCAGAGGCCCATCTGCTTGGCGATGATCTCGTTCATGATCTCCCGCGTACCGCCACCTATGGAGAGGATACGGTTGTCACGATAAAGACGCTCCACCAGGCTCTCGCGCATGTACCCCATGCCTCCGAGTATCTGCACGGCGTCATAGGTGAGGCGGTCGGCGATGTCGGTGGCGAAGTTCTTCGCCATGGAGATCTCCTTGATCACGCTCTTGCCCGCCGCCATCTTCGCCGCCTGGCGATAGGTGAATTCGCGGGACACCTCCAGCTGCGTAGCCATTTCCGCCATCCGGTGGCGAAGCACCTGGAAACGGCCGATGGGCTTGCCGAAGGCTTCACGCTCGCGGGACCAGTTCAGCGACTCCTCCAGGGCCAGCTGCGCGGTCATGTTGGCCATGATGGCCAGCGCCAGGCGCTCGCTCTGGAAGTTGGCCATGATGCAGGCGAAGCCCATGTTTTCCATGCCGATCAGGTTCTCTGCAGGCACCCTGCATTCATCGAAGAACAGTTCGGCCGTGTCGGATGCCCACCAGCCCATCTTCTTCAGCTTGCGGCCGACGGTGAAACCCGGCGTGTCCTTCTCCACCAGCAACAGGCTCACACCGCCGAAACCTTCGCCGCCGGTGCGAACCGCCACCGTGTAGTAGTCGGCACGCACACCGCTGGTGATGAAGGTCTTGCTTCCGGAGACGCGATAAAAATCGCCATCGCGGACGGCTCGGGTCTTGAGATTGGCCACATCCGAGCCGCCGGACGGCTCGGTGATTGCCAGCGCGATGATCTTCTCGCCAGCCAGGACCTGCGGCACGACGCGCTCGCGCAGCTCGGCACGCCCCCATTTGATGAGCGGCGGCAGGCCGATATCCAGGGAGCCCAGCCCGGCCACCAGCCCGCCGGAGCCACAACGCATCAACTCTTCGCTGGCCGCCACCTTGGCGAACACGTCGCCTTCGTGGCTACCGCCAAACGATTCCGGATAACCGATACCGAGGATGCCGGCAGCGCCCGCCTTGAGGTAGAGCTCACGGGGAAACTCCTCGGCCTCTTCCCACTCGGCGATATGGGGCAGGATTTCCCGCTCGACGAAGCGGCGTACCGAATCCCGGATCAGTTGATGGGATTCGTCGAAGTATTCCTGGTAGGCAGACATGGCAAGACTCCCCGGTAAGATCGAACGAACTTACCGAGCGCTTGCTTGGTTTTCAAGGCGAGACTTGTGCCATCGACGCGGCCGTATCAGCCGCGCAACCCTTACTCAAAGTCCGATAGGACGGCGCCCCGCGAGCGCGTGGGCCAGGGTGCCGCCGTCCACCAGCTCAAGCTCGCCGCCCAGCGGTACGCCATGGGCGATGCGGGAAACCGTAATGGATTTGGGCGCCAGCAGCTGGGCGATGTAATGGGCAGTGGCCTCGCCCTCCACCGTGGGGTTGGTGGCGAGGATCACCTCGGCGAACTGGCCGGCTTCGATTCGCGCCAGCAGTTCCGGGATGCCAATGGCCTCCGGTCCCAGGCCATCCAGCGGTGACAGATGCCCCTTGAGCACGAAGAAGCGACCGCGATAGCCGGTCTGCTCCACAGCGAATACATCCAGCGGACCTTCCACCACGCAAAGCAGGGAATCGTCGCGGCGCGGATCAGCACACTGCGGGCAAAGCGCTTCCTCGCTCAAGGTGCGACATTGCGTGCAATGTCCAACGCCCTCCATGGCCGCCGTCAGCGCCTGCGCCAGGCGCAGGCCGCCACTGCGATCACGCTCCAGCATCTGCAGCGCCATGCGTTGCGCAGTCTTCTGGCCCACACCGGGCAGAATGCGCAGAGCATCGATCAATTGGCGGATCAGCGGGCTGAAGCTCATGGGCGTCTCGAGGCGAAAGGACTGTGTAGGGATCGGTAGAGTGGGCTTCAGCCCACAAATGATTCGCTCGATGGGCTGAACCTACCCTCGCGAAGTCAGGAATAACCGGCGGAGCCACTGCACCAGCACAGTGACTCGCCTGATGCCCTGTTTAGAAAGGCATTTTGAAACCGGGCGGAAGCTGCATCCCGGCGGTCATGCCGGCCATTTTTTCCTGGTTGTTCTGCTCGATCTTGCGCACGGCGTCGTTTACCGCAGCCGCGATCAGGTCTTCCAGGATTTCCTTGTCTTCCTGCATCAGGCTGTCATCCAGGGAGACGCGTTTGACGTCATGACGACCGGTCATCACCACTGTCACCAGGCCGGCGCCGGACTGGCCGGTAACCTCGGCATTGGCCAGCTCTTCCTGCATCTTCTGCATCTTTTCCTGCATCTGTTGGGCCTGTTTCATCAGGCCTGCCATGCCACCCTTCATCATGATGATTGTCCTCAGCGGTCAAGGGGTTCAATGGTGTCGGCGCGCACTTGGGCGCCGAACAGTTCGATCATTTTCAGCACCAGCGGATCGCTGGCAATGGCCTCTTCGGCCTGCCGCTGACGAGCGGCGCGCTTGCGTGCGGCAGCCTGCGCAGGGGTTTCCTGCTCAGGACGACGCACTTCAACTTCGAGTTTCAGAGATCGGCCGTGGTACTGGTTCAGCGCATCGTTCAGGCGGCGCTGCTGGTTCGCATTGAACAGCGCGCTCTGTGCCGGGTCCAGGTGCAGGCGCCAGACATCGTCCTCCACCGCCACCAGGGTGCAGTTGGCGCCGATGTTGCCGGTCATGCCCGAGAGCCCGAGGCGCGGGAACAGGTCCAGCCATTCGGCAGCCAGCCCGGTGGCAGGTTGCGCGGCCGGCAGGACCTCGGCGACAGCGGCGGGCTCATCTGCCGGTCCGATGTCGTCCATATAGGCAATGCTGTCGGCATCGCCCTCGTAATAGTCGTCGTAGTCGCTGGGCGGCGGCTCGTCGTCGGAGTCGTCTGTGGCTTCGGCAACTTGCGGCTCGGCCGCTGGCTGGACCACGGGCTCCTCAACAACCGGCACGGACTCGACCACAGGCTCCGGTTCGGGAGCAGCCGGGGGCTCGATTGCTGGTGCAGCGGCAACCGGAACCGAAGGCTCATCCCAAGGCAGGTCGACTACCTCAGCGGGTGTTTCGACCACGGCAACAGGCTCTTCCGCCACGAGTTCTGCAACCGGTTCGGGAGTGGCCTCGACCACAGGTACGGGAGCGGCGACTTCCTCGACTGCGGCCACCGCTGGCACTTCGACCACCGGAACGGGCGCAGGCGCTTCAACGACCGGAGCCGGAGCCGGAGCCGGAGCCGGAGCCGGAGCCGGAGCCGGAGCCGCGACAGGCTGGATGACTACGGGTGCAGGCGCAACCATCGGGGTGGGTACCTGTATGGGAGCAGGTTGCGGCGCAGCAATGGCAACCGAAGCCGACGAGGCGGCTCCGGCCACTGGGTTCTTCTGGGGATCAACCGTGGCCTGGCTGATCCCCGGGTCCTTTAGCTGGACCCGCGGCGCACCATCGGCATCTGCCGGGCGGAACGCCAACATGCGCAGCAGCACCATCTCGAAGCCGCTGCGGGGGTCCGGGGCCAACGGCAGGTCGCGTCGACCGATCAGCCCCATCTGGTAGTAGAACTGGACATCTTCACCTGGCAGGGCCTGTGCCAGAGCCAGTACGCGGTCGCGATCACCCTGACCGTTGTCGACGGCGTCCGGCAGCACCTGGGCAATCGCCACGCGGTGCAACACATTGAGCATTTCGGAGAGCACGCCGTTCCAGTCCGGCCCTTGCTCGGCCAAGTGGCGTACGGCCTCCAGCAGCGCGCGGGCGTCACCCTGCAGCAGCGCGTGGAGCACGCCGTAGACCTGGCCATGATCGAGGGTGCCGAGCATGGCGCGTACATCGGCGGCCAGCACTTTGCCTTCCCCGAAGGCGATGGCCTGGTCGGTGAGGCTCATGGCATCACGCATCGAACCATCGGCGGCACGGCCCAGCAACCAGAGCGCATCGGCCTCGAAGGGCACGTTTTCGGCTCCGAGCACGTGGGTCAGATGCTCGACCACACGCTCCGGCGGCATGTTCTTCAGGGAGAACTGCAGGCAGCGCGAAAGAATGGTGACGGGCAGCTTCTGCGGATCAGTGGTGGCCAGCAGGAACTTGACGTGGGGTGGCGGCTCTTCAAGGGTCTTCAGCAGGGCGTTGAACGAGTGCGTGGAGAGCATGTGCACTTCGTCGATCAGGTAGACCTTGTAACGACCGCGGCTGGGCGCGTACTGCACGTTATCGAGCAGTTCGCGGGTGTCTTCCACCTTCGTGCGGCTGGCGGCGTCCACTTCGATCAGGTCGACGAAACGCCCCTCATCGATCTCCCGGCACACCGAACACTGGCCGCAGGGGGTGGAGCTGATGCCGGTCTCGCAGTTCAGGCATTTGGCCAGGATGCGCGCGATGGTGGTCTTGCCCACGCCACGAGTGCCGGTAAACAGGTAAGCGTGGTGCAGGCGCTGGTTGTCCAGGGCGTTGATCAAAGCCTTCAGCACATGGGTCTGGCCGACCATTTCGCGGAACGAGCGCGGACGCCATTTGCGTGCAAGGACCTGATAACTCATTGAAAACCATCGCGTCTGGAGAGCAGAAGGAGCTAATGCTAGCGGAGCGATGCGCAAATTGCATCCGATGCGAACGGCGCCCTGTTCAATCCGCCCGACAACAGGCATTGTGGGCCACCGTCCATCCAGACGAGGGAGCCTGATGCGCTCATTTGTCCTCGCCCTATTGCTCTGCTGGAGCTCCCTCGGCACCGCTGCGCCGGCCGTCCTGCGCTTCTCGGCGGTGGATAGCTGGGCCATGCCGCTGGCAGAGTTCAAGAACAACCATCTGATCGGCGGCATCCTTCACGACCTGATCAACCGCCTGGCGCAACACCTCGACATCCCCGTACAGATCCAGGTCCTCCCGCGCAACCGCGTGGAGCTGGCCGTGAAACAGGGAGAAATCGACGTACGCTGCTACGTCAGCCCGAAGTGGATCACCAACAGCACCGAATTCCTGTGGAGCGTGCCCCTCCTTTATCAGCGCGACCTGATCGTCTCGCGCCAGGGAAGCGAACCCCTGGCCAGCCCTGACGCCATCTCGGGCGAAAGTGTCGGCACCGTGCTGGGCTATACCTATCCACGCCTGCAAGCCCTGTTCGATCGCGGCTCCCTGCTGCGCGACGAAGCACGCAACCAGGAACTGGTCCTGCAGAAGCTGCTGGCCGGCCGCTACAAATACGCGGTGAGCAATGAGTTGGCCCTGAGCAGGTTCAATCGCGACCTTCCGGACACAGACCAGTTGGTGAGCGTCGGCATCCTGGAAGAAGAACCCGTGGGCTGCCTGATCCGAAACGACCCCGCAGTTCCGGCGCAACGCATCCTGCGCACGCTGGTGCAGATGAAGGAATCAGGGGAGATCGATGAGATTCTGGCGCACTACCAGTGAGAATGCGCCACTGAAAAATGATTCCCGCCCTAGTAATTCAAATAGCCCTCAAGCGTTGTCCAGCCCTTTTCTCGAGCCTTGGCGATCGTCGCAGTCGCGTTCTCCGCGGCCTTCATCAACGCCTCTGCCGTACAACCCTCATTGATCTGTATTTCCCCTCGTTCAAAGTTGGAGACAAACCTTCTGGCTTCAGCCATCAGCCTCGCACACGAATCATCGGGCTTTAGCTTTGCCCTCCACTCGTTCTCAAGCTCCAAGGCACACATGCGTGTCCTCATTTCAAGATCGAATGTGTGGTTGCAGCCCAAGCCGTATGTCGCTCCCGAGTAAAGCAAAACCGCAAGTAGCGCCACGAACGTTCTTGAAATGCTCATATCGACTGCCCCCCATTCGAGCAGGCCATACATGAGTTTAGGTCAGCCGGGTATTCGACAGACGCCGATGCTGTCATGAGGAACGGCACTACGTCAGATGTCCGCCGGAGGGGGGATAAAAGCCAGGGGATTAAACCGAATGTAGGGCGAACGGATACGATGCTTCGCGCGGCGCACCAATCAGGTGTACCACGACGCTGTTCCACACTTCGATTTTTGGCGATAAAAGTCTTTTAGAATTAAAGACTTAGGAATTGGAGGTGACCCCACCAGCCACACCCCGGCACACGATTTCACCGCTGCGGCTGCTCCCTTCCGGGCCTGACCGGGTTCACGGCTGATCGTTGCGGGGGGACCGGCAGGGCCACCATCACGCAGCTCGCCAGATCGGCGAGCCGCGCCATTGTACCGGCTCTTCGCCAACTTACAACCGGTAAAACCGGTTTCCTTACAAGCACTTGCGAATCAGACCCGGAAGCGCCCCACCAACTGGGCCAAGCCGCTGGAAAGCTGGGAAAGGTGCTGGCTGGCCTGGGTGCTCTGTTCCGACGTCTGCGCCGCCTCGTTGGAGAGATCGCGAATATCGCTGATATTGCGCGCGATTTCCTCGGTAACGCTGCTCTGTTCTTCGCAGGCGGTGGCGATCTGCGCCGCCATGTCGTTGATCCGCTGCACCGAGTCGCCCGTGTCGGTCAGGGCCTGGTCGACACCCGCCGCGCGCTCCACGCTGTCCCGCGCTTTCAGGCTGCCCGTGCGCATGGCCTTGACCGCTTCCTGCACGCCCGTCTGCAGACGCTCGATCATCAGCTGGATGTCCTTGGTGGAATCCTGGGTCCGGGCCGCCAGGGCGCGTACCTCGTCCGCGACCACGGCGAATCCCCTGCCCTGCTCGCCGGCCCGCGCGGCTTCGATGGCGGCGTTCAGCGCAAGCAGGTTGGTCTGGTCGGCGATGCCCTTGATCACCGCGAGCACGGCACCGATGTTGGCGGTTTCCTGCTCCAGGGTGCCGATGGTGGTAGAGGCGTTTTCCACGTCCACGGCCAACTGGCGGATGACGGCGACAGTCGCGCCAACCACTTGCGCCCCTTCGCGGGACTGTTCCTCGGCGAATCGCGCCGCGTCCGCCGCGTTCTGGGCATTGCGCGCCACTTCGTGAACAGCCGCGCTCATTTCGGTGGCGGCGGTGCTGACCTGATCCACGGCAGCATGCTCGCTGCTGATCAGGCGGTCGTTGGCCGCCGCGAGCCCGGCAAGACTGCGCGCGGAATCGGCGACTTCTCCGGTTACCCGGCTCACCTCACGGATCAGCGGTTGAAGCTTGTCGAGGAAACGGTTGAAGGCATGGCTGAGCTTGCCCAGTTCGTCCCTCGACAACACATCCAGTCGCACCCGCAGGTCACCGTCGCCGTCGGCGATCTGCTCAATGCGCTCCAGCAGGTGGTGCAGCGGCCGGGTCACCAATACCGGGAAGCCGACGACCAGCACCACGCACAGGGCTAGGCCGATGGCGATAGCCAGCCCCTGTTGCCAGGTACGGGCATCCCCCAGCGCGATGGCCGTCTGCCCTTCGGCATTGGCGGCGTTGTCCTCCAGTTCGCCAAGCTTGTCGATGGCATCGCGCATGGCCTCGAACTGGCGCTCACTGTCACCAAAACTGAGGGCGCTGGCCGCAGCCGGGTCCTGGGCCGACAGGTTGACCACCTGCTGAGAGGTCGCTTTCCACTGGGAAAAACCCCGGTCGAATTGCGCCACCAGTTGCTGGGCCTCGACGTCCGCATCCATCGCTGCGTACTTGTGCACCCGGTCGTAAGCCTGTTGCAGATTCTCCGCATGGGCGGCCTTGAGTGCCTGTACGTGCTCGCCGGCGGCTTCATCCAGCAGGCTGCGCTCGGCGATGAAAGCCTGGTAGAGGTCACGGTCGGCGTTGAGCAGCAGGCTGATGGCAGGCAGGTAACGGTTGGTCAGTTGCTTGCTGGAGTCGGCAGCCTGGCCGATTCCCTGCATACCGAGGCCGCCCACCAGCACCATGAGCAGCGCCAGCACCAGGATAGGCAAAGCGACTTTCCAACGGAAACCCAGATCGGCGAAGGCACGTAGCATGGCGGCTCTCCTTAGCGCTTGGCATCTCTAGGCCAAGCGTAGTCGTTCAAGGGAATTCAGGGCCCACAAGCGCTGCTGCGGACTTCGAGATGCGTAGACGCCGGCTCTGTACATCCGGTGACGTCCTGTCGTCGGCTGCCATGACCGACGACAGGTTGCGTCAAATCGACGCAAAGACGGGGTTTACGCACAGGCTCGGCAATTCTTTTGTGCTAGCTTCCCCAGCGGTCGCGGTTCGCATCTACACCCCATGCCGCACTTCCAGTCGCTCCGCTGGTCTCATCAGGGCCGGCGCGACCGGCAAGGCCACAAGCCAGACACTTATTGAATGGAGCAACACCATGGCACTCACCAAAGACCAGCTGATCTCTGACATCGCAGAAGCCACCGACACCACCAAGGCCGCCGTACGCGCCATGCTGGAACAGCTCAGCGAGATCGTCAGCGATTCCCTGGAGAACAGCGATGAGATCACCCTGCCGGGGATCGGCAAGCTGAAGGTAGGCGACCGTCCCGCCCGTACCGGCCGCAACCCGCAGACCGGCAAGACCATCGAGATCGCTGCGAAGAAAGTGGTCAAGTTCGTTCCGGCCAAAGCCCTGACCGACGCGGTCAACAAGTAATGCAAAAGGGGCAGGCCCAAGGCCTGCCCCTTTCCATCTTGTTCCGGTCTATGGCAACGCGACCGGACGCACCTCCGCTCCCGGAATCACTGCCACCGGCTCCCCTACCGATGTGCCGCCACTCATCCCGCGCAGGCGGCGAACCTGCTGGACCCTGTTGAGATTGTCCCAAGCCGTTTCGTAGTGCGCCGGCGACTGATCGATAGCGCTGCGGAAGAACTGCTCCGCCTCATCCAGCTTGCCCTCGACCAGACAGATGTAGCCGACGTCGTTGCTCGCCTCGGCACGCTTCTCCACTTGCTCGAAGGCCGATATCGCTTCCTCGTAACGCCCCGCCCTCGCCAGCAACAAACCATAGTTGCGCCATAACGGATGGTAGGCCGGCTCGTAGCTGATGCCCTGCTTGTAGGCCCGCTCGGCCTGATCCCAATGCCCGGCCAGGTAGTAGGAGTAGCCAAGGCTGTTCTGCACCATGGGTGAGCGCGGCTCGATGCGCATGGCCAGGCGGTAGAAACCTTCCGCCACGGCGAAGTCCTCGCGCAGATCGGCCAGCACCCCCAGGCCGTTGTAAACACGCACCGGTGATTTGCTGTCGACCTTGAGCTTGGCCACGTCCGAAAGACCCACCTTGCCATTGCTGCCCTGGCGTTCCTGGTCCTGCGCTACAGCACGCAGAAGGAGCTCCTGGGCTTCCTCGTGATGACGAGCAGACAGCTGCAACAGCCCGGTTTCCGCCAGCGCGCCGGCATTGTTCGGGTCCTTCTCCAGTACATCGGCGAACGCCATCTCGGCCAACTGGCCATTGCCCCGCTCCCTATGGATGCGCCCGACCCAAACCAGCGCCTCGTAGCGGCTCGGGTCCAGCTCGAAGGCGCGCAAGTACTGGAACAGTGCCTGATCCAGGTCACCGGCTTGGTAAGACCGGGCTGCCATGCGCATGGCAACGTCCGGCGAATCCACCTGGTTCTGCACCTGGTAGAGCACGGAGTTGTCGCCCCGGTAGACGGACTGGATTCCACTGACCTTCTCCGGCCCCATGTTCTGGCATCCCGAGAGTACGGCCAGCACGGCCAGCAGCAGACTGGTTCTGTTCATGTCATTGCATCCCGAAGGCTCTGAGAACCCCAATCACTGCGGGGCCTATGGCCACCAGGAAGAAACTAGGCCACAAACAGAAGATTAGCGGGAAGACCAATTTGGTCCCGATTTTGGCGGCCCGCTCCTCGGCTGCCTGGGTACGCCGGTCGCGAAACTCGTCGGCGTAGATACGCAGGGTATCGGCCACACTCGTACCGAAACGGATGCTCTGCGACAACAGACTCACCAGACCGTGAACATCATCCAACCCAGTACGATCAGCCAGGTGCTTAAGTGCCTGGGCACTCGGAATACCTGCACGAATCTCGGCGTTGACCAGCGCCAATTCTTCGGCCAGCTCCGATTGACTCACTGCCATCTCATCGGCCACCCGCTCAATGGCCTGGGGCAGCGCCAGGCCCGATTCCACGCAAACCACCATCAGGTCCAGGGCATCGGGAAAGGCAGCGCGCAACCGGCCTATACGAGCGTCCTTGCGATTCTCCACCACAATCGCCGGCGCCAGCCAGCCCAATGCCGCTGCGGAAACCACCACCAGTAATACAAGGCTTAACGAGAGCTTGGGCAGCATCGGCATCGCTATGACAGCCAGCGCCAACATCAATAATGGCAAGAGTAAGCGCACGGCCCAGTAAACCTGCACAGCCGATGCCGACCGATAGCCGGCATGGGTCAGCAACTGGCGGGTTGCGGAGGCCTTACGCTCCTCACCCGTGCCTAGATGACGTCCGACCTGTTCCAGCATCAGTTGCAAGTTGCTCACCGGACGCTGCCCCGCAGCGACTCCGCCATGACCGCGCTTGATTAGCGCAAGTCGCCGATGCAGCGGGCTTTGCAGGCCTATCAAGAGAATGCCAAAAGTGACCATGGCTAACGTCGCACTGAGTGCCACTGCAGCCAGGAATACCAGTCGCGCCACTTGAGGGTTGCCCACCAAGCCATTGATCAATCCGAGTAGGTAGTCCATGGTTTACGCCTCCTCGCCGACAGCCCCATCAGACCTGGATCCGGATGATCCGGCGAATCCAGAAAATGCCCACGATCATGGCGACGAAGGCATAAATGATCATCTTCTGTCCCAAGGGGTCATTAAGCAGAACCGGCATGTACTGCGGCGTTGTGAGCATGATCCCCGCCGCCAGTACAAAGGGTACTGCCACCAGCACCCACGCTGAGATCCGCCCCTCCGCCGACAACGTCTTGACCTTGCGCTGGAAACGGAAGCGCCCCCTAATCAGGCGGCTCAAGCGCTCTAGCACCTCGGTAAGATTGCCGCCGGACTCGCGGTGGATCAGCACGGAGGTCACCAGCATCATCACTGTCATGCTCGGCATTCTCTCCAGCAGGCCCAGCATGGCCCGGCGCACATCATTGCCGTAGTTCATGTCGGCGAAGGTCAGGCCAAACTCCTCGGCCACCGGGCCCTTGTGCTCTTCCGCCACCAAACGCAGGGTTTCATTGAACGGGTGCCCCGCACGCAGCGCGCGGCACATGGCATCGAGCGCATCGGGCAGGCCGTCTTCGAAGGCTGCGAAGCGGGAGTTGCGATCCCTGGCGATCTTCAGCAGCGGCAGACAGAACGCCAGCGCGCCAAAAACCGACGCGAGCCACCAGAGCTTGAATAGAAACCAGGCGCCAGCGCCCACGGCCAGCGCGACGCTCAGGCAAATCCACGCTACCCGGTAGGCCGGGTATTCATGCCCGGACTGCTCAATCATCTGTGCCAGCCGCTCCATCAGCGGCATTTGCTCCAACTTCGCCTCCATGGGCGAAAGACGCTTGAGGTACTTCTGGCGAAGCACCGTCTGCATGTTCGGCACGTTACTCGCGTGCTCAAGAATGTCGAGGCGTGCACGTATCCGACGACGTACTTTGCTCGCTTCGCCAAAGACCGGCACCACTAGTCCCTGGCTGAGCAGGAACGCGGCGACGAAAACCATTCCAAGGAAGGCAAGAATGAACTCGGCAGGTATCTGGTGCATGGTCCTATACCTCCATCCATTCCGGGCGGAATAGGTTCAGCGGCAACTCGATGCCCCGCTTGGCCAGCACATCGCGGAAATTCGGCACCATGCCGCTGGGGCGAAAGTCACCGAGCACCTCGCCATGCTCACCGATGCCTCGACGGTCGAAACCGAATATCTCGGTCATGGTGATGATCTCGCCCTCCATGCCATTGATTTCCTGCACGCTGACCAACCGGCGCTTGCCGTCTTCCTGGCGCTCCAGTTGGATGACGACGTCAATCGCCGAGGCGATTTGCTGTCGCAGCGCCTTTATTGGAAAGGTGGCGCCAGTCATGGACACCATGTTCTCGATACGACCAAGGGCGTCACGCGCCGTGTTGGCGTGGATCGTTGTGAGCGAACCGTCGTGCCCGGTATTCATCGCCGTCAGCATGTCCATAGCCTCAGCGCCGCGGACTTCGCCGATGACGATTCGGTCCGGACGCATGCGCAGGCTGTTACGCACCAGTTCACGCTGGCTCACTTCTCCGCGCCCTTCGATGTTCGCCGGTCTCGTCTCCAGGCGTACCACGTGCGGCTGCTGCAGTTGCAACTCAGCCGAGTCTTCGATCGTAACGATGCGTTCGTTTTGCGGGATGAAGCTGGACAGTACGTTGAGCATGGTGGTCTTACCGGTGCCGGTACCGCCGGAAACCAGCACGTTGAGCCGACCGCGCACGATGGCTTTCAGTACCAGCGCGATGGCCGGCGTCAGCGTGCCCATCTGGACGAGGCTTTCAGTGTTCAGCAGATCCACAGCGAAGCGGCGGATCGACAAGCTCGGCCCGTCGATGGCCAGCGGCGGGATGATGGCGTTGACCCGCGAGCCGTCCTTCAGGCGTGCATCCACCAAAGGCGACGATTCGTCGATACGCCGCCCCAGACTGGAGACGATGCGATCGATGATATTCAGCAGATGCTGGTCGTCACGAAAATGCACGTCAGTGCGTTGCAGCTTGCCGTGGCGCTCGACGTACACCGCGCCGTGGCCATTCACCAGGATGTCGGACACGCTGTGATCCGCCAGCAATGGCTCCAGGGGCCCAAGGCCGAGCACTTCATCGGTGATCTGCTTGATGATCAATTGACGGCAGCCCGAACTCACCGGTGCCTGGTGCTCGTCCAGCAGGCGCGAGCAAATTTCACGGATCTGTCGCGCTGCCTCGGCTGGCTCCAGAGCGTCCAGTAGTGAAAGATCCATGACCTTGAGCAACTGCTGGTAGATGCGTTCACGCCAGTCGGCTTCCACTGAACTCAGGTGAGTGCGAGTTTCATAGGGCTGGTCCGGCGCACAGACCTCCCAGGCCATCAGGTTGGTGCCCTGTTCGTCCTCCTCGCCTCCCTGGGGCTGGTTGGCGCTGGACTTTTTGGCTGCGGGCTGGCGCAGCCTGTTGCGGAAATCGCTGAACATGATCTACCCCCCAAACAGTCGGCCGAAGGTACGTTTCAACAGCCCCTGGCTGGCACCCTCTGCGCCTGCCAGGTCTTCGCACAAGGCTCGCAGCGCCAATGTCACCGGCGCCCGCGGTGAATGCATCGCCAGCGGCACACCGGTGTTCTGGCTTTCGCTGACCACCGCGTAATCGTTGGGCAGCTTCTGTACGTCCGAACAACGCAAGGTTTCAGCAATGTCTTTGAGCGTCACCGGTGAAGCCTTGTTGTAGCGGTTGACTACCACCTGCAGACGATTGCCCTGCAGACCAAGGTCGTCTCGCAGGATGCGCACCAGGCGGGTGGCATCCTTGAGATGACTGAGGCTCTGCTGCACCACGATCAGCACCCGGTCGGCCTGCTCCAAAGTGACACCCGTGAGGTGATCGATCTGCCGTGGCAAGTCCACTACCACCCAGTCGTAGGTGTTGCGGGACAGGCGCAGCAATGCCTCCAGCTGCTCCAAATGCACGTCCTGCGTCAGGCAGAGCTCGTCGGAGCGGCCGCCAAGAACGTGTAAGGTCGGGCTGAAGTGACTACAGAAACCGCGCAATGCCATGCCGTCCAGCTCCTCGACCTGCTGTAGCACGTCCATGTGGCTGTGGCCGGGGTGAACATCCAGGTAATGCGCGGCGCTGCCGAATTGCAGGTCGAGGTCAAGCAGCAAGGTGCCCGCGCCGCGACTACTGAGTTGCTGTGCCAGGTTGCAAGCCAGCAGTGTGGCACCGGAGCCGCCCTTGGCGTTGATCACCGCCACCACCTGGCCGCCGCCCGTGGCACTCGCACTGGACTCTTGAACCAGACGGCCAAGGGCTGCACGCAGGTCTTCCTCGGTGACAGGCTCAGGGAGAAAGTCGCGGGCGCCCGCCTGCATCGCCAGACGTATGCCCTCACGCTCCTCCAGCGGACCGCAGACCAGCAAGGGTGGACGCTCATGGGCCGGACGCTGGAGCAGCGCCGCCAGTTCCTCACGCCACAGGTGGCTGACCCGCAGCAGCAAAAGGTCAGGTTTCTGTTCCAGACCATAGAGCGGATCGGTGTGACCGTTGGTGACCAGCCGGGTGCTGACCAACAATCCGGTGAGGCGTTGGCAGTAACCCTGCAAGTGGCGCAATGCAGCAGCGTCGCGGCTACTGATGAGCAAGCGCTGGCCCGATGTCCCATTGCCCTGGGCAGGTGTGGTTTCTCTGGTCTTCAGCATGGCGTTATCCCCGGAGCGACGCCGACCTCGGCATGACGGCCAAGGCTTTCGCGCGGCATGGTCGACCTGAACACCGGGAGCGTAAAGCTTCCGCCGAATCCGGGGATCAGGAAGTCGAAGGTGAAGCTCTGCAGGCGCAACTCGACATAGCGGATGGCGCGGAAGCCATTGGCGCCGGCGAGATCATTGGGACTGGCGACAATGGCACCGTTCTGGTCCAGGTAGACAAGGCTGAGGTCAGCCACCTCCAGGTCATTGATCAGACTGCTGGCGCCGCTATCGGTTGCCGCATTGAAGATGGCGCGACGCAGAACTACCGGATCGCTGATATCGCATACCGCGGCCAGACGGGCCCCGCGTCGCACGGTTTCGTTCAGGGCATTGATGGTGAAAAACAGCCGCCCCATTTCCAATACTGAAAACAACACGAAAAACAGCAGCAGCCCGACAAGGGCGAACTCAACCGTGTAGGTCCCGCGCATCCGCCCGATGTTCATCACAGCGCCCTCATTACAGTGGTGGCCACCAGCGGGAAATCCAGCCTGATTGCGCGCCCGACAAGAGCTGGCAATCCGTTGCCGATCACGGGTTGGAAGGTGTAGCTGATGCTCACCTGAACGTGGTCGGTGGTGCCGGCCACGGCGGTGACCTGTACGTTGGCGGTACTCAGCCCCGGTACCAGCGGCTGCATCCCCGTGCGCACCACAGGCGAGCCGTAGACCACCAGGTTCTGGGTCTCTGTGCGCAGGGCAGCAGTGACATCGACCCGCCCCAGGGTGTGGTTGTAGGCGTTGGCGGCGACATAGCGCACAGCATCGCGATTGGCCTGCAGCAGGCTGTTGTACTGCAACAGCATGCGACCGAACTCGGCAACGGCGAACAGCAGCAACAGCAGCAGCGGCAAGGCGATGGCGAACTCCACCATCGCTGCACCGTTCTGGCCGCACTTCCCGTTGTAGGCATGATGTCCCATGGCGGCCCCCTACGAGTCGGTGCTCGGCGTGCGGCTGTCGTCAATATAGGTTTTGTACAGCTGGATGATCTGCGGGCCGAATTCGGTGGCGGGGGTTGGGCCGGGCAGGTCGTCGCCCTCGCATTCGCGAACGAACTGGCCGAGCAGCCAGGCGCTGCCGCCTTGCTGATCCATCGGCTGCAGTACGAAGAAGCAGCCGAAACCCAGCACCGGTACCGACGCAGTACCGCCATCGGTACCAGAGCATCTGCCAATGACGATCTTCAGCATGCGGCGTTCGAACACTCCGTTGCTGCGGCACCCCGAAGCCGAGGGATTATCGACACAGGACGCCGTGCGAGTCCGCCAGTCGTTGTAATCGAACAGGGAAGCTCCACCGGTGCTGGTAAGGTTGCCGTTGGCATCGCTGCTCACCTGGCCACCTCCACTGCCCAGGTAATTCACTACGTCGGTATCCAGGTTCGGCTCCAGGGCGCCCTTGCCGTTTCCGAGTTGGTTGTAGTCCACCACCAGATCCGGCGGATAGCTGCTCTCGGAAAGGCCGGCCCCCTGGTAATCGCCGAACCGGGTATTGAGACCTTGCACCGAGGGCCCCACCGTGTTGCCCGGCTTTGTTGCGACGTTCTCGCCGATGTTCGGGCAAACTGTCCCGCCTCCTGCCAGCGACTCCCGCACCGTACTGCCGCCTGAGCCGAAGTCCAGCAACTGGAAGTTGCCCGGACCAATGTCGGAGGTATTGTTCTTGGCTGTCTTCAGGACTTCCAGATCGCCGAGCCGGAATCCCCAATAGAGGCCATTGGCCGGATCATGCTGGCCAGCGGCATTGTTGCCACAGACCATCACCGGAGCCAGGTCACAGGGGCTGGTGGGGCTGGGGCCTGCCGTGGCGATGGCGGCCACTGCCTTGCCCGTACCGACGCCGCCGATGAGTTCCAGGGCGCCCCAGAGAATTCCCGTCAAGGGGTATCTGGGGACAGAAACGCGAACATAGCGCGGGCTGCTCCCCACGGGGCCTGAAACGGTAAAGGGCCCGTAGACACTGGCCGATTGGGTAACCACAACGAAGCCCGTGTTTGCAGCAACCGCCGTAGCCAGTTCGCGATTACCAGCGGCGGCGGCATTGAGTGCCAGTGTGTCCAACGCGGCCTCGCGCGCCAGTCGGGCGGCGTCAGGTGACCCCTGGACCTGGCTGAGGGTCTTGGCGCCGCTGAGGGCGGCGGCATCCACCGCGTTCTGCAGGCGGGTCTTGTTCGCCAGCATGTGTCCGCCATCCAGTGCCAGGGCGGCCATGGCCACCAGAGCGAGCATGGCCACCGCTAGCAGCGCCATGACCGAGCCCCGTTGGCGCCGGGGCGTGGCGCAAGGTGTTCCGGGGAATCTCGGGCTCATGACTACTGGCCTCACTCGTTGCCGATGTTGATCTCGATGGGCTGGGCGACCTGTGCGGCATTTCCCTTGGTTCCGCGATAGCTGTCCATGACCTGTTCCGTCAGGTCCCCGTCCACGCCGGCGGGCGACACCTCGGTGCCGGGATTGGCGGCGCGCTGCTTGTCGGCGATCTGCTGGTAGGTGGTCTGATAAACGCTATAGCCAGTGGTGCCAACGCGGCCTTCCTCGTAGCTCATGACGCAGCCGCCACAGAGCGCCAGCAGGCAGCAGGAAATGATCGTTTTCATGTGCAGGGTCTCCGGCTACTTGAGGTCATGGCCGAACCGGCCTTCGCTGACGCCGAGACTGACCGGCACTGGCCGGCCCGCCTCACGCCCCTTGGTCTTGCCGAGCAGGTAGAAATCCATATCGCTGGGCTCGACGAACTTCTCGGTGGGCAGGCGCACGGTCCGGGCATCCACTGGCTTGGCCAGGTGCGGCGTGACCAGGATCACCAACTCAGTCTCGCCATTGATGAACTGCTGGCTGCGGAACAGGTGGCCGAGCACGGGAACGTCGCCCAGCCCCGGGAAGCGGCTGACGAAGTCCCGGGTGTTCTCGCTGATCAGGCCGGCGATGGCGATGGTCTGGCCATTGCCGAGTTCCACGGTGGACTGCGCGCTGCGTTTGGTCAGGGACGGAATGATCTGCGCGACGCCGTCACCCAGCACGCTGTCCAGGCCGGTATCCAGCACCAGGGAGTTGGCGTTGGAGATTTCGCTGACCGAGACATTGAGATTCAGGTTGATACGGCCGGCATCCAGCACGACGGGCAGGAACTTCACCCCAACGCCGAATTCCTTGAATTCGATGGTGATGCCCTCGTCCTCGGTGATCGGGATCGGGAACTCACCACCGGAAATGAATTCGGCCTGCTGTCCGCTCAGCGTGGTCAGGGTGGGCTCGGCCAGTACCTTGGCCGAACCGTTGTCCTTGGCCGCCTCCAGCACCACGTTGAAAAGGAACTCGTCCGACAGGAACTGAGCGAGGAAGCCCTTGCCGTTGCCGAACAAGGTGGTGGGATTTATGTTGCCATCGGCATCGAAGCCCAGCCCGCTACCGTTGTTGAAACCGCCAGTGGACCAGCGGCTGGAGGAACCGAAGTCGAGGGCGTTGAAGCGCACGTCCAGGTTCTTGAACAGGCTCCGCTGCATCTCGGCGACCTTCACCTCCAGCATCACCTGCTGGGTTCCGCCAACCGTGAGCAGGTTGATCACTTCCAGCGATTGCGCCGGGGCCAGCTTGGCCGCCTCACCTTCGCCCTGGACGATGCTGGCGGTTTGCGCCGCGTAGCTCTTGGCCACCTTCACCGCCGTGTCCATCACCGCGGCGCTGCTGACCTGGCCACGCAGCACCAGGGAGCCCTGGGCGCTGAATACCTCGATGCGCTCGTTGGGCATCAGCTGGTGCAGCTTCTCCTTGAGACCGGCAAGGTCATGCACGACGTCCAGCTCGAGGCTGTCGATCAAGCGGTTGCTGTTGTCCCACAACAGCACATTGGTGCTGCCCAGGGAGCGCCCTAGCAGATAGAGCTGGTTGGGCGTAGTCATGAGGATGTCGGCGATCTCGGGGTTACCCACCGAAATGCGTTTGACTGCCGCGCGAGTGGTGAGGATGCGCGCTTTATAGATGGGAACCTGGATATGGCCATTGTTCTGCGCGGACATCCCCATCACCTGTGCCGAGGGCTGCGCCGCAGGCACGGGAGCAGGCTGTACCATCCAGGCCAACAGCAGCGCTGCCAGGGCCCCTAGTTTCCGAATGCCTTGCATAACGCACTCCTCCGTTGACTGGCCGCGACTACACCGGCCCGCTGGGCCCGCTAGAACTGGGCCTTAGCCACTTTCACTTCAGTGCCACGAATGATGATCACGCCGCTGGGCCCCTCCATCCGACGCACCAAGGGACGAGGTGCGACCGGTACGGCCGGCGCGGGTTTGGCCGCTGCCACGGCCTCGGTTTTCTTGCGGTCGTCCAGCGGGTTGCGCAACGCCAGTTGCAGGCGCCCTTCGCTCATGGCCTTGACCAGAACTTCCGCCTCCTTGGGCGTCATCTCCAGGGTCACGGCGCGCACTACTACGGGCTGGGTCTTATCGGTGCTGGCCGTCTGGTCGACCGCCAGTACCCGAAGATCCTGAAGAATGGTGCGGGACTCGCTGTCATTGCTGCCGTTCACTTGCCGGGTGGCCAGCACGTCGACCCGGTTACCCGGCAACAGGAAGCCGCCGACCCCTACCACGTCATCGACCCGCACCGAGATCGCGCGCTTGTCCGACTCGATCAGCGAAGCGAGGGTGCTCCCGCCTAGATGCTCGGCGACCCGAGCGCTGCGCAGGATGTCGCCACGTAGCATGGGGAAGGTGGCGATCTTGCCCACCACTTTCTCGGGGGTATCGAACGCGTCGTCCGGCACCGTTCCCTTGGGCATGCGCACGACCGTCACCTGCTGGGCCTCGATCATCTGCCCGAAGGGAATTTCCACCGTGGCCACCACTATGGCCTGGAGGTTGTCATCCGGACTGGCATTGAGCTTGGCGCTCAGCCAGCTGTTGGCCATCCAGGCCGCGCCGAGTCCCAGCAGCAGGGACAGGGCGATCAGTGTGAGGGTTCGTGCGCTCATGTCGGTCTCTCCTCAATCAAGGAAGTCGAGCTGGACGAAGTAGTTGTGCCAGGCCCATTCCAGATCCTGCGGCGACAGCGGGCCGGAGCCGTCGAGATAGCGTTGGCGGTCCAGCGCCATGCCGAGCAGGTCCCGCGGGTGGCAAGGCACCAGCGGCATGCCCTGCAGCTCATAGAGGCCCTGGAGCACGTAGCGCAGCAGGATCGGATCGAAAGGAATCCCCAGCCGTTCGGTCTCCTGGCGCCAGATGCGTTCGTATTCCTGGGGCTGCAGGTAGTTGAAATGCAGCTTGTAGCCAATGCGCCGGAGGAAGGCTTCGTCGGCCAGTTCCAGCGGATTGAGGTTGGTGGAGAACACCAGGATCAGGTCGAAGGGCAGTTCGCAGTGGCGCCCGCCTCCCAAGTTGAGGAAATCGCGTTTCTCTTCCATCGGCACGATCCAGCGGTTCAACAACTCGGCCGGGGCCATGCGCTGGCGCCCCATGTCATCGATGATGAACAGGCCATTGCTCGCCTTCAGTTGCAGGGGCGCCTGGTAGAGCCGGGTGAAGGCGTCATAACGGATGTCCAACTGCTCCATGCTCAGTTCGCCGCCGGTAATCAGTATCGGCCGCTTGCAGCAGACCAGCCTGCGGTCGATGCCTTCGTCCAGCAGCAGCCTGTTCGGTTGTGCGCTGTCCTCCAGCACCTGGTGCACCTGGGGGTCGAAGATTTCCACCACAGCCTCGTTGATGGCGATGGCATAGGGCACCCAGATGGCTTCGTCGAACAGCCGGATCAGCCGGCTGCTGATGTAGGTCTTACCGGTACCGGCCGGGCCGTAGATCATGATGGCGCGACCGGAGTTCATCGCCACGCCGAGCTGGTCCAGCATGCTGTCGGCGAGTACCACGTTCTGGAAGGCGCTGCGCATGTCACGCGCTGTGACTCGGCCGTGGTGAATGGTCTGGAGCTTGAGCAGCGAGCGGTAGGTGCTTACCGGGAATGGTGCGGCGCCGATGTAGCCGCTACGGGCCAGGGCATCGCGGGCGGCGCTGCGGCCACGTTCGGTGAGCCCATAGCGCAGGGCCTGGCCGCCCGACTGGCCGAGGACTTCGATGCGGCCGTCCTTGCGCAAAAAGCCGAGAATTTCTTCCAGCACCGCGCCGGTCAGCGCCAGCCGCTCGACCAGGCGCGACAGGTCAAGGACCCCCGCGTCGTGCAGATGTTTGCAGACCAGGTCGCCGAGGAAATTTTCCGCCAGGCCGGTTTCACGGATATTGCGCGGCAAAGGTGCCAGACGCTGCACCGCCTCGCGTTCGCTGGAGTAGGCGCCACTATCGCTGACAGCGTACATGTACGGGCTCCCTATCTACTGGCCGAAAGGCTGCCAGAGAACGCTGGCCAGCGTTCCGAGCAACACGGCAATCGCAAAGGGAAATGGCTTGCCAGCCACCTCGCCCGCCTCTGGTGCAACGTAGGTCTGCAACCTGAACATCAGCCAGTAACGGTTCAAGGTCATTGGCAACTGACCACGCATCAGCACCAGCGCAAGACCACATAGAGCGCCGGCCATGAGGCTGAAAGCAGCAGCCCAGGTCGCGTCCAGGGGGGCCAGGAAGGCACCTGCCATGGCCATCAACTTGACGTCGCCCGCTGCCATTCCGCCTAGGGCGTACAACGGCAGAAAGGCGGCCAGTCCGATCAACACTCCCAGGACACCGAGGCCGAGGCCGAGCAATCCTTGGGAATAGATTTGTCCGGCTATACCAAGCCCGATCCCCAACAACACTAGGAGATTGGGGATGCGGTGACGGGCGAGGTCGACTATCACCGCAATGCCCAACAGCCCTAGCAAGACGGGAACGGAGGCGAGATGCTCGATGGCCATTGCCAGCCTTCCTGTTCCGCGCGACTCAGCAGGCAGCGCCGCCGCCAACAGCGTTACAAACTGTGTTCATACGGGTCTCCACGTTGAGTCCCAGAGCAGTGAAGGTCGCAGCTACCGCGGCAGTGATCAGCCCACCGGCTACGGCGTACTCGACGATGGTCAGGCCGTCTTCGTCTTTCAGGAACTTCATCACCGAAGTCTTGATCGCTTCAAAAGTCATTTCGCCCACCTCACTCAGGTTGTATCCACAGGTCCGACGGCGCTCTTCGCCCCGCCTGAGTCCACCCTAGTCACCCCCAAAAGTGGGGAGTTAGGAGTTTTTTGCGGATCGCTAGGACTTTCTTGCAGGTTTTTGCAGCGCGACGCTAAAAGCGCTCAAGCCCAGCAAGGGCGCGGCTTACAGGCGGGCGACTGGTCGGATGACGAACGGTAAGGAGGGCGTGGAAGCCGCGAAAATTGGGGCACCCACTTTTGGGTAGAACGGTGTTGTTGGAGTTTGCGCGGACTTATAGGGATTGGTTCTTTGGCGTAGTGGCACACTGACAATACTGCAGCTCGGGGAAGCACAATAAATGGGCGCAGGGTTAAAACATGCAGTCGAACTCCGCCGTAGAACCAGTCCTGCTCTGGCTCGACCTCACTCGCGACAGGTCGACGGGCAAACTCATCGAACAGTTCAGCGGAGGCTGCGAGTGCCGGCTGGCCAGCGGCCGAAACGCACCGGGCAAGGAGCAGGTCCGCCAGATCGACATGATCTGCGTGCACTTCGACCGCCCCGATGTGAATGGGCTCAACCTGCTGCTGGAAACCAAGCGCGCCTATCCGTCCATCCCCATCAGTATGTTCACTGTCCAGCATTCAGAAGAGTTGGCGATCTGGGCGATGAGGGCGCGGGTCTGGGAGTTCGTGGTGTTGCCCCTCGCGGCAGAGGATCAGATTCGCTATCTGGAGAGTCTCCAACAACTCTGCGAAGTGCGCCGCGCGGTCACCAGCCTGGGTCGCAAACCGTTGCTGGAACGCAATCCCCCACTCCCCGACAGCATTCGCCTGACCAGCAGCCACCAGAAGCACAAGGCCCTGAGCAAGGTGATGCCCTACATCGAGCAGCATTTCCGCGACAGCGTCGACCAGAAGGAACTGGCCCAGCAATGCGGCATGACACCCTTCCGTTTCAGCCGCCTGTTCAAGGAGGTCAACGGCGTGGGTTTCATGGAATACATCCTCGGCAAGCGCATGGACTTCGCCAAACACTTGCTGGAGAACAGCCAGATGCCGGTAACCAGCATCGGCTACGAAGCGGGCTTCAAGGACCCGTCCTACTTCGCCCGAGCCTTCAAGCAGCTGGTCGGCTGTAGCCCCAGCGAATATCGCCAGAGCTGCCACGCGGCGATGGCGATGGCTCAGGCCGCCACGCCTGCAGAACTCGATGCCGCAACGCTGGGATTCAGCGCCTGACCGTCAGCCCAACTGGGCCAACTCGGCCAGGAACTGCTGTTCATCCAGCACCCGGACTCCCAGCTCGTTGGCCTTGGCCAGTTTGGAGCCGGCACCGGGACCGGCCACCACGCAATGGGTACGTGCCGACACGGAGCCCGCGACCTTGGCGCCCAGCGCCTCGAGCTTTTCCTTGGCCACATCCCGGCTCATGACTTCCAGGGTACCGGTGAGCACCCAGGTCTGTCCGGCCAGCGGCAGCCCTTCCACCGCTTTCCTCTCGCTCTCCCAGTGCATGCCGAAATCACGCAACTGGGCTTCGATTGCCTGGGCGCGAGCGACGTTGTCGTCCACGGCGAAGAACTCACGCAAGGCCTGCTTGGCCTTTTCGTTCAGGCCTTTCATTACACTCAGGTCCAGCCAGTCGCGGCTGAGGGCGATCAGGCCCTCCAGATTGCCGGCCTTCTCGGCCAGGTTCTTCGCACCCGTGCTGGCAATGCCGGACACATTCAGCTTGTCGATGAAGCCGGCAAAAGTGGCGCAAGCAGCAAACTCCGGGCTGAGGCCGCTCTCTTCCTGCAGTTCGACGCCACGTTCCAGCAAGCTGCTGATCACCTTCTGGTTGTGCTCATCGGAGAAGAACGCGTGGATTTCGTGGGCAACCTCCAGTCCCACGTCTGGCAGGTAGGTCAGCACGTCCGGCAGAGCTTGCTGGATGCGCGCCAGGGAGCCCAGAGCGCGGGCCAACAGCTTGGCGGTTTCCTCACCGACATCCGGGATGCCCAGTGCATAGATGAAGCGCGCCAGCGCCGGCTTGCGACTCTCTGCAATGGCCCCTAGCAGGTTTCGGGTGGACAGGTCGGCAAAGCCTTCCAGTTCCACCACCTGCTCGTACTTGAGGGTGTAGAGATCAGCCGGCGAAGCGACCAGGCCGACATCCACCAGTTGCTCGACGATCTTGTCGCCCAGGCCTTCGATATCCAGGGCGCGGCGCGAGGCGAAGTGAATGATGGCCTGCTTCAACTGGGCGCCACAGGCCAGACGACCGACGCAGCGATACACCGAGCCTTCGCTGGTGGTTTCCTTGCCCTTGCCGCGCTTGACCAGCTGGGTACGTTCCACAGCCGAACCGCAGACCGGGCACTGCTCAGGGATGTGCACCGGGCGCGCATCGTCCGGGCGACGCTCCAGCACGACCTGCATGACCTGCGGGATCACATCGCCCGCGCGACGGATGACAACGGTGTCGCCGATCATCAGGCCCAGGCGCTCGACCTCATCCATGTTGTGCAGGGTGGCGTTGGAAACGGTGACGCCGGCCACCTGCACCGGCTTCAGGCGTGCGACCGGCGTTACCGCGCCGGTGCGGCCAACCTGAAACTCCACACCCAGCAGCTCGGTGAGTTCTTCCCGCGCCGGGAACTTGTGGGCCAGCGCCCAGCGTGGCTCACGCGCACGGAAGCCCAGTTCGCGCTGCCAGGCCAGGTTGTTGAGCTTGTAGACCACACCGTCGATCTCATAGGCGAGGCCGTCACGGCGCTCGCCGATGTCGCGGTAGTAATCCAGGCAACCCTGGGCGCCTTTCACCAGCTTCAGCTCGCGACTGATGGGCAGTCCCCACCCCTTGAGCGCCTGGAGAATGGCGTACTGGTTGTCCGGCAGCTCGCCTTCGACACGGCCGAAACCATAGGAGCAGAACTCCAGCGGACGACTCGCGGTTATCTTCGAGTCCAGCTGACGCAAGCTGCCCGCCGCAGCATTGCGCGGGTTGGCGAAAGTCTTGGCGCCCAGTTCGAGGTTGCGCGCGTTGAGCGCATCGAAACCGGCCTTGGACATGAACACTTCGCCACGTACTTCCAACACGGCCGGCCAGCCTTCGCCTTGCAGTTTCAGCGGCACGTTGCGGATCGTGCGCACATTGCTGCTGATGTCTTCGCCCGTGGTGCCATCACCACGGGTCGCGCCACGCACCAGCATGCCGTTCTCGTACAACAGGCTCACCGCCAGGCCATCCAGCTTGGGCTCGCAGGTGTACTCCACTTGCGGGCCATCACCGAACAGGTCGCCACCCGGCAGGAGTTCTCCCAACCCTTCGCGCACGCGGCGATCGAAGTCCTTCAGGTCCTGTTCTTCGAAGGCGTTGCCCAGGCTGAGCATGGGCACCTCGTGGCGCACAGCGCCGAAGGCCGCCAAGGCAGCACCACTGACCCGCTGGGTCGGGGAATCCGGCGTCACCAGCTCGGGGTGTTCAGCCTCCAGGGCCTGCAGTTCGCGGAACAGACGGTCGTACTCGGCATCGGGCACGCTCGGCTCGTCCAGCACGTAATAGCGATAGTTGTGCGCATCCAGCTCGGCGCGCAGCGCGAGGATGCGTTCGGCGGCGGTTTGGGCATCGGTCATGGTTCAGGCTCTTTCTCTTGAAACAAAAAGAGCAGCCGGGGCTGCTCTTTCGTTGACTGCGCGCCGGATCAGCGCTTATGGGTCAGGTGCTTGCGCTCGAATTCGACGATGCGCTGGCGGTAATGCTCGATGGTTTGCGCAGTCATCACACTGCGCTGGTCATCTTTCAGCTCGCCATTCAGCTCCTGGGACAGCTTGCGTGCGGCAGCAACCATCACGTCGAAGGCCTGCTTCGGATGGCGCGGACCCGGCAGGCCGAGGAAGAAGCTCACGGCGCGGGTGCTGAAGTGGTCGATGTCATCCAGGTCAAAGGTGCCGGGCTTGACGCCATTGGCCATGGAGAACAGTACCTCGCCATTGCCAGCCATGCTTTCGTGGCGATGGAAGATGTCCATGGAGCCGAAGCGCAGGCCGCTTTCCAGAATGTTCTGCAGCAGGGCCGGGCCCTTGAAGCCGGCTTCGTCGCGGGCAACGACGTTGATGACCAGAACTTCCTCGACCGGAACTTCCTGCGCCTGCACCTGCGGGTGGACCTTGCCGTTTTTCTTGCCCTCATCGACGGGGTTGAGCAGGGTCGGCACCGGTTCGTCGAGGTTCAGGTCGCCCTGTTGCGGCTCGCCCCGGCGCTTGCCGGCTTCGCGCGCGCTCAGGGAAGGCAGGTCTTCCTCGTCCAGGGAGGGTTCCTGGTGTGAACGATCCTTGACCCGTGAAGGGCCAAGCAGGTTCGGATCCTCATCGTCATCCGGGGCATTGGAGAAGCTGCGATCCAGCTTGAACTTGAGTTTCCCCTTGCCGCCACTCATGCGGCGCCAGCCATCGAACAGAATGCCGGCGATTACGATGATGCCAATAACAATCAGCCACTCGCGCAGACCGATATCCATGTAGTCCTGTGTCCCCTAGTGAAAATGCAAACAGACAATGGTGAAGAAAGGACATCCCGTCCCCTGAAACGTGGCGCCCAACTCCATGTTCTGAATGGCGTTTTCCACGTGCGACAAAATTGGGCATAAAGCTAGCACGACCAGCCCAGCAGAGAAACCTCTGATAGCGGCTTACAACCGTGCCAACGCGAATTTGATCCTCCGACCCGTCAAGGGTTCGAATTCAGCCGACGATCAGGCTTCGACCATCGACATCGCCTCTTCCACATCCACCGCCACCAGGCGCGAGCAGCCGGGCTCGTGCATGGTCACACCCATCAACTGATCGGCCATTTCCATGGCGATCTTGTTGTGGGTGATATAGATGAATTGCACTTTCTCGGACATTTCTTTCACCAGACGCGCATATCGGCCGACGTTGGCGTCGTCCAGCGGCGCATCCACCTCATCCAGCATGCAGAACGGCGCGGGGTTGAGCTGGAAGATGGCAAATACCAGCGCCAGCGCGGTCAGCGCCTTTTCGCCACCGGAAAGCAGGTGGATGGTGCTGTTCTTCTTGCCCGGCGGGCGCGCCATGATCGCCACACCGGTATCCAGCAGGTCCTCGCCCGTCAGCTCCAGGTAGGCATGACCGCCGCCGAACACCTTCGGGAACAGCGCCTGGAGGCCGGCGTTGATCTGGTCGAAGGTTTCCTTGAAGCGGTTGCGGGTTTCCTTGTCGATCTTGCGAATGACGTTTTCCAGCGTTTCCAGGGCTTCCACCAGGTCGTCGTTCTGCGCGTCCAGGTAGCGCTTGCGCTCGGATTGCTGCTGGTATTCGTCGATGGCGGCGAGGTTGATCGGGCCGAGGCGCTGGATGCGCGCGGCAAGGCGTTCAAGCTCCTCTTCCCAAGCGGATTCGCTGGCTTCGGCGGTCAGGGTCGCAAGGACGCCGTGCAGGTCGTAGCCGTCCTCATGGAGCTGGTCCTGCAAGGTCTTGCGACGGACCGTCAGTGCCTGCCACTCCAGACGCTGCTGTTCCAGCTGGCCACGCAGCAATTGCGACTGCTGCTCGGCCTGGGTACGGCGCTTCTCGGCGTCACGCAGTTCACGATCAGCATCTTCCAGGGCCAGCCGGGCCAGTTTCAGCTCTTCTTCGACGCCCAGCCGCTTCTCCAGCAGCTCCTCCAGCTTCAGACGCAGCTCCTCCAGCGGTGCGGCGCCCTCCTCCAGGTTGAGGCTGAGTTGCTCGCGACGCTCATTGAGGCGCTCGAACTGCAGGCTCAGACGCTCGAGAGCCTGACGTGTGGAGTCGTGCTGCGCCGTGAGCGAGCCGACACGCACGGCCAACTGATGCGCGTGATCCTTGTGCTGGCGAGCCTCCTGGCGGATTCGATCCAGGCGTTCACGAAGGCCATCGCGCTCGGCCAGCAATTTTTCCCGTTGTTCGGTATCGCTGGCCATGGCGTCCAGCGCGTCCTGCAAGGTCAAGCGAGCCTCGCCCAGTTGCTCGTGCTCCAGGGCGCGCTGCTCGCCCAGCTCGCGAAGCTCCTCCTCCAGGCGACGGCGACGCAACGCCAGTTGCTCCACCTTCGCCTGCTGGGCGGACAGTCTTGCCTTGAGCTCACCCAGGCTGCGGGATTCATCCTGCAACAGGCGGCGCTGCTGCTCGCGGGACTCTTCCTGCTGGCGCTGGCCGTCGCGAAGCTGCTGCAGGCGTTCTTCCAGTTGTTCCAGGGCAGCTTCGCGCTCCTCGCGCTCGGCATGCAGGCGTTCCAGTTCCTGGCCACGCGCCAGCAAACCGCTCTCCGCCTCGCTGGCCCGGCGCACCCGAAGGAAGTTGCGACCGACCCAGTAACCATCCCGGCTGATCAGGCTTTCGCCCTCTGCCAGGCTGCTGCGGCGGGTCAATGCCTGTTCAAGGGTTTCCACCGGCAGGACCTTGCCCAGCCAGGGCCCCAGGTCCATCGGCGCTTCGACCTTGTCCAGCAGGCTGCCGGGCGCTCGCGCACCGCCCTTGCCGGCGCTGGCCAGGCGCAGTTCGCCCTGGCTGAAACCGGAAAGGTCGAGACCGTTGAAATCATCCAGCAGCACGGCCTGGAGATCGGCACCGAGGACGGTTTCCACCGCCAGCTCCCAGCCCTGCTCCACCCGCAGACCTTCAGCCAGTCGCGGGCGTTCCGCCAGTTGCTGCTCGCGCAGCCATTCAGCGGCACCCTTGCCCGGGTTAAGCGCGGCTTGCTGCAGGGCTTCCAGCGAGGCGATGCGACCATTCAGGCGCTGCAGTTCGCCCTGGGCCTGCTGCTGGGCCTGAGTGGCCTGCTGCAATTCTTCGCGAAGTTCGTCCAGGCGCTCCGCCAGGCCCTGTTCGGCAGCCTGGAGCTCTTCCAGGCGCATTTCGCCGACCGCCAGCTCTTCGAGCATTTCCTGGATTGCAGCATCTTCCGGGTCGGCAGCCAGTTGCGTCGCTTCGTCATTCAGGCGACGTTCGCGCTCCAGCAGACGTTCCAGACTCTGATCGAGCTGCTGGATACGCGACTGCTGGACCTCCGCCTGGCGACGCGGCTCCGCGCTGCGCTGGTTGAAGCCATCCCACTGCTCCTGCCAGGCATGCATGCCGGTTTCGGATTCTTCAAGCTGGGCGGCAGCCTCTTCGGCAGCCGCAGCACTCATTTCCTGCTCGGGGCCGAGCATATCCAGCTCTTCGCCCAGGGTGGCGAGCAGCGTGCGGTCGTGCCCCAGATGAGATTCGGTCTCCTGGCGAGCGCGCTCGGCCTCACGCAGGTCATCCTGCAATTGGCGCAGACGCTGCTGGCCGTGCTGGATGCTCTGCTCCACCCGGGCAATATCGCCCCCAACTGAATAGAAGCGCCCCTGCACCAGGTTGAAACGTTCGGACAGTTCATGGTGCCCGTCACGCAGGCGCTCGATGCTGGCGTCGGCATTGCGCTGCTCGGCCACCAGGGCTTCGAAGCTGATTTCCTGGTTGCCGATCACCGCTTCGCGCTGGCCAACCTGCTCATTCAGCGCCCGCCATTTCAGGGCGGCGAGCTGCGCCTTGAGCTGGCGCTCTTCGGCCTTGTATTCCTGGTATTTCTCGGCGGACTGGGCCTGCCGGTGCAAGCGCTCCAGCTGACGCTCCAGCTCCTCGCGCAGGTCGGTGAGACGTGCGAGGTTTTCCTGGGTACGACGGATTCGGCTTTCGGTCTCGCGACGGCGCTCCTTGTACTTGGAGATGCCGGCGGCTTCTTCGATGAAGTTGCGCAGGTCCTCGGGCTTGGCCTCGATCAGCTTTGAAATCATCCCCTGCTCGATGATCGAGTAGCTGCGCGGGCCCAGACCGGTGCCGAGGAAAATATCGGTGATGTCCCGGCGACGGCACTTGGTGCCGTTGAGGAAGTAGGTGTTCTGGCCGTCACGACTGACGCGGCGGCGAATGGAAATCTCGGCAAACGCGGCGTATTCGCCTACCAAGGTGTTGTCGGAATTGTCGAAGATCAGCTCGATGCTGGCCTGGGCGACCGGCTTGCGGGTGTTGGAGCCGTTGAAGATGACGTCGGTCATCGACTCGCCACGCAGGTTCTTCGCCGAACTCTCACCCATTACCCAGCGAACGGCGTCGATGATGTTCGATTTGCCGCAACCGTTGGGACCCACCACAGCGGCCATGTTGCTGGGGAAGCTGACGGTGGTCGGGTCCACGAAGGACTTGAACCCGGCCAGCTTGATGCACTTCAGCCGCATCGACGTGCTCCGCTCAACGTTCGGCCAGGGCCGCGAGCACCAGCTCGCAGTTCTGCTTGCCGTAGTCCAGCAGCACTTCGCGGACCTTTGCCTGGTCGCGTGCGATCACCGCCAGCAGCAGGTCGTCGAACACCGCGCCGAGGTTCTCCATCTGGCCGCGACGTCGCTCCAGGGCCATGTAGTAGGTGCGGGCGATGGCCGGTTGCAGGTTGTCCAAGGTCTGTTGCAGGTACGGGTTGTCGGCGAAGGGATAAGCGGCCTGCATGATGGCGAAGCTGGAATCGACGAACGCAAGGATGTCTTCCCGCTCGCGCGCTTCGACAAGGCGTTGCTGGATCACCCGGAAGGGCGCCAGGTCTTCCTCGCGGCGCCAATGCTCGGCAACCGCATAGCCCAGGAGGATGTACAGCTCCATCACCAGGGTATAGAGGCTGCGCACATGCTGCTGGGTCAACTCGGACACCTGGGCGCCACGGCGCGGCAGGATGGTGATCAGATGACGACGCTCCAGGATCAACAGCGCTTCGCGTACCGACCCCCGGCTGACATTCATGGCCAGGGTGACTTTCTGTTCCTGAATGCGCTCACGCTCTTTCAGCTCGCCGCGAATGATGCGCTCGGCCAGGTGCTGGGCAATCTGCTCGGAGAGGCTGTCCGGTGCCTTGAACGTCATGGTTTTCCTTTGAACTAGGGGCATGGTGCGCTGCGCCGGAGCTTTCCCGCGCCAAAGCTCCGGCGCTGACAGTACTACGGGTACGGGCAGTGGGTGCAAGAGCGAAAGGGGGAAATTTCCGACTCTGCCGCAGGACGCGGGCAGGCGCGCAGTCTACCACAAGGCATCGAGCGCCCCTGAACGACTTGCCCCGGCACCCATCCCTCACTTACCTACACTTAGGGCAGGTGGTACGAAATGCGTGTGAGCCTAGAGGCAGAGCGGACGCAACGTGCTAATAACCGAAACAGATGAAGATTTCCTGACTTCCGAGTCAAATATTTATTGACCCAAAAGTCAGACCTCTCTAAATTTGCCGTCATACGAGCCCTCGTAAAAACAATAAAGTGCCTGGAGGTCGTCCTTGATCCAGTTTTTACTCAACCGGGAGCTGCGCACCGAGCATGCCCTCGATCCCAATGTCACGGTGCTCAATTACCTGCGTGAGCATGTCGGCAAACCCGGTACCAAAGAAGGCTGCGCCTCGGGCGACTGTGGCGCCTGCACCGTGGTTGTCGGCGAGCTTGACGGTGATCGCGTCCGTTACCGCACGCTCAACTCCTGCCTGACCTTCGTGTCCTCGCTGCACGGCAAGCAACTCATTACCGTCGAAGACCTCAAGCACCGCGGCCAACTGCACTCCGTGCAGCAGGCGATGGTGGATTGCCACGGCTCCCAGTGCGGCTTCTGCACGCCTGGCTTCGTGATGTCGTTGTTCGCCCTGCAGAAGAACAGCGATGGCTTCGACAAGGCCCAGACCATGGAAGCCCTCGCCGGCAACCTGTGCCGCTGCACCGGCTATCGCCCGATCATCGACGCCGCCGAACAGGCCTGCTGCCAGAAGCAGCCCGACCAGTTCGATGCCGCCGAAGCCCAGACCGTCGCCCAGCTGAAGTCCATCGCCCCGCGCGATACCGCTGAACTGAACAGCGGCGACAAGCGCTGCCTGGTTCCGCTGACCGTCGCCGACCTGGCCGACTTCTATGTTTCCAACCCGCAGGCCCGCCTGCTGGCCGGCGGCACCGACCTGGCCCTGGAAGTCACCCAGTTCCACCGTGAACTGCCGGTGATGATCTATGTCGGCCACATCGAATCCATGAAACGCATCGAGGAGAACGGCAACTTCATCGAGATCGGCGCCGCTACCCCGCTGTCCGACTGCTACGAAACCCTCTCCCGCGAGTACCCGGACTTCGGCGAGCTGCTGCACCGCTTCGCCTCCTTGCAGATTCGCAACCAGGGCACCCTGGGCGGCAACATCGGCAACGCCTCGCCCATCGGTGACGCCCCGCCGCTGCTGATCGCCCTCGGTGCCGAGATCGTCCTGCGCAAGGGCAACCAGACCCGCATCCTGCCGCTGGACGAGTACTTCCTCGACTACAAGGTCACTGCCCGCCAGGAGTCCGAGTTCATCGAGAAAGTGCGCGTGCCCCGTGCCCGCAACAACCAGGCGTTCCGTGCCTATAAGGTTTCCAAGCGCCTGGACGACGACATTTCCGCAGTCTGTGCAGCCTTCAACCTGGTCATCGAGAACGGTGTCGTGCGCAAGGCCCGCGTCGCCTTCGGCGGCATGGCCGGCATTCCCAAGCGCGCCAGCGCCTGCGAGCAGGCCCTGATCGGCGCGGCCTGGTACCCGGGCACCGTCGAGCGCGCCTGCGAAGCACTGGCCAAGGACTTCACCCCGCTCTCGGACTTCCGCGCCAGCAAGGAATACCGCCTGCTGACCGCCCAGAACCTGCTGCGCAAGTTCTTCCTCGAGCTGCAATCCCCAGAAGTCGAAACCCGGGTGACCGCGTATGTGTGACTTCAAAAACGTCGCGAGCGAAGCGCCAGGCAAGGCAGCGGCTGGCGAGAAAGCGGAGTTTAGTCGGCTAAATGAGCATTTCGAGCCAGCAGCTAACGCAGCATGGCCGAGCGCAGCAGTTGTTGGAGACACACAGCATGTCTAATCACTTCAACCACAAGACCCAGGAAGAACTGGCGGAACTGTTCCGAGCCGATATCACCACCGGCGTGGGCCGCAGCGTCAAGCACGAGAGCGCGCCCAAACACGTCTCGGGTGAAGCGGTATACGTGGACGACCGCCTGGAGTTCCCCAACCAGCTGCACGTCTATGCCCGCATGAGCGATCGTGCCCATGCACGCATCACCCGCATCGATACCAGCCCCTGCTACCAGTTCCCGGGCGTGACGATCGCCATCACTGCCGAGGACGTTCCCGGCCAGTTGGACATCGGCCCGGTAGTCGCCGGCGACCCACTGCTGGCGGACGGCAAAGTCGAGTATGTCGGCCAGGTGGTCCTGGCCGTAGGTGCCGACAGCCTGGAAACCGCCCGCAAGGCAGCCATGGCGGCGATCGTCGAGTACGAGGACCTCGAGCCGGTACTGGATGTGGTCGACGCCCTGCGCAAGAAGCATTTCGTGCTGGACAGCCACCAGCACAAGCGCGGTGATTCCAGCACCGCCCTCGCCAGCGCGAAGAACCGCATCCAGGGCACCCTGCACATCGGTGGCCAGGAGCACTTCTACCTGGAAACCCAGATCTCCTCCGTCATGCCCACCGAAGACGGCGGCATGATCGTCTACACCTCCACCCAGAACGCCACCGAAGTGCAGAAACTGGTGGCCGAGGTGCTGGGCGTGCCGATGAACAAGATCGTCATCGACATGCGCCGCATGGGTGGCGGCTTCGGCGGCAAGGAAACCCAGGCTGCCGGCCCGGCCTGCCTGTGCGCGGTCATCGCGCACTTGACCGGTCGCCCGACCAAGATGCGCCTGCCGCGCATGGAAGACATGAGCATCACCGGCAAGCGTCACCCCTTCTACGTCGAGTACGACGTGGGCTTCGATGACAACGGCCTGCTCAGTGGCATCCAGCTGGAACTGGCGGGCAACTGCGGCTATTCGCCTGACCTGTCCGGCTCCATCGTCGATCGCGCGATGTTCCACTCGGACAACGCCTACTTCCTCGAAAACGCCACCATCAACGGCCACCGCTGCAAGACCAACACCGCCTCGAACACCGCCTACCGCGGTTTCGGCGGCCCGCAGGGGATGGTCGCGATCGAAGAGATCATGGACGCGATCTCCCGCCATCTGGGCAAGGACCCGCTGGAAGTCCGCAAGCTGAACTACTACGGCAAGGACGAGCGCAACGTCACCCACTACTACCAGACCGTCGAGCACAACATGCTCGTCGAGATGACCGAGGAGCTGGAGGCCAGCAGCGAGTACGCCAAGCGCCGCGAGGAAATTCGCGAGTTCAACGCCAAGAGCCCCGTGCTGAAGAAAGGCCTGGCGATGACGCCGGTGAAATTCGGCATCAGCTTCACCGCCACCTTCCTCAACCAGGCCGGTGCGCTGGTGCACATCTACACCGACGGCAGCATCCACCTGAACCACGGCGGCACCGAGATGGGCCAGGGCCTGAACACCAAGGTCGCCCAGGTAGTGGCCGAAGTCTTCCAGGTGGATATCTCACGCATCCAGATCACCGCCACCAATACCGACAAGGTGCCCAACACCTCGCCGACCGCCGCTTCCAGCGGTACCGACCTGAACGGCAAGGCCGCGCAGAACGCAGCCGAAACCATCAAGGGCCGTTTGGTGGAGTTCCTCGCCAATCACTTCAAGGTGACCACCGAGGACGTGGAGTTCAAGAACAACCAGGTACGCGTGCGCGACCACTTCCTCTCCTTCGAGGAAATGATCCAGCTCGCCTACTTCAACCAGATCTCGCTCTCCAGCACCGGCTTCTATCGCACGCCGAAGATCTTCTACGACCGCGATAAAGCCTCCGGCCGTCCGTTCTATTACTTCGCCTATGGCATGGCGTGCGCCGAAGTCATCGTCGACACCCTGACTGGCGAGTACAAGATGCTGCGCACCGACATCCTGCATGACGTGGGTGCCTCGCTGAACCCGGCCATCGACATCGGCCAGGTGGAAGGCGCCTTCGTCCAGGGCATGGGCTGGCTGACCATGGAAGAGCTGGTGTGGAACGCCAAGGGCAAGCTGATGACCAGCGGCCCGGCGAGCTACAAGATCCCGGCCATCGCCGACATGCCCATCGACTTGCGGGTGAAGCTGGTAGAGAACCGCAAGAACCCCGAGCAGACCGTGTTCCACTCCAAGGCTGTGGGCGAGCCGCCCTTCATGCTCGGCATCGCCGTCTGGTGCGCCATCAAGGACGCCGTCGCCAGTCTCGGCGACTACAAGGCGCAGCCGCAGATCGACGCGCCGGCCACCCCCGAGCGCGTGCTCTGGGGCGTCGAGCAGATGCGCAAACTCCAACAGCCGGCCCAGGCCGCCGAACAGGCGCAGGTCGAACCGGCATGACCCGGTAGGAGCCAGCTTGCTGGCGAATCGCTTGTCGTTGGAAGCAACGCTTTCGCCAGCAAGCTGGCTCCTACATAGAGAAAAAACGGTGCAGAACAATGACAACATCCACCGATCGAACGAAGACGACGCAGCCGGACAACGAACCTGTGCTGCTGGAAACGCTGCCGGCCCCGGTCCGTCCCAAGGATGACTGGCGGCTGTCACGGACCACCAGGCCACTGCGTAGCTGGAGACTGAGCAAATGAGCTGGATCAGCGCCCTCGCCGACCTTCAGCACCGTGGTGAACCCTGCGTGCTGGTGACCATCATCGAAGAGCGTGGTTCGACCCCGCGCAACGCCGGTTCGAAGATGGTCGTCACCGCCGAGCGGATCTTCGAGACCATCGGTGGTGGTCATCTCGAGTTCAAGGCCATGGAGATCGCCCGCGAGATGCTCGAGAATCGCAACCAGGACACGCGCCTGGAGCGTTTCAGCCTGGGCGCCAGCCTTGGCCAGTGCTGCGGTGGCGCCACCGTCCTGCTGTTCGAACCCATGGGCCAGCCCCAGGCACATATCGCCGTATTCGGTGCCGGCCACGTCGGTCGTGCACTGGTCCCGCTGCTCGCCAGCCTGCCCTGCAAGGTGCGCTGGATCGACTCACGGGAAAACGAGTTCCCCGAACACATTCCGGCTGGCGTGGAGAAAGTGGTCAACGAAGAGGTGGTCGACGAGATCGCCGAGATGCCCAAGGGCAGCTACTTCATCGTCATGACCCATAACCACCAGCTGGACCTGGAACTGACCGCCGAGATCCTCAAGCGCAACGACTTCGCCTACTTCGGCCTGATCGGTTCGAAGACCAAGCGCGTCAAGTTCGAGCATCGCCTGCGTGATCGTGGTTTCGCTGCCGAAACCATGCAACGCATGCGCTGCCCGATGGGCATCCAGGAGGTCAAAGGCAAGCTGCCGGTAGAGATCGCCATATCGATCGCCGGTGAAGTCGTCGCCACCTATAACGCCAACTTCGGCGCCGAAGTGAAGAAAGGCGAAACCGTCGCCAAGCTGGTCCCCGCCTCGCGCCGGGAACAGGCCTGAATTATTCCTTCCCCCACGGGGAAGGCGACGCGTAAGTGCCGGGTGGGGAGAGCCGCGTGACAGGGAGCTCCCCACTCCGGCCCTCCCTTCGCGGAACGCAAGAATCGCAACGCTAACGAACGAGACTGACATGACCAGCCACGTAACCGCCTACCGCTCCGCCATCCTGCACAGCATCGCCGACCCCGCCCTGGTGGGCGTCGAGCAGTCCTATCAGTATTTCGAGGACGGCCTGCTGGTGGTGGAAGACGGCCGCATCAAGGCCCTGGGCGACGCCAAGACCCTACTGCCGGGCCTGGACGCCGGCGTCGAGGTGCACGAGTACTGCGATGCCCTGATCACTCCCGGTTTCATCGACACCCATATCCACTTCCCCCAGACCGGCATGATTGCCTCCTACGGCGAGCAGTTGCTGGACTGGCTCAACACTTACACCTTCCCCACGGAAAAGCAGTTCGCCGACAAGGCCCACGCGGCCGATGTGGCCGGTATTTTCATCAAGGAACTGCTGCGCAACGGCACCACCACCGCACTGGTGTTCGGCACCGTGCACAAGGAGTCGGTGGATGCGTTCTTCGAGGCTGCGCAAGCGCTCGATCTGCGGATGATCGCCGGCAAGGTGCTGATGGACCGCAACGCCCCGGACTACCTGACCGACACGGCCGAGTCCGGCTATGCAGACAGCAAGGAGCTGATCGAGCGCTGGCACGGCAAGGGCCGACTGCACTATGCGGTGACACCGCGCTTCGCCCCCACCAGCACCCCCGAGCAACTGGAGCTGGCCGGCAAGCTGTACGCCGAATACCCGGGCCTGTACATGCACACCCACCTGTCCGAAAACCGCAAGGAAATCGAATGGGTGAAAGAACTGTTCCCGGAGCGCAAGGGTTACCTGGACGTCTATGACCACTACAAGCTGATCGGCGAGCGCTCCGTATTCGCCCACGGCGTGCACCTCTGCGACGACGAATGCAAACGCCTGGCGGAAACCGGTTCGGCAGTGGCCTTCTGCCCCACCTCCAACCTGTTCCTGGGCAGCGGCCTGTTCGACCTGCAGAAGCTGGAAGAGCACGGCGTGCGTGTGGGACTGGGCACCGACGTGGGCGCAGGCACCAGCTTCTCCCAGCTGCAATCGCTGAACGAGGCGTACAAGGTGATGCAGCTGCAGGGCAAGAAGCTCGATCCGTTCAAGTCCCTGTACCTGGCCACCCTGGGTGGCGCCCGCTCGCTCTACCTGGACGACAAGATCGGCAACTTCCAGGCCGGCAAGGACGCGGACTTCGTGGTCCTGGACTACAAGGCCACCCCGCTGCTGGACTACCGCATGCAGCAGGCCACGAGCCTTCCGGAACGCCTGTTCGCCCTGACCATCCTCGGCGACGACCGCACCGTGAAGGAAACCTTTGCCGCCGGTCGCAGCGTTCATAAGCGCGGTTGATCGAACGCGTAGACAGAAAAGCCCCGCTTCGGCGGGGCTTTTCTTTGGGAGTTCCCGTGGGTTCAGGAGCCTTGTAGGAGCTAGCTTGCTAGCGAAAAGGGGCCATTCGCTGGCAAGCCAGCTCCTACGGGCAATGCAACCCGTAGGATGGGTTGAGCGGAGCGATACCCCTGCGGACGCCAATTGATGGGTATCGCAAGCTCGCGGAACGCCGCCCGATCCATCCTACGCAATGTGGGAGCGAATTCATTCGCGATGCAGGCCGCAGGCCTGCCCTTTGCCCATCCTGGGGACCGCCATGCGGTCCTTAGCGAATAAATTCGCCCCCACAAAACAAAAAGCCCCGCATTCGCGGGGCTTTGTTTGCCGGGTCAAATCAGGCGCTGCGGGGTGAACTGCGGCCAGGCTTCTTCTTGGTCTGCAGCAGGTGCGAGAACACCGCGTGCAGGTCGTCCGAGGCACCGCTTTCGTCCAGGTTGAGCTTGTCGTCGATGTGGTCCATGTGATGCATCATCAACATCACGGCGCGTTCTGCATCGCGGGACTCGATAGCGTCGATCAGGCGATTGTGCTCATCGAAGGAGCAGTGGGAGCGGCTACCGCTCTCGTACTGGGCAATGATCAGCGAGGTCTGCGACACGAGGCTGCGCTGGAAGCTCACCAGCGGGGCGTTCTTCGCCGCCTCGGCCAGCTTCAGGTGAAACTCGCCGGAAAGGCGAATGCCGGCGCCACGATCACCGCGGGAGAAGCAAGCTTGCTCCTCGAGGACCATTTGCCGCAGTTCCTGCAATTGCTCAGCGGTGGCGTGCTCGACCGCGAGCTCGGTGATGGCACGCTCCACCAGACGGCGGGCATAGAAGATCTGACGGGCTTCCTCGACGCTGGGGCTAGCTACCACGGCGCCACGATTCGGCCGCAACAGCACCACGCCTTCGTGGGCGAGTCGCGACAGGGCACGGCGGATGATCGTGCGGCTGACACCGAAGATCTCGCCCAGGGCTTCTTCGCTCAGCTTGGTACCGGGTGCGAGGCGCTGCTCGAGAATAGCATCGAAAATATGTGCGTAGACGACGTCGTCCTGAGTGCCGCTGCGGGTGCTTTTGGCGGTGCGCGGCTGCTTCTTGAGTGGCTGCAACTGTTCGTTCATGGGGGCTCGCGTCAAAGGGGGGCGGCGGTCTTCCAGGGCCCTTTTTGCCCCTTTCCGCCAGGCTGAACGGGTAGATCAGCGAGGGAAATCAGGGAAAAAGCGAAGGATATTGTACACAATCATCCGACCTTGAACAGTTTCGCCGCAGCTCGAAGCCCATTCCTGACCGGTTGCACAGGTTTTTACAGCCGTTCTCGAATTGCTCATCGAGGGAAGACTGAAGCGACAAATCAGCGTATTTCCCTACATTTTTTTGTCATAAGCGCGCCTGGCCGAGTGCCATTCCGTGCTTTCGACTGCCTCCCTCCGTTTTTCTCTCCAAACCACAAATTTCACTAACTAATTGTTTATAAACGAAATTGTGAGTTCGTTAGGCTGCAAATTGTCGCAGCAAAACTTAACCCATTAGTCAGCTTTTAGGGATTGGTGCGTTTTTTCGAACATTGAAAACATTATTTGTTTTTTTTGTATACAAAGGCATAATCGCGCCGTGACTTCCTGACCCTGCGGTCAAGTATTGGAGGAAGTGCACCACTCACGCCATCCGCCTCAGTCAGTCCGGAGCCAACTCCAGGCTCTGGGTGAACAAAACAAAAGAGATGAGGAGTACCACGCTGTGGAAAGCATCAAACAACAAGAACAAGGAACGTACGCCGCAACACCGCCCGCCAACGGTCTACTTGAACGTCTCTTCAAGCTCAGCCTTCACGGCACCACCGTGAAGACCGAACTGGCTGCCGGACTGACCACCTTCATCACCATGGCCTACATCATTTTCGTCAACCCGAACATCATGGCCGATGCCGGGATCGATCATGGCGCAGCCTTCGTTGCCACCTGCCTTGCAGCAGCCTTCGGCTGCCTCCTCATGGGCCTCTACGCCAACTGGCCGGTGGGTCTCGCACCGGGCATGGGCCTGAACGCCTTCTTCACTTACACCGTGGTCAATACCATGGGCTACAGCTGGCAGATCGCGCTTGGCGCGGTGTTCCTCTCCGGCGTGCTGTTCATGATCCTGACCTTCTCGCGCATTCGAGAGTGGTTGCTGAACAGCATTCCGAGCAGCCTGCGGTTCGCCATGGGCGCTGGTGTCGGCCTGTTCCTCGGGCTGATCGGCCTGAAGACCGCTGGCATCGTCGTCGCCCATCCGGCCACTCTGGTGCACATCGGTGACCTGACCTCGCCCGGTCCGCTGCTGGCTGCCATCTGCTTCCTGATGATCGCGGTACTGGAATACCGCCGCATCTTCGGCGGCATCCTGATCAGCATCCTCACCGTGACCCTGATCGGTGTTGGCCTGGGCATCGTCAAGTTCGGCGGCGTGTTCTCCATGCCCCCGAGCCTGGCCCCGACCTTCATGGCCATGGACATCACCGGTGCGTTCAACGTGACCATGGTGAGCGTGATCCTCGCCTTCCTCTTCGTGCATATGTTCGACACCGCCGGCACCCTGATGGGCGTTGCCCAGCGTGCCAACCTGGTGCAGGAAGACGGCCGCATCGAGAACCTCTCCAGGGCCATGAAAGCGGACAGCGCCTCCAGTGTCTTCGGTGGCGTGCTCGGCGTACCGCCGGTCACCAGCTACGTGGAAAGTGCCGCGGGTGTAGCCGCTGGCGGCCGCACCGGCCTGACCGCGGTAACCGTGGGCATCCTGTTCATCGCCGCCATGTTCTTCGCGCCCCTGGCCGGCATGATCCCCGCCTACGCCACCGCTGGCGCCCTGATCTACGTTGCGATGCTGATGATGGGCGGCATGGCCCACATCGACTGGAAGGAACACACCGAAACCATCCCCGCCATCGTCACCGTGATCATGATGCCCCTGACCTTCTCGGTCGCCGACGGCATCGCCCTGGGCTTCGTGACCTACGTGGTAATGAAGGCCTTCACCGGCAAGTACAAGGATGTGTCGGTAAGCCTGTATGCCCTGTGCGCCATCTTCGTGGCCAAGTTCATCTTCCTGTAATCACAAGCACCCGCTTCACCAGGCCCTGTCGCTCTGCGCCAGGGCCTTTTCATTTGGCCGTGGAAATACGACGCGCCGCCTCCGCTCCTCCCGTAGGAGCGAGCTCTGCTCGCGAATATCTCGTGCGCGAAATCTCGCAAACAGAACAGTTCGCTCCTGCAAGGCAATCGGTAGTCCGGACTGATGGAAATTCAGCTTCAGGCCCCTTTCGGAACGCAGCCCTGCAGAGCGTGACGCCAATCCGCCAGGATGCCTGGCCACGACAGTCCGAAACGATTTCCGACCACCGACCTGCGCCCAGGCAATTGCCGCCTAGACTCTTCCCTGATCCGACATTCACCCATGCGCCTGCAAAGCCTTTCGAGGCTGGCATACAGCTCTGGTCTTATCGGTCCCATGCTCCCTTGCGCATCTCCCCGTGATGCGCTTAAGCCCGACCTTGCGCCGGGCTTTTTTTACGCCGCACTTTCTTGCAGGCATAAAAAAGGCCCGCAGTGTGAACGGGCCATAAAGACTCCAGTGAGTCGAGGGTAACGAGAATCGTGGACTAGCTACCGCGGTAGGTGGAGTAGCTGTAAGGGGAGATCAGCAGCGGCACGTGGTAGTGGTCCTGCTCGGCTGAAATACCAAAGCGCAGCACCACCACATCGAGGAAGGCCGGCTCGGCCAGTTTTACGCCGCGGGCGCGGTAATAGTCGCCGGCGTGGAAATGGATCTGATAGACGCCGCTCTGGTAATCGGCACCCTGCAGCACAGGCGCGTCGCAGCGGCCGTCATCGTTGGTAACGGTAGTGGCGACCAGCTCCAGGCCTGCGCTCTCGACGCGGTAGAGCTCAATCTTGATGTCACGGCCAGGGCAGCCGTGGGCGGCATCCAGTACATGCGTGGTCAAACGTCCCATTGCTCGCTGGGCGTCCACCGGGCCGTTGCACTGGCCGCGATCGGAACGCCACACCTCCTCTGCTTGTTCATATAGGTGCGTGGTCAGGGGCCAAAGCCCCAGGTACGGAGCGCAGAATAACACGCGACCAGTCGAATGTAAGACATAAACACAAAAAATTGTACACAATAATCACATCAATACGGATCAACCCTGCCCAATCCGCGCCAGCAGCGGATTTCAACGTACCCGGCACGCACCGGGCCTTTGCCTGTTTATACCTGACCAAATGGGCAGGTTTACCACCCCCACCCTCGCCGACGAATTTAGCGAATTTTTGATTTACAAAACGCGTGACAGTTTGTATACAATCACCCCATCCACGGTCGCGCACCACTTTCCCGGGCTGTCGCTGATCGATCCAACAGACGAGAAGGAAGACTGCAGTGAGCGCTGAGTACCCACGCGACCTGATCGGTTACGGCAATAACCCCCCCCATCCGCACTGGCCAGGCGAAGCCCGCATCGCCCTGTCCTTCGTCCTCAACTACGAGGAAGGCGGCGAGCGCAATGTGCTGCACGGCGACAAGGAGTCCGAGGCCTTCCTGTCCGAGATGGTGGCCGCCCAGCCGCTGCAGGGCGTGCGCAACATGAGCATGGAATCCCTCTACGAATACGGTAGCCGCGTCGGCGTCTGGCGCCTGCTGAACCTGTTCAAGAAGCACGACATCCCGCTGACCATCTTCGCCGTCGCCATGGCCGCCCAGCGTCATCCGGATGTGATCCGCGCCATGGTCGACGCCGGCCACGAAATCTGCAGCCACGGCTACCGCTGGATCGATTACCAGTACATGGACGAGGCCCAGGAGCGCGAACACCTGCTCGAGGCCATCCGCATCCTCACCGAACTGACCGGCGAGCGCCCGGTAGGCTGGTACACCGGCCGCACCGGCCCGAACACCCGTCGCCTGGTCATGGAGGAAGGCGGCTTCCTCTACGACTCCGACACCTACGATGACGACCTGCCCTACTGGGACGCCGCCAGCACCGCGGAAAAACCGCACCTGGTCATTCCCTACACCCTCGACACCAACGACATGCGCTTCACCCAGGTGCAGGGTTTCAACAAGGGCGATGACTTCTTCGAATACCTCAAGGACGCCTTCGACGTGCTCTACGCCGAAGGCGCCGCCGGCGCGCCGAAGATGCTGTCCATCGGCATGCACTGCCGCCTGTTGGGTCGTCCGGCTCGCCTCGCCTCCCTGGCACGTTTCATCGAGTACGTGAGAGGTCACGAGAAGGTCTGGATCGCTCGCCGCGCCGACATCGCCCGCCACTGGCACGCCACCCACCCTTTCAAAGAGCAAGCCAAATGAGCCGCTTCCAGACCCTGACTCCGTCCACCCTGTCCCGCGAAGCCTTCGTCGAAGCATTCGCCGACATTTACGAGCACTCGCCCTGGGTCGCCGAGAAGGCATTCGACCTGGGCCAGGACGACTGCGTCGACGAGATCGATGGCCTGCACCAGCGCATGGCCGACCTGTTGCTCAGCGCCAGCCATGAAGCCCAGCTGGCACTGATCAATGCTCACCCGGACCTGGCCGGCAAGGCAGCCGTCCGTGGCGAGCTGACCGAAGCCAGCACCAGCGAACAGGCCGGTGCCGGTATCCAAGAATGCACGGCTGAAGAGTTCGCGCGCTTCACCGAGCTGAACGACGCCTACAAGGCCAAGTTCGGGTTTCCTTTCATCATGGCGGTGAAAGGCAGCAACCGGCACCAGATCCTGGCGGCCTTCGAAGAGCGGATCCACAACTCTCCCGAAGCCGAGTTCTCCAGGGCGCTGGCCGAGATCAACAAGATCGCGCTGTTCCGCCTGCAGCAAATGTAAGCCGCAGTCGCACCGCCCCTATTCAGGACCGGGTGGGCCACGGCCCGCCCATCGGCTCTCCGCCACACAGGAGAGCCAGGGGAGAGGATGGAAATTCCACCTCCCCTACCGGCCCCGCCCTCTCGGGGGATGGGAACCAGCAACGAACAAGTAGAACAGCCATGCGAACCCTGAAGATCGAGCCCCTGACCAAAGAAGCCTTCGCCCCGTTCGGAGATGTGATCGAAACCGACGGAAGCGAGTACTTCATGATCAACAACGGCTCCACCCGCCGTTATCACAAGCTGGCGACGGTCGAAACCGCCCAGCCGGACGACAAGGCGATCATCAGCATCTTCAGCGCCGAATCCCTTGAGATGCCGCTGCGCATCCGCATGCTGGAACGACATCCGCAGGGCAGCCAGGCCTTCATTCCGCTGCTCGGCAACTCCTTTCTGGTCGTGGTAGCGCCACTTGGCGATGTACCTGTACCGGGTCTGGTCCGTGCCTTCCTCTCCAATGGCAGGCAGGGCGTTAATTACCATCGCGGCGTCTGGCACCACCCGGTGCTGACGATCGAAAAGCGGGATGACTTCCTGGTGGTTGATCGCAGCGGTTCTGGCAACAACTGCGATGAGCATTTCTTCACTGAGGACGAGCAGCTCCTCCTCGACCCCCACCACTAATAAGAGAAGCCCAATGATCGGCGTGCTGGTCAGCGGGAAAAGAGGTAAACACTGTGGAAGCACATCTGACCGAATGGCTGAACCTGAGCATTCGCTGGGTTCACATGATCACCGGTATCGCCTGGATCGGCGCATCCTTCTATTTCGTCTGGCTGGAGAACAACCTGAACCGTGCCAACCCGCGCGACGGTCTGTCGGGTGACCTCTGGGCCATCCACGGTGGTGGCATCTACCACCTGGAGAAATACAAGCTCGCTCCGCCGAAAATGCCGGACAACCTGCACTGGTTCAAATGGGAAGCCTATTTCACCTGGTTGTCGGGCGTCGCCCTGCTGACCGTGGTGTTCTACATGAACCCGACCCTGTACCTGATCGCACCCGGCGTGGACATCGCTCCGGCTACCGCCGTCGCCATCGGCATCGGCTCGCTGATCGCAGGCTGGTTCATCTATGACTTCCTCTGCGACTCGCCGCTGGGCAAGACCCCTGCCCTGCTCGGCCTCGTCCTGTTCGTGCTGGTGATCGGCGCTGCCTGGGGCTTCACCCATGTGTTCAGCGGCCGTGGCTCCTACATCCATGTCGGCGCCCTGATCGGCACCATCATGGTCGGCAACGTATTCCGCATCATCATGCCGGCCCAGCGCGCGCTGGTTAAGGCCATCGAAGAAAACCGCACCCCGGACCCGGTCCTGCCGGCCAAGGGACTGCTGCGTTCGCGTCACAACAACTACTTCACCCTCCCGGTGCTGTTCATCATGATCAGCAACCACTTCCCGAGCACCTACGGCAGCCAGTACAACTGGCTGATCCTGGCCGGGATCGCGGTGATCGCAGTACTGGTGCGCCACTACTTCAACACCCGCCACGACAGCAACAAGTTCGCCTGGACCCTGCCGGCCGGCGCCCTGGGCATGATCTGCCTGGCCTTCGTCACCGCGCCGAACTACAAGGCCGCCGAACCCAGCCTGGCCGTGGAACCCGCCCACCAGGAGCAGGCCGCCCCCGCCACCAGCAGCGCCGCTACCCCGGCAACCAGCTCCAGCGAAAGCAAGCCGCAGGCTGCCGCTCCGGCGCAACCTGCTGCAGCGCCGGCCCAGGCCAGCGCCGCAGGCGGTAACTTCGACAAGGTCCACAGCGTGATCAAGGAACGCTGCGCTGTCTGCCATTCCGCCAAGCCCACCAGCCCGATGTTCACCTCGGCGCCGGGCGGCGTGATGCTCGACACCCCGCAACAGATCCAGATGCTCGCACCGAAGATCCAGGCCCAGGCTGTCGCCACCCAGATCATGCCGCTGGGCAACATCACCCAGATGACCCAGGAAGAGCGTGACCTGATCGGCAGCTGGATCGCCCAGGGCGCCAAGACCAACTGAGCATCGGCGAGGCTCCTGAAACCCTGGGACCTCGCGCACGACCACGGCGGGTGGTGACCCCAAGCATCACCCGCTTTCAAGCCTGCCCCCAGGCGGGCTTTTTTTATTCCTCGCAGTACCTGCACGACCCCGGCCGGGAGTCACCCTCCCGGCCAGCAACATGAATACCCGGCAAGCCGCTCCCACGAGGTGCGGCATTGCCAAGCGACTTACAAGAACAAAAGCGCCCGAGGTGTTGCATGACCACTCCGACAGAGCGAGAAATCGCCCTTTCGCCCGCTGACCAGCGCCTGCCCCTGATGCAATTGCTGCTTGTCGGTTTCCAGCATGTCCTGCTTATGTACGGTGGCGCCGTTGCCGTACCCCTGATCGTCGGCCAGGCCGCCGGTCTCTCCCGTGAAGAAATCGCCTTCCTGATCAACGCCGACCTGCTGGTCGCCGGTATCGCCACCATCGTTCAGTCCATCGGCATCGGCCCGGTCGGTATCCGCATGCCGGTGATGATGGGTGCCAGCTTCGCTGCGGTCGGCAGCATGGTGGTAATGGCCGGAATGCCTGGCGTCGGTATCCAGGGGATTTTCGGCGCGACCATCGCCGCTGGCTTCTTCGGCCTGCTGCTCGCCCCCTTCATGTCACGCATCGTGCGCTTCTTCCCGCCGCTGGTGACCGGAACCGTGATCACCTCCATCGGCCTCACGCTCTTTCCGGTAGCGGTCAACTGGGCCGGCGGCGGTAACGCGGCAACCCATTTCGGCGCCCTGGAGTACCTTTCCATCGCCGGGTTGGTACTGGGCACGATCCTGTTGGTGAACCGTTTCCTCAAAGGCTTCTGGGTCAACGTCTCGGTGCTGATCGGCATGGCCCTGGGCTACGCCCTGGCCGGTGCCAGTGGGATGGTCGACCTGAATGGCCTGGAAGAGACGCCCTGGTTCCAGCTGGTGGAGCCGATGCATTTCGGCATGCCGAAGTTTGAGCTGGCTTCGGTGCTGTCGATGTGCCTGGTGGTGGTGATCATCTTCGTCGAGTCCACCGGCATGTTCCTGGCCCTGGGCAAGATCACCGGACGCGAGGTCTGCCCCAACGCCCTGCGCCGTGGCCTGATGTGTGACGCCGGCGCGTCCTTCCTGGCGGGCTTCTTCAATACTTTCACCCATTCGTCGTTCGCCCAGAACATCGGTCTGGTACAGATGACGGGCGTCCGCAGCCGTTACGTGACGGTCGCCGCCGGGGCCTTCCTGATCGGCCTCAGTCTGTTGCCGAAAGCCGCCTTCCTGGTGGCTTCGATCCCGCCTGCGGTACTGGGTGGCGCAGGCCTGGCGATGTTCGGCATGGTGGCCGCCACCGGCATCAAGATTCTCCACGAGGCCGACATCAGCGACCGGCGCAACCAGTTGCTCGTCGCCGTGAGCATGGGGATGGGCATGGCACCGGTGGTTCGCCCCGAGCTCTTCGCCCAGCTTCCTCACTGGATGGAGCCCATCACCCACAGCGGCATCGCCATGGCCACTGTCAGCGCCCTCACCCTGAACCTGCTGTTCAACATCCTGGGTGAAAAGGAACGCAGCCGGCATTGCGCCGCACACTGATTTTGCTCCCATCTGGCCGGTACCCATGAGGTCCGGCCGGAATTCCAAAGCCTGCCTACCCGGCGGGCTCTTTTAACCCCAACCCCGGAGACGGCTGCCTTCGCGCACCGCCGTCAAGGACAGGTCATTTCCGCTTTCTGCTCAACAACAAAAAGAAGGAGTACCCGAATGCGTCGTTACACCAGCCTGGCGCTTGGCGCCGCCTTGTTGGCCACTGGCCAGACCGGATTCGCCGCCGAGGACGGCCAGATCTTCGAATGGGTGAACAACAGCGTTGGCTTCCGCTACGGCCAGCAGTACACCAACCCCAACAACCCGAACAAGTTCGCCAAACGCACCTACAGCTTCACCCATGCGGATGGCTACAAGTACGGCAGCAACTTCTTCAATCTGGACGTGTTCCTCTCCGACAGTCGTGACCCACGCAAGGGCACCGACCACGGCGGCAGCGAGGTCTATGCGGTCTACCGTCACCAGCTGTTCGCCTCGCGGGTGTTCGACCAGCCACTGGGCACCGGCCTGATCAAGGACTACGCCTTCACCTTCGGCTTCGATGCCAATCGCAACAACAACCTGGCCTCGGCCAAGAAGCGCGCGCTCGTGTTCGGCCCCACGCTCAAGTTCAACGGCGCCGCCGTACTCGACCTGAGCCTGATGTACTACCGCGAGAAGAACCACTCGGGCATCCCCAGCGCCAAGCATCCAGACCACACGTTCGACGCCACCTACATGGTGAACCTGACCTGGCTCAAGCCCTTCCAGCTCGGTGACCACGACGCCAAGTTCCAGGGATTCGTCAACTACGTCGGCGAGAAGGGCGAAGACTATTTCGACAAGGACACTGCCCCGGAAACCCTGATGCGTACTTCGCTGATGGTCGCCGCAATGCCCGGCGCCAAGCGCAAGCCGAACCTGTGGCTGGGCGTCGGCTACGAGTATTGGCACAACAAGTTCGGCGTCGATGGCGGGCGTGGCAGCCGCACCTCGACGCCGACGGTGAACCTGGAATTCACCTTCTGAACCGAGTCTCGCCCTAAGGCGTTCAATCCCCTTTGCGACCCGGAGGGAGGCCAGTCGCTGTGAGGGCGAATTGATTCGCGAGTGGCCGTGCAGCGGCGCCCGGTCTGGTACACCGGGAAATCCGCAAGCCCGCATCGCGAATGAATTCGCTCCCACATTGCAGCGAAAGGCTTGTGCCATGGATTGGCTCTCCTCCCCTTTCAACCGTGGGGATGGCGCATTGCGCCTCCCCCGGTCTTTTTTCCCGATGGATCAGAAGTGCACTTTGACCAGCAGGCTGGCGGTGTTCTGGTCGGTGCCATCGAGGATCTCGTCACCCAGGAAGCTCTCGCTGTCGATACCGTACTTGTCCTTCCAATAGTCGTACTCGAAACCAACGTAGAGCTGCTTCTCGCCCCAACCCATAGCCTTGCCCAGGTCGTACTTCACCTGCGGGTTGAAGTGCAGGTTGGCGTGGTAGGTGCCGCGGCTGTTCTCGTCGTTGTCCACGACCCAGTCCATGAAGCCGTCGATCAGGATGTCGGAGTTACCCACCGGAATGGTGTAGCTCCACACTGGAGTGATCTGCCAGACGTTATCGCCGGGACGGCTGCCGTCGGTGGTGCGGTTGTAGAAGTTGACCTGGAAGAAGTCGAAGCCGGGAATGGCGAGGTCGAAGCCCGGGCCGATCAGGTAGGACTCGACGTCGCCTTCGCCGAACTCGTAGGTCATGGCGAGCAGCACGTCGGTCACAGGGCCAAACTGGATCTTCTGGTCGAAGATCTTGCCGAGGGAAAGGCGCGGCTGGAATTCACCGTAGTAGGTGTTGTCGCCCACCTGCGCGTCCTTTTCGCCGTTGTAGAAGATCTTGTCCACGAAGAAGAAGTTATCGCCGTACTTCCAGCCGTCTGCATGCTCGAAGGTGACGGTTTGCTGGATTTCCGGATTGACCTTGAAGTTCTGGCCGTAGAGGTAGGTCAGGCTGTTGTTCTGCCAGAACAGCAGGTCACCGGCGATGGCCTGGCCGCCCCCGAGCAGGCCGGTCGTGAGGGCAAGGCAGTGCGGCAGATACTTGGCATTCATGGTTTTTTCCCTTGTTGTAGTGGGTTTTCAGTTTTTCCGCCCCGCACCCACCCGGAGCCCGCCCCGGTTTCCGGGCAGGCTGCAGGCAGGTTCGGGATTGGAGGGAGTTACGCGCGCCGTGCGTCAGCCGGTCAGGCCGAGGCGGTATTGGCGGGCGATGCCGGACGGGCTGTCTTCAGCGTTGCGCTGTTCGGCTACGTCCAGGGAGTACTGCCTGGCCTCGGGCATTGAGGACAGGAGGAAGCATTCTTCTGCGTCGGCATTGCTGTCCGGCTGGTTCGGGCAACCCGGCAGGCGGCCGTACACAGGCGCCAGGTCACGGGTGGCGGACAGATGAGCAAGCAATGGATGGGAACCTGCGAAGCGGTATCGCCTCGCCTGCGGCCGGCGGTGGGCGCCGTGCCTGAGGTCGTCACGAACCTCGGAGATATCGAATGAACTCATGGGTAAAGCCTGCCTATTGTTTTTGTCGGTCGTGGGCTTACAGGGTGGCGTGAGCCCCCTCATGCAGTTGCTTCATTAGAAAAAGCTGATCTGGCGGTCAGGTTTTGCGAATTATATACACTCTGTGAACATCTCAAACAACAGTTTCTTTCAGAATTGTGTACAACATTTCGAGCCTGATTCGCTCCAGGTCCATGGAACGCCTCTGGAACGGCGCTTGCGCACCGGAACGGTTCAGGGATTGGCCTTCTCCTTCTGGCGCTTCAGAAAATCGACTTTCCACTGCTCCATCCCGAGGTATTCGGAGTCCAGGTTGGCTTCCACCTGATAGCGGGCCTTGAGTGCATCCACTTCCTGGCGGTGCTCGGCAAGAAAGCGATCGAAACGTGCAATCAGTTCCGGATACTTGAGGCTGGAGAGGTTGAAGGTGCCGCGCGTGTGGGGCAGTTTCGGGTCGAACACCAAGGCGCCTGGCCGCGCGCGGATGTTGTCCAGGTAGTAAGTGGCAACCACCACGTTGTAGTAGGCGCCGTCAGCCTCCTGCTTCATTGCCTGCTTGATCATCTGGCCAAGGTCGTCGCTGCGTACAACCTGCGTGTGACCCGCGTCGATGCGGTCCTGGTAGGTCCAGGGCGTCCAGCCGTCCACCACCGCCAGCCTGGCCAGTTGGTCCACGCCCTGCCCCTGACGCTTGGGTGCTACCAGCACACCGTCCACGTACTCAACCACCGGCAGGCTGTAGCGGATGTCCTTGCCACCTTTCAGGTCGCCCGCCCAGTTGGCGTTGTCGGGATACTTGAAATCGATGCTGCCGTTGAGCAGATGCTTGGTGAGTTGGTGGACCGGCAGCGCCTGGTACTGGATATCCAGCCCGGCATCGCGCGCGAACAGATCCAGCAGGTCGCGGGCAAAGCCCTTGTACTCACCCTGATCGCTCATCCAGTAATGGGGCTGGAAGGATTGCTGCTCGACCCCAATCACATAGGTCTGCGCCAGGGCGCCATTCGCGGACAAAAGGCCAGCAGCCAGCCAGCCGAAAACCCGAGGTTTCATGACCTCCTCCTTGTTTTCCATTGTGCGGGAAAGACAGGAGCGGGACGACCCGCTCCCGGTTACGGGTTACTCGCCGAGCACCAGTTGACGTGCCAGCTCGTTGTGGCGCTCCAGCACGCGCGGGAGGTCCACGGTCACTACCTGGCCATCGCGTACGACCACCTTGCCGTTGATCACACTGGTGGACACGTGGGTCGGGGTGCAGAACACCAGCGCCGCCAGCGGGTCGTGGAGCGCGCCGGCATAGGCGATGTGATTGAGGTCGAAGGAGACGAAGTCGGCCGCCATGCCCGGCGCCAGGGCACCGATGTCATTCCGGTTGAGCACCTTCGCGCCACCCAGGGTGGCGATCTCCAGGGCTTCCCGAGCGGTCATGGCATCCGGCCCGAAACCGACCCGCTGCAGCAGCAGCGCCTGGCGTACTTCACCGATCATGCTGGCGCCGTCGTTGGAGGCGGAGCCGTCCACGCCCAGGCCCACCGGCACACCGGCGTCGCGCATGCGGCGCACCGGGGCGATACCAGAGGCGAGACGCATGTTCGAGCAGGGGCAATGGGCAACACCGGTACCGGTGCGGGCGAACAGCTCGATGCCGTGCTCGTCCAGTTGCACACAGTGGGCATGCCAGACGTCGTGACCGACCCAGCCCAGGTCCTCCGCATACTCCGCCGGTGTCATGCCGAACTTCTCGCGGCTGTAGGCGATGTCGTTGACGTTCTCGGCCAGGTGGGTGTGCAGCGAGACGCCGTAATGTCGAGCAAGCACGGCGGCTTCACGCATCAGGTCGCGGCTGACAGAGAACGGCGAGCAAGGTGCCACGACGACCCGCAGCATCGAGCCATGGGACGCGTCGTGGTAGTCCTCGATCAGGCGCTGCGATTCCTTGAGGATGTCCGCTTCCTTCTCCACCACGGAGTCCGGCGGCAGACCGCCCTGGCTGCGGCCGACGCTCATGCTGCCGCGAGCGGCGTGGAAGCGCATGCCGATCTCACCGGCGGCGTGGATGCTGTCATCCAGCTTGCAGCCGTTGGGATAGATATAGAGGTGGTCGCTGGAGGTGGTGCAGCCGGAGAGAATCAGCTCGGCCATGGCGGTCTGGGTCGAAACGCCGATCATCTCTGGGGTCAACCGCGCCCAGATCGGATAGAGGTTGGTCAGCCAGTTGAACAGCTCGCCGTCCTGAGCGGCCGGCACCACGCGAGTCAGGCTCTGATACATGTGGTGATGGGTGTTGACCAGGCCGGGAATGACGATCTTGCCCTTCATATCCAGCACTTCGTCGGCAGTCTGCGGCAGTTCGCTGCTCGGCCCGACCTGCACGATGCGGTTGTCCTCGATGAACATCCCGCCCTGCCGGATCTCCCGGCGCTGGCCATCCATGGTCACCAGCAGGTCGGCGTTCTTCATCAATAGCGTCTTGCCCATGCGTATTCTCCTTCGCCTCGAAAGCGATCTTGTTTTCAGTATTCAGAAAGGAATCGGGGTCCTTGGGGACGCCATGGCAAGGCGCTTCATCGAAGACAGTAGGTTTCCTACGGCGAGATGAAGCAACGCAGCCAGGGCTAACCCAAGGAGCTCGATCAGCCGCCAGTCATGCTCATGAAGCGAACTACCTGGACCTGGGAATCCGCTTCGAAATGGTGCTTCTCGGGCTTGAGCCTGAGTGCATCGATCAGCGCGGCGCGCAGCCTTTCCCTATCTCCGGGATGTCGACGGATCAGCGCCTTGAGGTCCAGTGCGCCTTCATGGCCGAGGCAAAGCACCAGCTTGCCTTCGGCGGTGACGCGCACACGATTGCAGTCGCCGCAGAAGTTGCGGCTGTGGGGAGAGATGAAACCGACCTGGGTTTCAGTGCCGATCACCTGGTAATAACGCGACGGGCCACCCGTGCGATAGCTGCTGGGCAGCAGCTGGAAGCGCTGGCCAACACGCTCGCGCACTTCTTCCGAAGTGCACAGGGTGACCTTGCGCTCGTGGCTGGAGATGCTGCCAAGGGGCATCTCCTCGATGAAGCTGATATCCAGCCCACGCTCGACCGCAAAGGCAACGAGGTCCTGTACCTCGTCATCGTTGCGGCCTTTCTGCACCACGGTGTTCAGCTTGATCCGACGAAAGCCCGCGGTACGCGCCGCGTCGATTCCAGCCAGCACCTGGTCGAGGCGGTCGCGACGAGTGAATGCGGCAAAGCGCTCGCGCTGCAGGGAATCGAGACTGATGTTCAGGCGGGTGACGCCGCTGCGACGAAGATCGGTGGCCATGTGCGCGAGCTGCGAACCGTTGCTGGTGATGGCAAGGTCTTCCAGTTCCTCGCGGGCGCCGAGTCGCGCCAGCAGGGAGGTCAACCCCTTGCGTACCAGCGGCTCACCGCCAGTGATACGGATACGCTTCACACCGAGGTCGATAAAGGCATCGGCAACGGCATAGAGCTCTTCGAGGCTGAGGATCTGCGCCCGGGGAGCGAAGACCATGTCCTCGCTCATGCAGTAGGTGCACCGGAAGTCGCAACGGTCAGTGACCGAGAGGCGCAGATAGGAAATTCGACGCCCGAAGGGGTCGAGCAAGTGGTTGTCTTGCATGGGTGACGTCTGCCGCAACACGCACCGGACAGGGCACCGATGACATGGACGGATGCAGAATGGAAACAGAATAGAATTATTTTGTATACAGGAAATTCATCCAGTGGCTCGCTTGAGAGCCATTTGATGCCGGTGATACCATGCCCGACCTCTCGCCGGCCGGCCCTCCGGGCGCTTCGGCGAGCCAATAAAGGAGCCGATGTGAGTAGCATTCGCGAGCGCAACAGAGACCTCATCCTGCGCGCGGCCAGCGAGGAATTCGCCGACAAAGGGTTCGCCGCCACCAAGACGAGCGACATCGCGGCCAAGGCCGGCCTGCCCAAGCCCAACGTCTACTACTACTTCAAGTCGAAAGAGAACCTCTACCGCGAAGTTCTCGAGAGCATCGTCGAGCCGCTCCTGCAGGCATCCGTGCCCTTCAATCAGGCCGGTCATCCCTTTGAGGTGCTCACGGCCTACATCCGCTCGAAGATCCGTATCTCGCGCGACCTCCCCTATGCGTCCAAGGTGTTCGCCAGCGAAATCATGCACGGCGCACCGCACCTTTCGTCGGAACAGACCGAGCAGCTCAACCTGCAGGCAAAGCACAACATCGACTGCATCCAGGGCTGGATCGATCAGGGACTGATGGCCAAGGTAGACCCCCACCACCTGCTCTTCAGCATCTGGGCCGCAACCCAGACCTACGCTGATTTCGACTGGCAGATTTCCACCGTCACCGGCAAGTCCAGCCTCAGCGAGGCCGACTACGACGCCGCTGCAGAAACCATCATTCGCCTGGTGATCAAGGGCTGCGAGGTGGAAGAGAAGGTTTCGGCGAAGAGCGCCTGAGGCCTCGCACCGACTATGGGAACCCCGCGGGCTGCTTTCGCGAATGAATTCGCTCCCACCGTAACCGCCTGCCGACACTCCTAGGCAGCCCTTCGGGCTGCTTGGCGAATGAATTCGCCCCTACAGTAGAGCAGCCCCTTCTAGCCATAGTCGCGATTTGCCCCCCCCAAAAGACTTCGCCCCCACAGAGATGTACTCCCTGTGGGGGCGAATTCATTCGCTGAGGGCTGCGCAGCAGCCCCCATCAACGATCAGGCTGCGCCAGCATCGGCCTTCAGACCAGCCGCTTCCACCGCACTGACCGCGCACTGCTCGTCGATATCGGACGTATCGCCACTGATGCCAATGGCGCCGATCACGACCCCCTCACCATCACGAATCAGCACACCGCCCGGTGCCGGCACCAGGTTGCCGTCGGCCAGGTTGTTCACCGCACCGATGAACGCTGGACGCTGTTGTGCGTCCGCGGCGATCAGGCGCGAGCCCTTGCCCAGGGCCACGGCGCCCCAGGCTTTGCCGATGGCGATCTGTGGACGAAGCATGCTCGCGCCGTCCTGACGCTGCAGGGTGATCAGGTGGCCGCCGGCATCCAGCACGGCAATGGTCAGCGGCGCGGTGCGCAGCTCGCGACCAACGGTCAGGGCGTGATTGGAAATGCTCACAGCGGTTTCCAGGGTCAGGGTGGTCATTTTCAAGCGTTCCTCGTGAGTGGTTGAACCTTGTGCGGCGTCGTCCGGGCCAGGGTTGGCGCACTCCTGTATCCACGCGGGCATTTTCCAGCCCGTCCTGCGACGCATCCGAAAGCTGTAGCTCACTATCCCACCGAACACAAAAAAATCAACAGATAGATACAATCACATTATTTTTTGTATACAGTATTTCCGTCAGCGTTCTGACTACCGCTGGAGAGCCCCATGAAACAGGCGTTTTAAAAGAGTCGACGCCCTGCGACCTTTAGCCTCACAAATGGCCTTGACCCTTCAGTCAGACGATGAATAGAATCCAGCCACGTAGCTTGTATACAATTTTCACAAGAAAGAGGCACAAAACATGGCCAAAATGAGAGCAATCGAGGCTGCCGTCCTGGTGATGCGTCGCGAAGGCATCGACACCGCGTTCGGCATCCCCGGCGCCGCCATCAACCCGCTGTACGCAGCCCTGAACAAGATCGGCGGCATTGACCATGTACTGGCCCGTCACGTCGAAGGCGCCTCGCACATGGCTGAGGGTTACACCCGCACCAACGCCGGCAACATCGGCGTCTGCATCGGCACCTCCGGCCCCGCCGGCACCGACATGGTCACCGGTCTGTACTCGGCATCCGCCGACTCCATCCCGATCCTCTGCATCACCGGCCAGGCTCCGCGTGCCCGCCTGCACAAGGAAGACTTCCAGGCCGTCGATATCACCAGCATCGTCAAGCCCGTCACCAAGTGGGCAACCACCGTTCTGGAGCCGGGCCAGGTGCCTTACGCCTTCCAGAAGGCCTTCTATGAAATGCGCAGCGGCCGTCCGGGCCCCGTGCTGATCGACCTGCCGTTCGACGTGCAGATGGCCGAGATCGAATTCGACATCGACGCCTATCAGCCGCTGCAGGTAGTGAAGCCGTCCGCCAGCCGCATCCAGGCCGAGAAGGCCCTGGCCATGCTGAACGACGCCGAGCGCCCGCTGCTCGTCGCTGGTGGCGGCATCATTAATGCCGATGCCTCGGACAAGCTGGTGGAGTTCGCCGAACTGACCGGCGTACCGGTAGTTCCGACCCTGATGGGCTGGGGCACCATTCCCGATGACCACCCGCTGATGGCTGGCATGTGCGGTCTGCAGACCTCGCACCGCTACGGCAACGCCACCGTGCTGGAGTCCGACCTGGTGTTCGGTATCGGCAACCGCTGGGCCAACCGCCACACCGGTTCCGTCGACGTCTACACCCAGGGCCGCCGCTTCATCCACGTGGACATCGAACCCACTCAGATCGGCCGCGTATTCACCCCGGACCTGGGCATCGTTTCCGACGCTGGTTCCGCGCTGGACGCATTCCTGGAAGTTGCCCGCGAGTGGAAAGCCGCAGGCAAGCTGAAAGACCGCAGCGCCTGGGTCGAATCCTGCCGCGAGCGCAAGCGCACCATGCAGCGCAAGACTCACTTCGACAACGTGCCGGTCAAGCCGCAGCGCGTATACGAAGAGATGAACGAGTTCTTCGGCAAGGACACCTGCTACGTCAGCACCATCGGTCTGTCGCAGATCGCCGGCGCGCAGTTCCTGCACGTCTACAAGCCGCGCCACTGGATCAACTGTGGCCAGGCGGGCCCTCTGGGCTGGACCGTTCCGGCAGCGCTCGGCGTGGTCAAGGCCGACCCGACCCGTCCGGTCGTTGCACTGTCCGGCGACTATGACTTCCAGTTCATGATCGAAGAGCTGGCCGTGGGTGCGCAGTTCAACCTGCCCTACATCCACGTACTGGTGAACAACTCCTACCTGGGTCTGATCCGTCAGGCACAGCGCGGTTTCGAAATCGACTTCTGCGTGCAGCTGTCCTTCGAGAACGTCAACGCACCGGAACTCAACGGCTACGGCGTGGACCACGTCGCAGTGGTCGAGGGCCTGGGCTGCAAGGCGATCCGCGTGCACGACGCCAACGACCTGCAAGCCGCCTTCGCCAAGGCCAAGCAGCTGATGGAAGAGTTCCGCGTACCGGTTGTGGTCGAGGTCATCCTGGAGCGTGTCACCAACATCTCCATGGGTACCGAGATCAACGCCATCAACGAGTTCGAGGAACTGGCCCTGTCTGGCGCCGACGCTCCGACCGCCATCTCGCTGCTGGATTGATTGCCGTCTTCCCCTCTCCTATTCGTGGTGGGAGAGGGGCTTTCACCTCCCCTCTCCCGCTCGCGGGAGAAGGGAAACAGAAGGAGACATTCATGCCCCGTTTTGCCGCCAACCTGTCCATGCTGTTCACCGAAGTGGACTTCCTGGACCGATTCGCCGCTGCCGCCGAAGCCGGCTTCAGTGGTGTCGAATACCTCTTCCCCTACGACTTCCCCGTAGAGGAAATCCGCGCACGCCTGGACGCCAACAAACTGGAGCAGGTGCTGTTCAACCTGCCGGCCGGTGATTGGGGCAAGGGCGAGCGCGGCATCGCCTGCCACCCCGACCGCGTGGAAGAGTTCCGTGCCGGTGTGGACAAGGCCATCGCCTACGCCAAGGTGCTGGGCAATACCCAGATCAACTGCCTGGCCGGCATCCGCCCGCAGGGCTACGACTGCGCGACCATCGAGAGCACCTTCGTCGAGAACCTCAAGTTCGCCGCCGAGAAGCTCCAGGCCGCCGGCATCAAGCTGGTGATGGAAGCCATCAACACCCGCGACATCCCCGGCTTCTACCTGAACAACACCAAGCAGGCCCTGGCCATCCGCGAAAAAGTGGGCAGCGCCAACCTGTTCCTGCAGTACGACATCTACCACATGCAAATCATGGAAGGAGACCTGGCGCGCACCGTCGAGTCCAACCTGGCCGCGATCAACCATGTGCAGCTTGCCGACAACCCGGGCCGCAACGAGCCGGGCACTGGCGAGATCAACTACCGCTTCCTCTTCGCGCACCTGGACCGTATCGGCTACCAGGGCTGGATCGGCTGTGAATACAAGCCGGCAACCACCACCGCTGCCGGCCTGGGCTGGCTGAAAACCCATAACGCCATCTAAGAACGAGGTATTCAACATGGCCAAGATCGGATTCATCGGCACCGGCATCATGGGCAAGCCCATGGCTCAGAACCTGCAGAAAGCCGGCCACACCCTGTTCTTCTCCGAACACTTCGACAAGGCTCCGGCCGACCTGCTGGGCGAGAACGGTGTTGCCCTGGCCAACCCCAAAGAGGTTGCCCAGGAAGCCGAGTTCATCATCGTCATGGTTCCGGACACCCCCCAGGTCGACGACGTCCTGTTCCGCAAGGACGGCATTGCCGAAGGCGTTGGTGCCGGCAAAGTCGTGATCGACATGAGCTCCATCTCCCCCACCGCCACCAAGGTCTTCGCCGAGAAGATCAAGGCGACCGGCGCTGCCTACCTGGACGCCCCGGTATCCGGTGGTGAAGTAGGTGCCAAGGCTGCGACCCTGAGCATCATGGTCGGTGGCTGCCCGAACGCCTTCGAACGCGCGCTGCCGCTGTTCCAGGCCATGGGCAAGAACATCACCCGCGTGGGTGCAAACGGTGACGGCCAGACCGCCAAGGTAGCCAACCAGATCATCGTTGCCCTGAACATCCAGGCCGTCGCCGAAGCGCTGCTGTTCGCTGCCAAGAACGGCGCCGATCCGGCCAAGGTACGTGAAGCGCTGATGGGCGGCTTCGCCGGCTCCAAGATCCTGGAAGTCCACGGCGATCGCATGATCAAGGGCACCTTCGATCCGGGCTTCCGTATCAGCCTGCACCAGAAGGACCTGAACCTGGCACTGTCCGGCGCCCGCGAACTGGGCCTGAACCTGCCGAACACCGCCAATGCCCAGCAAGTGTTCAGCACCTGCGCGGCCCTTGGTGGCAGCAACTGGGACCACTCCGGCCTGATCAAGGGCCTGGAGCACATGTCCAACTTCTCGATTCGCGAGGAGTGATGTTTCGTAGGACGGGTTGAGCGTCAGCGCTGCCCATCGAGCCGGCAGCTCCCGCGATGGCCAGCGCCCGCTTTCCCCGTCCTACGATCCCTTTCGACCCTCCTGGTCCGCGGTGACACGGCGCCAACGACCAGGAAGGTCGATTCCAGTCCCGAGCCGCTGCGTGCGGCGGCTCGGGACTGAAATCGGCCTTGAACGCCCGGCGATTCCAATCGCCGGCATGCCGCCCCACAAGAAGCATTCGGCCACCTGGAGCCTGCCATGTCCCTCGATCCCAAAGCCTTCCTGCGCGACCTGTTCGCCACCGCCATCGCCGCCGCACACCCACGCCAGGTCCTGGCTGATCATCTGCCCGCCGATCGTTCCGGGCGCGTCATCGTCATCGGTGCCGGCAAGGCTGCCGCCGCCATGGCCGAAGTGATCGAGCGCGAGTGGCAAGGCGAGATCTCCGGCCTGGTGGTGACCCGCTACGACCACGGCGCCAACTGCAAGAAGATCGAAGTGGTCGAGGCCGCCCACCCGGTACCCGATGCCGCTGGCCTGGAAACCGCTCAGCGCGTACTGGAACTGGTGAGCAATCTCGATGAATCGGACCGGGTGATCTTCCTGCTCTCCGGCGGCGGTTCCTCTCTGCTCGCCCTGCCCGCCGAAGGCCTGACCCTCAAGGACAAGCAGGCGATCAACAAGGCCCTGCTGAAATCCGGCGCCTCCATCTCCGAGATGAACTGCGTGCGCAAGCACCTCTCGGCGATCAAGGGCGGCCGTCTGGCCAAGGCCTGCTGGCCGGCGACCGTCTACACCTATGCGATCTCCGACGTGCCGGGCGACGAGGCCACTGTGATTGCCTCCGGCCCCACCGTTGCCGACCCGACGACGTCGGCCGAAGCCCTGGCGATCCTCGCCCGCTACGAAATCGAAGTACCAGCCCACGTGCGCGCCTGGCTGCAGGACCCACGTTCGGAAACCGTCAAACCGGGTGATCCCTGCCTGTCCCGCAGCCACTTCCAGTTGATCGCCACGCCCCAGCAATCCCTCGACGCCGCCGCCGAGAAAGTCCGCGCCGCCGGCCTCACTCCGCTGATCCTTGGCGACCTGGAAGGTGAATCCCGCGAGGTCGCCAAGGTCCATGCCGGCATCGCCCGCCAGGTCGTGCTGCATGGCCAGCCGATCAAGCCGCCATGCGTGATCCTCTCCGGCGGCGAGACCACCGTGACCGTGCGCGGCAATGGCCGTGGCGGGCGCAATGCCGAGTTCCTGCTGAGCCTGACCAACACCCTGAAGGGCCTGCCGGGCGTCTACGCCCTGGCCGGCGACACCGACGGCATCGACGGCTCCGAGGACAACGCAGGCGCCATCATGACCCCCTGCAGCTACGCTCGCGCCGCCAAGCAGGAGCTGTCCGCCAGCGACGAACTGGACAACAACAACGGATACGGGTATTTCGCCGCACTCGGTGATCTCATCGTCACCGAGCCGACCCGTACCAACGTGAACGACTTCCGCGCCATCCTGATCCTCGAGAGCCCTGAAAATGACGCCTGACAAGAAAGTAAAAATCCTCGCCACCCTCGGTCCGGCGATCAAAGGCATCGACGACATCCGCCAACTGGTGGAAGCCGGCGTCAACCTGTTCCGCCTGAACTTCAGCCACGGTGAACACGCCGATCACGCCCAGCGCTATCAGTGGGTGCGTGAAGTCGAGCGCCAGCTGAACTACCCCATCGGCATCCTGATGGACCTGCAAGGCCCGAAACTGCGCGTCGGCCGCTTCGCCGACGGCAAGGTGAACCTCGAGCGTGGCCAGGCCTTCCGCCTGGACCTGGACAGCCCCCCTGGCGACGCGCGCCGGGTCAACCTGCCGCACCCGGAAATCATCGAGGCCCTGGAACCCGGCATGAACCTGCTGCTGGACGACGGTCGTCTGCGCCTGCAAGTGACCGCCAGCCACGCCGATGCAGTGGAAACCACCGTGATTGCCGGCGGCGAACTGTCCGACCGCAAGGGCGTCAACGTGCCGGAAGCGGTGCTGCAACTCTCGCCGCTGACCGCCAAGGACCGCCGTGACCTGGACTTCGGCCTGGACCTGGGCGTGGACTGGGTCGCCCTGTCGTTCGTGCAGCGCCCTGAAGACATCGTCGAAGCCCGCGAGCTGATCAAGGGCCGCGCCTTCCTCATGGCCAAGATCGAGAAGCCCTCGGCCGTGGTGCACCTGGAAGAGATCGCCCGCCTCTGCGACGCCATCATGGTTGCCCGTGGCGACCTGGGCGTCGAAGTGCCGGCGGAGAATGTGCCGCGCATCCAGAAAGACATCATCCGCACCTGCCGCCAACTGGGCCGTCCGGTCGTGGTGGCCACGCAGATGCTGGAATCCATGCGCTTCTCCCCTGCCCCGACCCGCGCCGAGGTGACCGACGTTGCCAACGCGGTGGCCGAGGGTACCGACGCCGTGATGCTGTCCGCTGAAACCGCGTCCGGCGACTACCCGCTGGAAACCGTGCAGATGATGAGCAAGATCATTCGCCAGGTGGAAAACGGCCCGGACTTCCAGAGCCAGCTCGACGTCAGTCGTCCGCAGGCCGAGGCCACCTCGTCAGATGCCATCAGCTGCGCAATCCGCCGCATCAGCAGCATCCTGCCGGTAGCCGCACTGGTGAACTACACCGAGTCCGGCAGCTCCAGCCTGCGCGCTTCCCGCGAGCGGCCGAAGGCACCGATCCTCAGCCTGACGCCGAATCTGCATACCGCACGTCGCCTGACCGTGGCCTGGGGTATCTACTCGGTCGTCAACGAACGCCTGCACAAGGTCGAGGAAGTCACCAGTACCGCTCTGGAGATCGCCCAGGCCCAAGGCATGGCCAAGCGTGGCGATACCGTAGTGATCACCGCCGGCGTGCCGTTCGGTCAGCCGGGCAGCACCAACAGCCTGCGGATCGAGACCCTGAACTGATGTGAAACACCCGGTGCGACGGTTTCCGAAGAGAACCCGCGCGCCCCGCCCCGGCCTTGATGCCGGGGCGATAACAGAAATCCCATCTGGCTAATGCCAGTTAATCGGCGCCCGCTTACCCGGGCGCCTACTTTTTTTGCAAGCTGCCATGTACCGACTGCCCCTACGACCCGAAGTCCGTAGCTGGGCTTCTGCCCAGTTGAACGGTTTCAGCCAGATATTCCTCCAGCGCCATCCCGCGTGCGGCGCGCTGATCCTGCTCGCCATCGCGGTGGGCGCTCCCAACCTGCTGGGCGGAGCCCTGCTCGGCGGAGCTGCCTCCTGGCTCACCGCCGTACGCCGCCGCTATGCCCCGGCAGACATCGAAGCCGGACTCTACGGCTACAACGGTGTACTGCTCGGCCTGTTACTGAGCGCGCGCTTCGAACCTTCGCTCTACCTGGCGCTGCTGATTCTCTGCGCCAGCGGGTTGTCCAGCCTGGTGCTCAATCCCCTGCTCAAGGCGGTTCGCCAGCGCAACTGGCTGCCCGCCTACACCTCGCCGTTCGTTGGCCTCGGCTGGCTGTTGCTGGCTCTGGGAGGGCCGCTGGAACTGACGCCCACCCCGGTGGTTGCCACCACCCTGCAATTCAACTGGGTCGATACGCCGCTGGCGATCGTGCGAGGCATCGGCCAGGTGATCTTCCTCGATCAGCCGATAGCCGGCGCCCTGGTACTCGGTGCCCTGTTCCTCGCCGGATGGCGAGTCGGCGTCTGGGCTCTGCTGGGCTCTGGTACCGCCCTGGCCCTGGCACTCCTCCAGGGAATGCCGATGCAAGCGGTGCTGGCCGGACTGTTCAGCCTCAACGGAGCGCTGATCGCCCTGGCACTGGGCAAGGACCTGCGCCGCCCCTGGTGCTCGCTGGCTGGCATCCTGCTGGGCGTTGCCCTGCAACCCGGTTTCGCCGCCGTCGGCCTGCCAGCCATGACTGCGCCCTTCATCCTCGCTTGCTGGCTGGTGCTGGTGGCCAAGCGAATGATGGGACTGGCACAGCCTGCACCGTCACGGACACGCGCCCTCAAATGAAAAAGCCCGGACCAGGTCCGGGCTTTTTATTCACACAGGCCAAGCATTTCATGGTCTTAAAATAAAAATCTACGCCAACCCCACACCCAGCCCCACACTTTCGAAATGCGTGTGACTCGATTGAGCTGAAACAGCACGGCGCGCAAGCAGTTCAGATGTCCGACCAGATGGCGACCGGGGCGCATATAGCCATAGTAGAGAACAGGCAGCTTCGACCGCGCGAGTAACCACAGATCTTAGCCACCGATTTGCTTTCGACCTGACCAGTCGTTTCCCTCGGGTTGCGAGCAAAATGACTTCAGAGGCTGGGTGGGCTTGGCATCATTACTCTCAGAAAGGTACAACCAGCTTTCGTCCGCACTGCTGGGGAGGGGGTAATCACGGAATGAATATCTACGAAATGTACGTTGAACACTGGAAGCGCCCTGGCTTCTGGGTAAGGCGCACAACGTGGGGCAACACGATTGCAAAGATCAAAGAGGTAGGTGAACTGGTGGGGCGAGCCCCTTACTACGGAAACCCACAGGTCGTTGCCGTTGTGTTTGACCTTCACACAGGGGAATTGAAAGACGAGTATTTTGTCATCGACACCGCTGGTACATACAAGACTTGGCGATGGGTTAATCCTCCCAGTTGGAGCGGCGAGCCAGACTTCGATCCAAAAGCGGGTCGAGCGATACTCAACGTTCCCTATGCAGAAAACCGGCGGGCAAGCAGCATTGGCGCTCGGTGGTCCGCTTTGCTGGGTGCATGGTGGATAGCTGAGACTGATGAGAAGGCCCTAGCCAAGGCAAAGGATCGTGGCTACATGGAACCGATCCCCCATAGGATTTACTTCTCTGGCACCTTTGAGCAAAGGCTTACCGCAAAGGATTCCGGCGCGAAATGGGAATCCCGTAAGCAACTTTGGTCGCTTCCGACCACGGAAACTGAGGCCATCGACAAGCTACGAATCGCTGGGTTTCAGGAAGTAGACCCTACCTAATTAGCTGGCTTCGGCCGCGCGTGAGCAACAAGCCGGTGAGTATTGTTCTGGCTGGATTTAGGCTAGGCCCTTCTTCGGTAGGGCCCACCAGACCTCAATGTTCACCCCATTCAGCTTGGGATAGGCTTTTGTCCGCATTATGCGCTTGCCGATACAATTCGGATCAGATATCAGCCATCGACTGGAGCTACTTGGATATGGGGTAGCAGGCACGCCGAAGTGCGGCACCACAGATGCGGTTCAGTAGCTGCCACTCTCGAGAGGCAGCTTCCGGCCAACAGCGGTCATACAGTATCTACAGATTGCTGTCCTTCATGACAGGCAGCTATCGGCCAGAAGCAGCCTGTCACATCCAGCCGGCATGAGTGGAAGATTAGAGTCGAGAAAGTAAATCTGTCCTCAAATCCTCAAATCCTCAAATCCTCAAATCCTCAAATCCTCAAATCCTCAAATCCTCAAATCCTCTCGAATATCAGGCCTCGAATCTCCAGCTGACCTGCCTTCTTCCACTTTATCCGTGCGGTTTGGCGGCCAGGAGTTGCTTCTCCGAATAGCTCAAGCCATGCATTTCGAAAGCTCTTGTATATCACCCCATTGACCCTGCATTGGGGGCTGTCTAGACGTGCTTCCCGCACCTCCGGAATGTCCCAGCCGTTCATTCTGGACGGGACTTTGCTGTGGCCGTCGATGTCGCACACCTCATAACCCTTACACAACGGCGACTCTAGCGCGGCGTGGAGGAGGTTACTCACTAGGCGCAGGTAGCCAATACGAAAACATTCCGTACGGCCATCAGTGATGCGACTCGCCCCCTTGCCGCGTGCGTTTTGTAGTGAACGCAGGATTAGCAACTCGATGTGACGCGCGACTTCGATACTTGGCAGCTTGTAGAGCGTTCCCTCAGCGACGATGAAGTCTTGGCGGGTGTGCTTGTGGAGACGACTGGTAGGCACCTTGCTGATACCAACCTTGAACACATCGCCGCCACTGTGGACGAGCAGGTATAGATACCCATGGGACATGGTCAGCACTCCGAAAGTTGAAACGTATTTATTTTCTCTAGCCTAGCCATGCCTACACCCATACATTTCTAGGGCAGGAAAAATAAATCCATCCACTTTCCGCACCAATAATGCAGAATTCTTGAGCATCTAGCTGGATAGACTCTTGCGGCAATCGAACGAGACTTAAATCAAGCGAAGTGAACGATCAACGACGAGCTTGGCCTGTTGCAATGCCAAACCGAACTCTATGGAATTCTGCAACGGCACGTCCCACCAAATATGCTCATGGGAGCTTGATGCCTGCGTCTTACATTTACGCCTAAACCCGTGACGCGAAAGAAATTCAGTAAAATCACTTCGGACGACAACACCTGACGAAATGTAGCAGTGACGGTGCTTGCGATTTACGCCACCAAGTTTTACTCCGCGGTAGTAAACAGCGGTTTGCATCCTTCCCGACTGCACAATGAAATGCATAGTTCTTTCGAGCCCGCGCAATAGCGAGGCCGTGGCGTGCGGCATTTCACTGAACGCCCCCTCATTGTCGATTGCCTCCCATAGACCCGATTTTCCAGTGCCTCCATGTAGTACGCCGGCAGCTCTGCGTTCGCCAATAAGATCTTTCTCACCAAGACCGCGCGCCAACATTAGTGCCTCACATTTCGAATATGAGATAGCAAGCGTCTTGACTCCTGAATTTTCGGCTTGCTCCGCGACTTGGTTGGGTATCTCATGAGCAACAACCCATGGCATTACTGCGGCACCGTCCAGCAATGCAGATAGTTCTTCGGAATAGCGGATGGCTTGAGTGATCGCGTCCGGCTTAGCGCGCCCCTTCTTCAGTTCGATGAGGTGACGATTTCCAGCGCCATCCGCAATTAGCAGATCTAAACGGCCAGAGGGCAGCGAAAGTTGCTGAGCAAGCAGATTCCAGCCTGCCCCGAAGATATCCTCCAAACAGCTTCTAACAAGTATCTCTAGGGCTCGCTCATGCATGGTGAATTACTCCAACTGCGGCAATCATAGAGTTTCCAATTTCCGTCCGACGGTGTGACTAACCGGCAGAGGAGAAGGATCGAACGGCAAGTTCTGTAGTTTTTGTACACCGCCTCTGGCCGTGGCTATTGACTGGGATCAGGAAAGACGCGTGAAAAGGTACGCATCGGTCCCCATCAAAATGACCATTGCAGTTAGCCGCTTAGGATGCTTTCGGCCGGCCAGGAGCTCGCGAAGGCGCGATCAGAGGTCGCTCGACGGCAGGAGGCGATAGATTCGAAGGGCAGCTATTGGCCGATTTTTTGAAAAAGTAGCTGCTGCCCCAAGCCCCCCCCTTTTCGATCTTTCCCGGCCCTATCACTTTTTGTACAGAGACTACGCCGAGTGCGTGCTGCAAGCTTGCCAGCCGCTGGTCGGGACCGGTCGGGGACTTCTACAAGACATTGCCGCATGTCAATTGGGATCAACTGGCCGTGGCGCATGTTGAAATCGAGGGAAGCAGTAACCCCTCGGTTTTGAGGTCGCCGCGACCTCCTGTAGTGAGTTCATATGCAAAGGCTTCTAACCGTCCCCACCACCTTGGCAGGCGTTAGCCTACTGTGGGTGGTCAATGGCATTTACCTGCGCAACCGCTGGAACCATCAGACTTGCAACGGCGGTGCAAAATGACGCGTTCACATTACCTGCTGGCCGGCTGCACCAGCCAAAGATTTTAGGAGTACCTGATGGAAACTCTTGGAAACGAACTTCGGCCAGTCGCCATTCGGATAAGTCAGTACTTCCGAGACTTTCTGGAGTCCGACTTTAAACGTCAGCAAGCGCCGCGCCGGCGGATCGTACTAACCACGGACACAGGATTCCGGTCGGGGATGCGAACGTCACCCTATCCAGCCCTGGACCGCGATTTGTGGAATCTCCTCGGCCGGCCCTCGGGTGAGGATCTGTCACTGACGATGGACCCTCGGCGATATACGCGTCCGATCAGCGATGTGCTTCGCAAGGTCATTCAAGAACAGGTCAACGCCATCCCATCATCTTCCCTGGAATCAGTCCATGCAGCGGTAGATAGCGAGGCTGTCGAAACCTACGCGAAGGCCGTCGATGATCCGGAGCGGTGGGTTGAGTCGATTCAGGGCCTCCTGGGAAGCCAGGCTGCCGAACACATCATCAAGCCGTTGCTCGCCCATCTGGATGGTCCATTGCGTAGCCAGGCTTACTGGGTGATGGATTCTCTGTTTGCTGCGGAGAATGATCTTGTCGACCGGGTCTGCGGCGATTTGGCCCGTGTTTTACCCGAGCTCCTGGCCAAACTGCTCGCTACCCAGGACCCAGCACCGCTGAGGGAAGCAATCCCGCAGTTTCTAACGCTTGAAGGTACTCGCCAAGCCCTGATGTCCTTCTTTGAGGGGTTCGTGGCAGCAGATGCCTATCATGAATTTCGCGACCTGGAGACTTACGTTGCCACCAGCGACGGAATGCAACTTTACCTATACATCGGAGCACTTAAATACCGCGGAAACCAATACCCGCTGTTCTTCATCCCTATTGACGTGCATAGGTCGGAGCGCGACTCCGGATACACGCTGAAGCTGCACAACCAGCTCTATGCAAACCGCAAGGCGATCGACTTCGTCTTGCAGGAGTTGGCAGCGGGAATGGAGCGCTCCTGGGTTGCCCCGATCTCTGAGCGGATCACCTATATCCGACCGGAACAATCCATCTACGAAGAGGCTCGCGTTCTGTTCCAGCGAGTGGCAAACGCTATGGATCTGGGTGGCAAGGTCGACCTCGCTTCGACTGCCACTGACGCCTCAACTTCGGCCGCGGGACTCTCGAGTGCCCTCTTTCTCGCCGCATACGAGCGATCGGACGAGGCATTGCTCAATGACTACGAGGAGATCCTTGACTCGCTCAAACGTGGCGGGTCTGCCGTAGTGGACCTGTTCGAGGGAATTGTCGGCGGCGTCCTGCGCGAAAACCCAAAGTCCATTAAGCCGGCGGTGGAGGACGAGTGGGACTCTCTGCCGATGGTTGACCGAATGGTCTATGACTCCCCCATTCCTCTGAACGAGGAGCAACGTAAGGTACTGATGGCCGTCCGGAGCGAGGAAGGCAAGATTGTTGTCGTCTCGGGTCCTCCTGGAACTGGGAAGAGCCACACCATTACAGCGATTGCTGCGGACTGCGCATTTAACCAGCGCTCCTGTCTTGTGCTTTCAGATAAGACCGAGGCCTTGGATGTGGTTTACGACAAGCTTTCGGAAGCCATGTCCCGCGTTCGCCACGATCCGGAATTTCCAAATCCGATCCTCCGGTTGGGTCAACAGGCTCACAATTTCCGCAAACTAACCTCAAACCAGGCGGTGGCACAGATCGGGGCCTACGCCAAAGCGATGAAGGCAAATCAGCCCAAGCTCGAGGCTGAACGCTTGAGTCGGTCTGAGCATCTGAAGGAACAGATTCAGCGGACTGTGACGACCTTGGGGACAGTCGAATTGGCAAGCGTCCAGGCGATGCATCAGGACGAAGCTACGCTGGCAAGCAAGTCGCCGAAGCTGTTGGAGGTCCTAAAGCGGGCAAGCAGTTCTAACCTCATTTCTGAGCTGAAGGTCATCTCCGAGCAACTGGAGGGTGTCGAGCAGTACCTCACCGACGTTTTCGCAGAGGGGGATTTCACTCCCTTGAGCCTATGGAACAGGACTAGGCGGGACGCGCTGATGGCGAAGTTCCTCTTAGGTAATCCGACCCCGCAATGGGACCTATTTGAGTCGTTAAACCCGGACCAGCTGCGCACGCTTGGAAACCTGCTTCTGAACTTCACTCAGTTGAGGATGCCGCTGTTCGGCTACCTCTTCCGCACAAGTCAGGTTCGTGACCTTCAAAACCAGCTCAATGCCCTACCCGTCTCAAGTCCCATGCAGCTCAAAAAAGAGCAGATGCGACTGCGCGAGCTTGTGGAAGCGGCCAGTCAGCTGCGCCAGAAGCTGCAAAGTGAGAAGCTCGAGGACGAGTTTGAGAGCTGCTACCGTACGCTGGCACGGGGCGCTATGCCGAGCGCCATTTCAGAAGTAGTCATCAAGGCTCTGGCAATTTTCCGCCGCATCGATGCGGAGATAGTTGACGTGCTGCTTGAGGAGCCCGAAGACGATCCGCAGTTGTGGGCCCTGTCTGTGAGGTTCCTTTACGGCTGGCTTCGGACTCGAGATATTTTCGCTGCCGCCCCTCAGTACGACTACGTGGGCACCAAAAATCAACTCGAGCGCCTCAATACCTCCGTGATGAATGCTCATGTTGACAGTCGTCTGCTGAGTTTCATGGAGAACTACCGGTCGGATGCACGTGCCTTGGCCGGGGTGATTGCTAACCGACAGAAGTTCCCCGAGGACAAGTTCGACTACGTTCGGGAGAGCTTCCCGGTCATCATTGCGAGCATTCGGGAATTTGGTGAGTTCATGCCACTAGCCCCAGATATGTTCGACGTGGTGGTCATCGATGAGGCGTCTCAGGTGTCGGTCGCCCAGGCGCTTCCCGCGTTACTCCGAGCGAAGAAGGTCGTTGTGTTGGGTGATGACAAGCAGTTCTCGAACGTGAAGTCAGCCAATGCCAGCATCGAACAGAACGAGAAGTACCGGAGTGAACTGAAGAATTACTTCAGGACCCATGTGAGCGATGCAGCAGATTCCCTTCAGCGTCTATCCATGTTTGATGTCAAACGCTCCATCCTTGAGTTCTGCAACCATGCTGCCTCGTACTCCATCATGTTACTCAAGCATTTCCGGTCCTACCAGGAGCTGATTGGGTACTCGTCCGGCACGTTCTACGGACACCAGTTACAGGCGATCAAGATCCGGGGAATCCCGGTTGATGAGGTAATCCGATTCAATCAGGTCGACCCTTCTGGCCATAAAGTCACTCGCGGCACCAATGGAGCGGAAGCCGAATTTATCCTTGAACGGCTCCTTAAACTGGTTGAGGAGGAAGAACCGCCGACAGTGGGCATCATCACGCCCTTCCGCGAACAGCAGACACTTATCTCAAAGTTACTGTTCAATCATCCTCACGGGGCGGACTTCGAGCGCTTGCTTCGCTTGAAGGTAATGACATTCGACAGTTGCCAAGGTGAAGAACGCAAAATCATCTTCTATTCGATGGTAGCCACCGTTGATGCAGATGCTCTGAACTACATCTTCCCGGTCGAGCTGAGCGACGCTGAACAGGCTGTTGAGCAAAAATTGAAAGTGCAACGGCTTAACGTTGGATTCAGTCGGGCTCAAGAGATGGTTTGGTTCGTGCTTTCTAAACCATTGAGTGAGTTCCGTGGTGCAATTGGCCAAGCCTTAAATCACTACGCAAACGTGCTGGAGAACGCGGAAAGGCTCCCAACTGTGGGGGACACCGATCAGTCCAGCCCGATGGAAGCCAAGGTGTTGGATTGGTTCCAGAAGACCAAATTCTATCAGGCCAACATGGACGTCATTGACGTATTTGCCCAATTCGAGCTCGGTGCTTACCTGCGACAGCTCGACCCAACCTACGAGCACCCAAACTGGAGAGTGGATTTTCTGGTCACGTACCAGTCCAAGAAAGGTCCAATACAGATTGTGATCGAGTACGATGGATTTGAGTATCATTTCGCCAAGGGCAAGCATATCCACGTGGGCAACCACGAACGTTACTTGAATGAGGCAGACGTGGAGCGTCAGCTGACGTTGGAGAGCTACGGGTACCGGTTCCTCCGTATCAATCGTTTCAACTTGGGCGCCGATCCTGTGGAAACAATGTCGGATCGCCTTTACCAGTTGGTCGAGATGGCGGTTGGCGAGCAGATATCGGACGCTGTGAACCACATACAGTCCCAAGCAAAGGGGCTGGCAACCAAGGATCTCAAGCCGTGTACGCGGTGCGGTGAGATCCGAGAAAAGGTCGAATACTTCGACCAGACACTGTCTGGTGGCGCCGGTAGTTATGGACGAGTGTGCATGCCCTGCAAACGTGGCCAGGCGAAAGAGAAATCAACGCACCTCAGCCATCGCGGATACGACCAACGGCGCTGGCGTTAACTGAGTAGGGGCGGTCGCAAAGACAATGCAAAAGGTCCAAAGAAATATTGATCGCCCCCTCAACCACAAAGCCGAGAGATCTCTCCAGGTTGCAACTAAGGAGCGGCGTTTAAGGTTCACGAAAGCGTTCGGCCGGAGCCAAATTGAGGGAAGCTGTTGATGCGATCCCCAACATTCTTCGAAAGGAGGGAAGCATGAGGAACGCCATAGGAGGGGCCGTATTGCTGGCATTGGTTGGGTGCGCTACCTCCCCCATTTCGGCAGAGCAGGCCGACCAAGTCCCTAGCGATCGCCTGTATAGCTACCAAACCTCGTCGGATGGCCCTGCGCGCTTAGTAGTAACCCGCGACACTGGTTTCACTGGCAGTGCCTGCAATACAAGAGTATTGATCGACGGCCGCCTGGCCGCACTTATCGGACCAGGTGAGACCGCAGCATTCTACGTTCCCGCTGGCGGATTTATTCTCGCGGCAGAAGGCAACGCTGCCTGCTACACGGGGCTCAAGGAACGAGAAGTCGTCATCGAAAGCGGCAAAACTAAGCGGTATCGAATCTCTATCGATACATCGTTCAGCATGGACATCTCACCGACAGCCATGTGACCCCAGACGAAATTTGCCCACGGTAATTACGTCTATTGGCAGATCAGAACTGGGGGCCGGTGCATTGTCCGTTGAGCATCTGGCCATAGCAGGTCGATTGGGGCTGCGCTGCACCCGTACTGCCATGACACACGCCATTGACCACAGCGCCTATGCAATCCTGCGCGCGGTACACCGGCTGGCCGTATTGCTGTTGCATCTGCAATTGCTGCTGAGGTGGCGTTGTTTGTCGAGGTAAGTTCAGCGAATCGACCCATTGCAGGTAGTCACGGCGTGCCTCAATCATCTCCGCGCAGCCTGTCGTGGATATCGATGCCAGCGCCAGCAGGAACGGCATAAGTTTGTGCATGTCAGCCCCCTACTTCGCTGTTACCGGCTGATGAGGCTTCGGAAAACACCTGCCAATTATCCTCAAAGCCTTGGCTCACCAAAACAGACCATTGAAAGCCAGGGAACTTCACGTCGAGAAACCACTTGGAGAACCGCTCAGGCTCATCAGCCAGCGAAGCGCCGGGGACGATGGCGTACTGAGGCGACACACCGACCTTATTCAGCACGACGAAGACATACACACAGTCGCGCTGAACCTTCTGGTGATTGATGGGGAAAGCCCCGCGCTTTCGGATCGACTTCACCTGAACCTTGTACATTCGGCCCGTGTCGGGGTTATGGGCGAGCAGATCTATTGCCTTGGCATTACCGAAGGTGATCGACGTTTGCAAGCCGCGTTTCAACAGCTCGGCAGCCACGAAAAGTTCACCCGAGAGGCCCGTGACTTGCCCGTCCACTCGTTTCTTGATGGTCATTGCGCAACCCCCAGTGCCCTGACGCCCAGGTTGAAGAAGTGCTGAGAGATGGAGGTTTTGCTCATGTGGCCTCGCTGGTCCGATAGCATGGCCGCGATGGCGGCCACCTGAAACACTCCTGCCCCTATCGGCTGTCACTGACCTCGCCATGGTCCGACGGGCCAGCGACAAGAATGGTGACGAAGCGCTAAGCACCTGCGACAGGCACAGGTAGTCGCCGAGAACCACGTCGAGGGTGTCGTCTAACAGGACCATTTGCCCGGTCCGCTCACCGTGGCAGTCGGTGACGATGTCATCATCGACCTCGATCTGGACCTTGACCTTGATCTCGATCAAATCGACCGGCCCGGTATAACGGCGCGTCCTGGGTGGACCCGGTGACACCGATCACCATGAAGAGCGTGAACACCGTCATCTTCGACCGGGGAAGCCGCGATTTCCCGCCGTTTTTCTCGCAAGTGCCTGATTTGGCGAGAAATATGACAGCAGGATAAATACGATATCGGTGCAGAAACGCCCCTTAGCGCGGGCGGGCGATAATTTAGCGCTATTCGGGCTCCTTTCGCTGACCGAGCAAACCCGCGCCGCAGAGCCGCATATCGCCTCTTCAGAAATTTAACGCCTTGGAGGTGGCGGACCTTTCCGCCCACCACCCGACAACCCCCGGCCTAGACGGCCATTCCCTATTTCCACCGCGCCACCCGCACGGAAAAGCCTATTAGAAACACCCGCGAAAAACACACGAAAAAAACATCATTTTACAGGCGGCACCCCGCTTCCCCTGGCACAGCCATCTAGCTCGCCATGTTCCAGGTGGTCAGGTTTTCTCCGCGTCGCACACACCGGCCAGCAGACCGCCCAGGTCCAGACTCGCTCCCCCGGCATTGCCGACGCCCTGCCAGCGTTCCAGCGCCTCCCGCTTCAGCCTGGACAGGTCCGCCTGCACATAGGTCGCGGACAGCCCCGGCATCGCGTGATTCAGCAGCAGCTCCGCCACCAGGTAGTCCACCCCCAGCAGCGCCCACCCGGCCCGCGCCATCTTGCGCAGGTCATGACTGGACCACGCCCCACCACTCACCGCGCGGATCGCCTCCTGCGCTGCCGACGACGACAGCGGCTGCCCCCGCTCCCCTGGAAACAGGAAGACACTGGTCTTCCACGCCTGCCCGCTCTGATACCGACGCAGCAGCGCCACCAGCGCGGGCGGCAGCGGCAACTCCAACTGGGTCCGCGTCTTGGTGCACTCCGCCGGAATCACCCACCATCCGGCCCCCAGGTCGAAGTCCGACCAGCGGGCCCGCCGCGTTTCCCCCACCCTTGCCCCGGTGGCCAGCATCAGCAGCGGCAGCATGGCGGCGCTCGGCTTACTCGGGAACAACGCGACCAACTCAGCCGCCAGGGCCGGCGCATCCTTCGGCAGCAAGCGCGCTTCCTTCGGCTTCAGCGAACCCAATCCGAAGTCGCTGACCTTCACACCCTCCAGGGGATTCCCCGGCAGCAGGCGCAATGCCTGCGCCGCGTGGATGGCCGCGACCAACATCCGATAGCCGTGCACCACGGTGGCCGGTGCCAGGGTCCGACGCATCGGCTGTATCAGCAGCCGGTCCACCAACGCCCGGTCGAGTGCGGCCAACAGCACCGGCCCCAGGCGCGGCAGCAGCCAGTTGCCGAACATCGAGCGATAGCCCGCCTTGCGACTCCCGGACACCATCCGATCATTCAGCAGCCGGTTCAGATGCCAGGCCAGCAGATCGCCCACGGTGAGCAACGCCCCGGTCATTCTGGTCGGCTGCGCCCCGCCAGCCCGCACTGAGCGGATGGCCGGCAAGGCTTCCTCGAAATCACCCCAGCCCATCGCCGGCCAGTTGCCGGCCTTCCTCCACTTGCCGTCATGCCGCACGTCCCAGGTGCCTTGCCGGCGGTCCTGGCGGAATCGCAGCCGCACGTCCGGATACCGCGCATCGCGCAAGTCGCGCACGTCCTCATCTGCCGCCGCGCGCCGGATCGCTGCATCACCGAAGTTCACGTACTCAGTCATACCCATCGAACACCTCGCTACCTGACCACTGATCGCGGCGCCTGGCAGTCAGTCGCTAACGCGCTGCGCTTGTTGGGCGTCTGTCAGCGCCGCGCCCTTCGGTCACGGCACCGTCAGCCACCTTGATCTACTGAACCACACCATCACTTTTGATCTAAAAAGCTGAAGCGATGCCGCAAAAAGGCTTCCACCTCCCAAGGACAGTGGGAACAGTGGGAACAATGAAAAAAAGCCGCTCTATTTCGGCCATTTCAGGCTGTTCCCAGTTCCTTTACCTACTGGGAACAGTGGGAACAAATAGCGCTCTTTGTTCCCACTGTTCCCACTGTGTTCCCACTTCACCACCTACACGCTAATCGCTGAACGCCCCGTATTTACTGGTCCTCCTGAGTTCTGTTCCCACTGTTCCCACGGTTTTTTGAACTCACCTAGCCCAAAGCTGAATCAATCGATTTGCTCGAATTCAAGTTGGTTCGAATCGATGACGTAGACACGTACAAGACCTTCCCCCTTGATACGGACCCGTTTGGTCAGGTGGGGGCCACTGTCGCGTTCGACTAGCGCCCCGGCACCATCCAGGGCGGCACCTATCCGCTTGAGGTCATAGCCCGGCGCGGCTTCGCCCAGCGCCTCAGGCGTGAGCAGAAACACACGATCTTCCCCGAGTTCTCGCCACCACCCCGCACGATTGGCGACCGGCGCCGCCTCTATGTCACCAAGCCGGGCAAAACGGTCGGGGTGACGTGTGATGAACGCAGCTACGCGGCGCCTGATCTTGGTGTCTTCGGACTGGCCCGGCCCTCTGGCGCCTGCCCATTGCCCGTACAGCTCCAGCATGGCGGCCAGGGCGGCGCCTTTCGGCCACGGCAGCAACCCGGCATCTGTAGCCAGCTCACCGGCCAAGGCGGCCACTGCAAACCGCGCAGCAGCCCTGCCGGCCTGCCCGCCAGACTCGGGGAATGATTGCAGCAGGTCGGCATGGGCAGCGCGCAGCAATTCCATACCTTCAGCCCCGGCGAGCAGCTGCACCAGGTGCCCGACAAAGGCCGGGCCAATATGGCCGTAATGCTGGCCGGTGGCTCCGTGGAGGTGGTCAGCAAAGGGGCGACCGGCACCCTTGCAGGCACTGGCGTTGGTGGCGTCATGCGCCAGGGCCAAGTCATGCAAATTGTCGAAGGCCCCATAGCGGCGATAGGCAGGCACATCCAGCAGGCGCAAGTCCTGGCCGGGCTTGCTGGCCTTTCCACCACATTCCATGTGCCGGCCCACGGTCTGCTCACCCGTTGAAAGCACTATGACGCGCCAGCGCTGCGGGGCCAGTGAATGGCCGGTCACGCCACCGCGTTGCCTGCCCGTGCCATTCGCCAGAGCGTAAATGGTGTCGCCCACGGTCTGCGGGTTGGCCTCTCCTATCTCGTCCAGGGCCAGCAGGGTGTCATTGCGCAGAGTCGCCAGCCCTTCCAGGCCGGTGCTGGTCGCATTCCACGTGCGTCGAAAGTCGCGTGGCCGGCCCCACACGCTGGCCGCTACGTCCAGGGCAATGGTCTTGCCGCTGGAGCTGTCTCCGTACAGGTGGAACCCACCGCCTTGGCGGCCCAGCGGCGACAGCAGCGGTCCTGCCAACGCGGCGCAGGTGGCAAGGATCAACACTGGATTGCCCACACACAGCGAACCTATATCAGCCTGCCAGCCGGCCAGCGTGCCACCCATGGCGTAGTCATGACCGCCCGCCTGGGCGGACTGAAACACCACGTCGCAAGCGGCGCCGCCGATCATCCGGCCCGGCATCACAAACAGGCCCGGCCCATGCCAGCCGGTGCGAGTGGCGGCCAGCGCATGGCGCGCGGGCTCGCTGCTCATCAGGTAGCCCATAAGCGCTTGCCGTTGCTTTGGCTCGATGATGACGCCCAGGCTCAGCAGTGCTGAGCGCAGTTCGAGGCCATCGCCGGCCAATAGCGCCATCGGAGCCGCCCATTCACGCGAATGACGGGACGTGCGTGGGAGCAGTCGCAGCAGCAGACCATGGTTAGCGCCATGCTCGTCAGAGGTCACGGCCACTACTTCCAGCGGCGAGCATATCCGCGTGTCAATTTCCGCGTTGTCGCGGTCGCGGATGTCGTGGAAATACAAACCGGGCCTGAGAATGTGCCCCCGCCCGGCCTGCACTGCCTCCCAATGGCAGGCATAACCTGGACGTGTCGGATTAAATGGGCGGATTGGGCAGATATTGGAATCATCGCCACCACTCATTGGACACCACTTCGACTGTGCGCAGGGAGGTGATGAACGCCCGTGCCGTGGGGAAGCCTAGTGCTCCAGCAGTAGGTGCCGTCCGGATTGAGCAGATACCACCCACTCGCATGGCCTGGGGGGTCGCCTGGGACGGGCAAATGGTGCGGCTTGCCGTCAGCAATAAACTCAACAGCCACCGGCCCGCAGTGGGCCTCTATCTCGTCTTGAAGACTCATCTGAATCACCCTCGAACGATTGTCGAAGGCCGGGCAAGGTGCGACGATGACTACGCCGAACACTGAGGCAAACCAGTGTCAGGCACAGCCGGACGCCCTACGTCCGGCTTTTTTATGCGCGGGAGGCGGCGCACCTGCTCTTATGGATTTGCTCATTCACCCAGCCATTGACTTCATGCTCAAGCCAGCCGACGGCACCACCAGCGCCGAGCTGAACCTGCTGCGGGAATGTCCGATTCAGGGTGTATTTGTAGACCGAGGAACGGCCTAGGCCGGTCCGCTTTATGACTTCCTCGATACGCATCACGCGCAGATTGTCAGTCATGGGCCTGCTCCACTACGCGGCACCCTTTGAGACGGCGGGGGCGGGGCGTGTTGACGGGATGGCGGGAGTCGCCGCGCGCCTTAAGCCAAGCGTCTATCTCAAAGTCCAACCAGGCCACGGAAACACTGTCGCCAAGCTTGATTGGCTTCGGGAAAGTGCCCTTTTTTACGGCCTGGTAGATGAAGCTGGATTGCAGTCCCACGCGGGCTATGACATCGCGCAGGCGCAGCAGGAAAACGGGGTGCGTATCGGGGGGATTGGTGTCCATGTTCGCTCCTCGCGAATCAATGGCGCGTAACTCATTTCGCGCCGTGGACATCGATACTATTGCCGATTTTTTGGCCTGTGTTGCACGTCAATTAGGTGCCTGAATTTCCGTGCGAATGCACCTGGCTCGTCAGGCATTTCACCGGCCCTCATCAGACAATTACGAAAATCGCGATGAAGAGAAAGCCAGCCCCGTCCTTCATCATCCAGGCGGGTGGATTCATTCCTCAGTACTTGTCCACCATTCGAATGTTTGACCAGTGACGCCCACGGCTCCTCGCAAGCCAAGCGCTTGCATGCCTCAGTGATCGTAATCCCCAACACCTGAAGTTCTTCAATACTCAGCACCAATAACGCGCGAGTGCATGGGCTCCAAACCGTTTCCCTGCCGGGGCCCTTGCCGATGACAACCTGGAAACCGGGCACATGATCTAGGGCGAGGCTCCAGACTGCCGCCGTACAAGCTCCAGCCTCAAGCCCGTATTCCTCAAGCAGCAGGTTCATCTTGCGCGACAGCTCAGGTAGAGGAGCGTCGAGCCATGCTTCTTGCTGCTCTGGTGTCACCAGCAGCCCCGGCGGCTCAAGACGAATTGGCTTTGCCAAGTCACCCTTGTATTTGCGGGTCATGCTTCGGACCTGGCGAACGCACCGTGAATAACGTTCGCCGCAGGCGGCGTGGTAGCGAAGTTTGCCCATACCTGCATCAGCTCGCGGCGCTTCTCCAGCAGGTTGCTGCGGCTGTAGGCGGCCTCGGTCTTGTCGCGCTCATCATGCGCCAGCGCCAGCTCGCAGACCTCGCGGGGGAAGTGGGTGCATTCGCTGGCCCAGGTGCGGAAGGTGGCCCGAAAGCCGTGGGTGGTGATGTCGGGCTGCTCCAGGGCGCGCAGCAACTGGAGGAACGCGATTCGTCCCATGACGCCCGACTTGCCAGTACCGGGAAACAGGTAGGGGCTGCCCACCGTGCGCGGGATGGTGCGCAGCAGTTCAACGGCCTGCTCTGGCAATGGGATGGAAAAGGCCTGCCGAGTCTTCATCCGATCTGGCGGCAGGTTCCAGGTGGCAGATTCCAGGTCGAACTCATCCCAGGTCGCCAAACGCACCATACCCGCCCGCGCCGCGGTCAGGATCACCAGTTGCAGTGCCTGAGAATCGCGGTCATTGGCGGCGTCCAGCTTGACCATGAACGCGGGTAGCTCGCGCCAAGGCATCGACGGATGATTGGTCTTCTGCGCAGCCCGCTTCTTGTCCGCGCGACTCAGCAGGTTGTCCAAATGGCCGCGCCAGCGGGCAGGGTTCTCGCCAGTTCGTAGGCTCAGAGCCTTGGCAGAGTCCAAGACGCTTTCAATCTGGCCCCGGACCTCGACAGCCGTTCTAGGCTTCGCGTTCCAGATCGGGCGCAAAACGCGCAAAACGTGCTCAGTCTCAACTTTGTCAGGGGATAGCTCACCCAGGATCGGGAAGGCATAGCGTTCCAGCTTCGACAGCCAGCCGGCGCGCCAAGCTTTGGTTACATGCTCGAAATGCGCCCGGTGGTAATCCTCCGCCAGTGATTTGAAGGTGACGGCCTTGGCTTTTTCAGCCTTCCGCTGCTCCTTCTGGCGCTGCTGCTCTGCCTTGCGCTCGTCCAGCGGGTCACGGCCCTGCATGATGAGCGAGCGCGCCTCAGTGGCCGCCAGCCGTGCGGCCTTGAGCGCAACGGTCGGATACGGGCCAAGCCCCATATCCCGGCGCTTGCCACCGAGCTGATAGCGCAGCAGCCATGACTTGCCACCGGCATTGTTCACGACGAGGTACAGCCCGTCACCGTCCAGATACCGGCCCGGCTCGCTCAAGTGCTCAACCTGTTTGGGGTTCAATCCGCTCATGCTACTTCCTCAATGCTTAAGCCTGACCCCACACTCAACCCCACACTTTTTTGCGGGATGCGGTAGATACTGGCGGGACGCTGGAGACACGATAGTAGCTGAAAGCCCCAGTATTCAATAGGTCTAGCGGAGTAGCATGGACAACTGCGGAAATGAAAAAGCCCGGACCAGGTCCGGGCTTTTTCATTTGGTTTGAGACGCTTCAGGCGATCTTCGCCAGGAGGTCACGCGCTTCCTGTTTCTGCTGGTCGTCGCCTTCGCTGATGACCTCGTTGAGGATGCTGCACGCTGCTTCGATATTGCCTTGCTTGATGTAGGCGAGCGCCATGTTCAGCTTGGTGAGGTTTTCCTGGCGGGCATCCAGCATGTCCAGTTCTTCCAGACTGACCATGGGATCGACGAACTCGGCGGTGAGTTCGTCCAGGCTTTCGGCCTGGGCCAGTTCCGGCAGCTCGCCGAAGGGGCTCAGGGTGTCGGCGTCGAGGGTCATCTCGAAGACTTCCGGCAGCTCCTGGAGATTGGTCGGGAAGCCCAGGTCGTCTTCCACAGTCGCGAAGGCCTGGACCACAGTCGCCTTGCGCTTGGGCTCGGCGGTCTTGAACGGGCTGACCTGTTCCCAGTCGGCATCCAGTGGATAGCCGTCGAAGTCGGCTTGCGCGCCCTCGATGGGCTCGTTGCTGGCCTCGGCGAGAGCCGGAGCCGCTTCGTCCAGTACGAACACCGGCTCGCTCGGAGCCACCGAACCCAGATCCGTATAACGGGCACAGATGGCGGCCAGACGTCCTTCATCGGCATGCAGGTCGCGCAGCGCGGCCTCTTCGAGGGTGAAGGCCACCGTGTCACGCAGCTCGCCCAGCACTTCCAGCAGGCGATAACGCAGCTCCAGGCGCTGCGGCTCCTGCGCAACAGCTGGACGCAGCACAGCCAGGGCTTCGCGCCAGCGGCCGTAAGCGATGTAGATATTGGCGCCTTCCAGTGCGTCGGAATTGAGCTTGGCGACGGGCATTGCGACAACGACCGGCGACACCGCGACGGGTGCGACCGGCGCGGGCTTCGGCATTGCCGGGGCCACTGGCTGCACTTCCTCGCGACGATGCTGGAAGGCCACCTTGGCCTTGCCGGTGGTCTGGGCTTCTTCCAGTTCCTGCTCCTGAGCCTCGCGACGGGAACGACGCAGCAGCACCCAATCCAGCAGGAACAACAGCACCAGACCGGAAACCATGATCGCCCACCAGACCGGGCTGATACCGGAGCTGCCTGACTGCACAGGAGCGAGCGAAGTCTGCTCGGCTGCCTGGGCGGCAGGAATGATTGCAGGTGCGGGCGCTGGCTGGGCTTTCGGTGCCTCGCTTGTCACTGGAGGAGTGGCGATCTGCTGGACTTGCTGCTGCAGCGAGGTCATCTGTTGGTCGCTGCCGCTCAATTGCTCTTGCATGGCGTCCAGCTTCGCCTGGAGCTCGGCGATGTGCTGGCGCAGTTCTGCACGTTCGGCCTCACCCTGCGCGAGGCTGGAATCCACTCGCTGCTGGGCCTGCGTCAGTTCGTCGAGAGTCGGCCCCGACGGTGCGGCGATCACGGGTGCTGCCACCTGGATCTCAGTCGGTGCAGCGACAGGCGCTACAGCGACGGGAGCACCGCTCTGCACGGCACTATCGGGCAGCAGCAGGGATTGGCCGGCATGCAGACGATTCAGGTCGCCATCCGGGAACGCCTGTGGATTAAGGGCGTAGATGCCATCCAGCATCTGCTGCTGGGTCATGCCACTGCCTGCGCTCAAGCGCTTGGCGATCGCCCAGAGGCTGTCACCTCGTGCGACCTGGTAATGCTTGCCCTGGGTAGCGGCAGGTGCCGGCTTGGGTTGTACCGGTGCGGCGGGGGTGGTTGCGACAATCGCCTCACGCAGCGGTTCGACCGGTGCGGTGCTTGCGGTGTAGGCCGAACCGGGCGGATCCAGCAGCAGGGTGTATTCGCGCAGCAGCTTGCCATTGGGGCGAGCCACTTCGACGATGAAATTCAGATAAGGCTCACGGACGGGCTGGTTGGAAAGCACGCGAATGCGGCTGCCCGAGCCACGGATCACGGGGCTGAAACGAAGGTCGTTGAGAAAGATGAAGCGGTCGACACCGGCACGGTCGAAGTCATCGGACGAAGCCAGCCTGACCTTGATCTCGCTGTCGTTGAGGTCGCCGACTTCGAGTAGTTCGATTTCGGCATCCAGTGGCTGGTTCAGGGCGGAGTGCAAGGTGATTTCGCCTAGCCCCAGAGCTGGCACCAGGCCTGAATAAAGTGCAGAGCCTGAAGCAAGTGTCAGCAGGAGCTTGTGAACCCTCGCCATACGTCCTCCCCGGTCACGCGTATTCGCGAGTCGCACCTCTGATGTCCCGCCCGGGCATCCTCGAAGTGACGCGAAAATTCGTTGACCTCAAAACTACAATGATAGCGGGATGCCGCTCCTTATCCATCCCACGCAAGACCAGATCTGACGGGCGTCCTGCACCTTCATCCAGAATAATGGCAGCTGGCCACAAAGCTGTTCTGTAGCTTACTCCACTATAGGAAAAAATTAACCAGGGTCTTGACAAAATTTTCGTCGTGCGATTTGCACGTTCAGGACCTTGCAGAGCGCACGCCCCAGGCGGGTGCCACCGCCATCAGGAAGAGCAGCGCAACCAGCCAGAAGCTCTGTTCGAACGCGAGTGCTTCAGCCGCTGCGTTCCCCCCTTCTGCCCCATGGCGCCACTCCAGGAAGAAGGTCAGCAGGTTGACCCCAAAGGCGCCACCCAACTGGCGCACGAAGGTGATCGCGCCGGCCCCCAGGGCCAGTTCCTCGGCACTCAGGACATCCAGGGCTCCGGTGCTCATGGCAGGCAGGAGCAACCCGAGCCCCAAACGCCCCACGCAGGCCCATCCGCACAGCGCCAGGAAAGAAGCTCCCTGGCCAGCCAGTCCCAACGCTGCTGACGAGACTGCGAATACCAGCAGGCCGAACACCAGCATCGAGGCAGCCGAGAGGCGGTCGCTGGCCCAGCCGCCGAGAAAAGAGGCCAGCCCCAGCACCACGCCGGTTGGCAGTAGCAGAAGACCTGCCTGTCCGGCGCTGTAGCCTTCTACCGTCTGCAGGAAAAGTGGAATCAGGTACGTGGAGCCGTACAACCCCAGCCCAAGCACCAGAGCGACCCAGCTTGCCTTGCGAAACGCGGGATGGCGCCACAGTTGCAACGGCAGCAGTGGCCGCTCGCAGGCGCGGCTCCGCCGCAGGAAGAGCACAGCGCAACCCATGCCCAGCAACCCGGGTATCCATGCGCTGGGCGCCATCCAGCCAAAGCGCTGTGCTTCGGCCAAGGCACCCAGCAGGGCGAACAGCGCAACACTCAGCAGGGCGAAGGCGCGGAGGTCCACGCCAGGGGTATTGCGGTCGCGTACGCTGGGCATCAACCACTGGGCTCCCAGCAGCGCCAGCAGGCAGAGAGGCAAGGGAAGCCAGAACACCGCCTCCCAGCCGAAGTGGTCGATCAGATAGCCGCCGATGGTGGGCCCGAGGGTCGGCGCCACCATGATGCCCAGTCCATAGATACCCAGGGCCAGGCCACGCCCGCCTTCGGAATAGACACGGAAGATCAGTACCATCGCCAACGGCTGGATGATGCCGGCGCAAGCGCCCATGACGATGCGCAGGGCAATCAGCTGCCAGGCCGCATCCGCTACCAGCGCCATCAAGGAAGCCAGGCTGAACAGGCCAAGCCCGAGCTGCACGGTGCGCCGGGCACCCAGCCTGGACTGACACCAGGCGGCCAGCAGCAAGCCCGCCGTCATCGCGGCGAGGAACCCGGTTGAAAGCCATTGCGCCAACGGCCGGCCGATATCGAAGTCGGACATGATCGCCGGCAGTGCGACATTGATGCTGGTGGAAGCGAGGATCATCGCCATGCTGCCGAGCATCAGCAGGCCCAGCAGCCATTGCGGATAGCGAGCGCCGAAGCGCTCGTGCAGCGCTTCCAGGTCCTGCCCCATCAGAGGCGGTCCAGGTTCGCCAGAATCCTTGCGTGAACCTGTTGGCAATGGCGCAACTCTTCATCTTCGATACCGTCGAAGAGTTCCTGGCGCAATTGACTGGAGATGGCTTCGATCTTCTCGATCAGGGGGCGGGCCGGAGGGCACAGGGCGATCTTCTTCGCGCGCCGGTCTTCGACGACGGCCATGCGCTGGATCAGGCCCTGCGCTTCGAGGCTGTCCAGCAGGCGAGCCAGGGTCGGGCCTTCGACGCCGACGCTCTTGGCCAGCTCGCGCTGGGTCGGGGATTCATCGAAACGGGAGAGGTGCAGCAGCACCAGCCAGCGCGCCTGGGACAGGCCCATGCCGGCCAGGCGACGGTCGAGTTCAGCGCGCCATGCGCGGGACATCTGCGCGAGTTGCATGGCGAAACGGTGTTGATCGGGGTAGGACATCGAATTGACTCGGACTTCTTATACTAATAATTAGCCAGCTAACCATAGCCGAAAGCCGCGAGCAAGCCCCTCCCCCTACCACTTCACATACTGGTCCTCGACGAATCCCCACATTTTTTCGATCCGGACTGGCGCGCGCCCCGCCGGGCGCAGCGTGCCGCTAAAGCGCCCGAATACTTGCTTGAAATTGCTTGCAATGAAACCGAGGTCAAGTCGCTCCTCGTGCAGCCCCTCGCCCTCGAAGGTGAGCTCGACCTGACCATCGTGAGAAGCGATGGACCAGGTCCTCAGCGGCTGGTCGCGATCGAAGGTGAAGCGCACGGTATCGACCTTGAGCAATTCCCCATCCAGCCAGAAGCAGTTCTCGGTGAAGCTCGTCTCGTTCACCCCGCAGGACAGGTTCAGGCCGACCCGCAGCCCATCAGCCAGCCCGGACAGGCAGGCCCAGTTCCAGTTGGTTTCCGGGCGCATGTAGCCCGCCGACCAGTCGTGATGAGCGAAGGCGCCGATCTGCGCCAGATCGAAGTTGCCCAGGGCGCTGCTCACCTGGCCATGGCAGGTGACTCCCGCCACCTTCTGCGCGTAGACCCAGCCATTCACGGCCGTCGGCGTGCAGATGCACATGGGCTGGAAGGCCGGCTCCCGTTCAGTGAACCAGGCGTCGATGCGAGTGCCGTCGTCCAGCTCCACCAGCAGGCGCTTCTGTGCCAGATCCGCGCGATTCTCCAGGCGCAGCAGGTTGCGGCCCTGACGCAGTTCGCAAACACCCTCATCCGGCGTTTGGGAAAACGTGGTCCCGAAGCCCAGCGGCAGCTTGAACTGGCGCTCGATCATGCGGCCGCTGGCCGGATGGAAGAGATAAACGAAGCCGACCCCCACCAGGCTCAGGTTGGCCAGGGCGCAGCCGCCGATCAGTTCGTCACTGAGCAAGCCGAAGTACTGGAACTGGTGAAAGCGCCGCCACTTCGCCAGAGCCCCCAGGCGCCGCCCCATGGGCGAGCGGAAGTCGAAATCGCGGTAGTTGATGAGGCCCGGCGCGGCGGGAAATATGCCGTAATGCGGCTGGCCGTCGGCCTGGATCAGCTTGTCCATGCGGATCGCTCGAAGCGGAAGGAGCCGCGATGCTAGCACCGGCCGCCGCGCCGGACAGTCACGGCGCGCGCCATCCGAAGCGACGAATTGAGTTCTGCACAAAAATTCGCCGAGCGAAGGCCAGGCAAGGCAAAAATTGGTGAGGAAGCGGAGTTAACGGCTGTTAATGAGCATTCCGAACCAAGTTTTAACGACGCATCGCCGAGCGCAGGCAATTTTTGTCAGAACTCAGGCCACCACCCGATTGCGGCCGTAGGCCTTGCCCTCGTACAGGGCGCGATCCGCATGCTCATAGAGTTCGTAGAGCTTGCCCAATGGCATGCCCGGCAACGGATGAATGCAGGCGACACCGATGGACATGGTCAGCACCGGCGCGGTAGGTGAGGCTTCATGGCGGATGGACTGGCCCTCCAGGGCCGCGCGCAGCTTCTCGGCGCAGCGACGCGCTTCCTGTTCGCCGATGTCGTAGAGCAGCACGGCGAACTCCTCACCCCCCAGGCGCACCGCCATGTCGAGCGGGCGACGCGCGGTGTCTTCGAGGACGCGCGCCACCTGTTGCAGCACCTGGTCGCCGGCCTGGTGGCCATAGCGGTCGTTGTAGGCCTTGAAATGGTCGACGTCGCAGAGCAGCAGGGCCAACCCGTGCTGCTCCCGCTGGGCTTGCCGCCACAACCGCTCCAACTGGCGATTGAAGCTGCGGCGGTTGTACAGGCCGGTGAGGCTGTCGTGGTCGGCCAGCACGCGCATCAGGCGGCTGATAAGGAAATGCTCGCGCGACTTGAACTCCAGCAGATAACAACCGACCGCACCCGCCAGATTGCCGAACAGCAGGAACAGCAGGTTGTTCACCAGTCGCGGCCAGGGCAGCCCGGCCCAGAGCTCCAGCCCGACATAGGCCAGCACCATCACCAGGGAAACGCCCAGCGCCTCCACGAGCCGCAGCCCCACGAGGAAATAGGCCGCCATGCACACCAGCAGCAAGCCTTCATAAGGGAACGACGGATCGCTGCGATGGGCGATGGCCACCACTGCCGCTGCACCTATGCCAAGGGCGCCGATGCAGACCAGGCTGAGGGGGGCCAAGAGGTGGCGCTGCCGCCGCTGGAGCATGAGGACGCCGCACACCAGCAGCAATCCCAGCACGCCCAGACGCACCGCCAGCATCCACCAACGTTCCTCGCTGCTGATCAGATAGAAATCGAGCACGGCGAATGCCAGCCAGATCAGCAGGCCGACGCTGAGGGCGATGCGCTTGAGATCAAAATTCTCTTCGAGGAAATAATCGCGGTACTCGCGCTCCAACGAGCGCGTGAAGCGCAGATGCCGAAACCCCAGCTCGAGCTGGTCGGCATAGGGATTGGGGCGAACGTCGTTTAGCCAGGCAGTATTGCTGTAGGACACAACTACCTCTTCTGTCGGAGGCCTCTGACGCACATTAGCCGGTCGCGCATTGCGTCACAAGTTCGTCGTTTTGCACCGCCAGTTTTTCGGCGCTTGCTACTACCCCACAGCTCGCCGCGTTCGCGCGTCTCAGCTCTCGAATTCAGCCTGCAGCGCAGCGCGCACGCAATGCAGCACGCCGTCGGGCACTCGACCGGCAAACACCTGGGCCACGTCGGCAACCGGCGGCAGCTCGCCCTCGCCGTCGAGGAAGGCGTCCTGGATCTCGCCCAGCAGGTCCTCAGGCAAGTCCAGCGCCTGCTCCAGGCTCAATTGCTGGTTGCCGATGGTCTCGGCCAGCAGGCTGTAGACGTTCTTTTCGCTGCAATTGAGTTGGCGGGCGATCTGCGCCGGGGTCATCCCCGCACGCGCCAGGCTCACCAGCTCGTGACGCAGATCGGTGACCGCACGCGGGGCTTCGGCGGCGCCATTCAGCACCTCGAGGAAGGCGTCGCCATATCGCTCCAGCTTGCGTGCGCCTACGCCGCTGACCTGCGCCATATCGGACAGGCTGCGCGGCTTGCTGCGGAGCATTTCCAGCAGGGTCGCGTCGGGGAAGATGACGTAGGGCGGCACGCTGTGTTCTTCCGCCAGCTTGCGGCGCAGCGCGCGCAGGGCTTCCCACTGCTCGCGTTCTTCGCCCCGCACCAACTGACTGGCGGCACTGGCAGCCGGCTTCGGCGCCTTGGTCGACAGGTCACGGCGCAGCTCCAGCTGCACCTCACCCCGCAGCAGCGGACGGCACGCCTCGGTCAGGCGCAAGCCACCAAAGCCTTCGAGGTCCACGTCCGCCAGGCCACGGGCGACCAGCTGGCGGTAAAGGGTGCGCCATTCATTTTCGGAGAGGTTCTTCCCCATGCCGAACACGGACAGGTGCTGATGGCCCGAGGAACGCACCTTCTCGTTGTCACGCCCCAGCAACAGGTCCACCAGGTGGCCGACACCATAGCGCTGGCCGCTGCGGTGAATGGCCGAGAGGGCCATGCGTGCCGGTTCAGTAGCGTCCCAGGTCTGTACGCCGTCGGTGCAGATGTCGCAGTGGCCGCAGGGCTGCGGCAGCACTTCGTCGAAATAGGTCAGCAGCGCCTGGCGGCGGCAGCGGGTTTCCTCGCACAGGGACAACATGGCATCCAGCTTGTGCTGCTCGATGCGCTTGTGACGTTCGTCCCCCTCGGAGTTGCTCAGCATCTGCTTGAGCAGCAGCACGTCCTGCAGGCCGTACGCCATCCAGGCATCCGCAGGGAGGCCATCGCGGCCGGCGCGGCCGGTTTCCTGGTAATAGGCTTCGAGGGACTTGGGCAGGTCGAGGTGAGCGACGAAGCGCACGTTGGGTTTGTCGATGCCCATGCCGAAAGCGATGGTGGCGACCATGATCAGCCCTTCCTCATTAAGGAAGCGCTTCTGGTGATGGGCGCGCAGATCGTTGGACAGCCCCGCGTGATAAGGCAGCGCCGGGAAGCCCTGCTCGGAAAGGAAGGACGCCACTTCCTCCACCTTCTTGCGCGACATGCAGTAGACGATACCGGCATCGCCACGGCGTTCGGCGAGGAATCCCAGCAACTGCTTGCGTGGCTGATCCTTGGCGACGATGCGGTAGAAAATGTTCGGCCGGTCGAAGCTGGAGAGGAAACGCTCGGCATTCTGCAGGTGCAGGCGCTGGACCATTTCCTCGCGGGTACGCATGTCGGCCGTGGCGGTCAGCGCCATGCGCGGAACATTGGGGAAGAGTTCAGCCAACTGGCCCAGCTGCAGGTATTCCGGACGGAAATCGTGCCCCCACTGGGATACGCAGTGCGCTTCGTCGATGGCGAAGAGGCCGATCTCCAGGCGCTGCAGGAACGCCAGCATGCGCGGTTGCACCAGGCGTTCGGGGGCGAGGTAGAGCAGCTTGATCTCGCCACGGCGGATGCGCTCGGCGATATCCCGCTGGGCCTCGGCCGACAGCATGGAGTTCAGCGCCACGGCCGGCACGCCCAGTTCGTCCAGCGTGGCGACCTGGTCCTCCATCAATGCGATCAGCGGCGACACCACCACGGTCAGTCCGTCGCGCAGCAGCGCCGGCACCTGGAAGCAGAGCGACTTGCCACCACCGGTCGGCATCAGCACCAGGGCGTCGCCCCCCGAGGCCACACGTTCGATGATCGCAGCCTGATTGCCGCGAAAAGCGTCGTAGCCGAATACGTCTTTGAGGATGCGCAGTGCCTGATCGAGCATGGGGGTCTCCGGAGCAAGCCGCGCATTATACGTCAGCCGCGCCGGCAAGATGGCCACGCCCATCGCCCTCGCCTTTTGCCGCCAACCGCTCACTAGACTAGAATTCAGCGTCGTTTATTCCTCAAGGTAGTCCCACGATGTCCTTCGCTGAGCAACTGTCCCGCCTGCAAGCCTTTCTCGACGCCGATGACCTGCACGAGGAGGCTCTGGACTATGTGGCCACCCATGGCTACCTGACCGCCCTGTCGATCTGCCCGGACCAGGTGCCCGAGCGCGAATGGATCGACGCCCTGTTCGCCGAGCCGCCGCACTACCGCAGCGACGCCGAGCGCGAAGAGATCGAATCCACCCTGCTGGCCCTCCAGGCCCACATCGCCCGCCAGTTGGCCAGCGATGAAGACCCCGAGATACCCTGCGACCTGGACCTGGGCGAGGACCCGGACGACTCCGACCTGCGCGGCTGGTGCATCGGCTTCATGGAAGGCGTGTTCCTGCGCGAGGAAACCTGGTTCGAAAGCGCCGAGGAAGAAGTCAGCGAACTGCTGCTGCCGATCATGGTGGGTTCCGGCCTATTCGACGAACAGCCCGAGTTCGCTGACATCGCCAAGGATCGCGACCTGGTAGACGAGATGATCGAGCAGATCCCCGAACTGCTGACCGCTCTCTTCCTGCTCTGCAACGCCCCGGAAGAAAAACCTGCCCTGCTCAAGCCCCGTCACCACTAAGGCGGCGCGGATGGCGCATAGCGATATCCAGCAGCAGCGCCACCCGGCGCTGCGCATGATCCTCCTGATCATCGGCTGGCTCAGCGTCGTCCTGGGCGTGATCGGCATCTTCCTGCCGGTACTGCCCACCACGCCTTTCCTGCTGCTCGCCGCGGCCTGCTTCGTGCGCAGTTCGCGGCGGTTCTACCTCTGGCTGGTGGAACACCCGAAACTCGGCCCCTGGATACGCGACTACCTGGAAGGCCAGGGTATCCCCCTCAAGGGCAAGGTCTACGCGCTGGTCCTGATGTGGGCCAGCATCACCCTCTCCTGCTTCCTCGTGCCGATGCCCTGGGCTCGCGGCTTCATGCTCACCAGCGCCGTTCTTGTGAGCCTCTACATCCTTCGCCAGAAAACCCTGCGCAGCCACTGACACCACCCCCGGCAAATCATCGATTCCCGCCTAGACTCTGAGCATCCTGGGCGGAGAGACGGCTGATGCGGCAACGCTGGGCGGCAATCGGACTGCGGCGACCCTCATGGCTGGCATGGCAAGGCGGCTGCCTGCTCGCCGGCCTGCTGCTCTGCCTGACCAGCGTGCTGGCCAACTGGGATTTCGAGCTGATCCTGCAGAACGCCACCAAGCGTTATGGCGACTTGGGCCCGGCCAAGGCGCGCATCGTCGCCTGGAGCGAGCTGATCCAGGCCAGCGTCGATTTGCCCGAAGCCGAGAAGCTCACGGCCGTGAACCGCTTCTTCAACCGCCAGTTTCGTTTCACCGATGACATCCGCACCTGGCGCGAGAACGACTACTGGGCCACCCCCGTCGAAGCGCTGGTCAAGGGCGCTGGCGATTGCGAGGACTACTCCATCGCCAAGTACTTCACCCTGCGTCGCCTCGGCATTCCGGCCGAAAAGTTGCGCATCACCTACGTCAAGGCACTGCGCCAGAACCAGGCGCACATGGTGCTCACCTACTACAAGACCCCCACCGCCGATCCCCTGGTACTGGACAACCTGATCGGCGAGATACGCCCGGCGTCCCAGCGCACCGACCTGCTGCCGGTCTACGCCTTCAATGCCGAAGGCCTCTACACCGGTGCCAAGCGTGCCGGCGATACCAAGAAACTGTCGCGCTGGCAGGACCTGCTGAAAAAAATGAGAGCCGAAGGCTTCGCCATAGGAGAGGGTTAGCCCATGTCGTTACTCAAGCAACTGTTCCTGGCCATCTGCCTGCTGCTGGCACTGGCCTTCGCCGGCAGTTTCCTCGCGGGCGTGGAAAGCTCCCGCGAACAGCTGCTCAGCCAGTTGCGTTCCCATGCCCAGGACGCCGCCACCGCACTCGGCCTGTCGATGACGCCCCATGTGGACGACCCGGCAATGATCGAGCTGATGGTCAGTTCGATTTTCGACAGCGGCTACTTCGCCAGCATTCGCGTGGTGCGCATCCCGGATGGCGGCGTGATCGCCGAGCGTCGCACCACCACCACCAGCGACCAGGTGCCCGGCTGGTTCGCCCATCTGGTCAACCTCCGACCGCAGGGCGGCGACGCGCTGATCATGCGTGGCTGGCAGCAAGCGGCGCGGGTTGAAGTGCTGAGCCACCCGCAATTCGCCCTAGCCAAACTCTGGGACAGCGCCATCGGCAGCCTGGCCTGGCTGCTGCTCTGTGGCCTGGTCAGCGCACTGGCCGGCGCCTGGCTGCTGCGCACCCAGCTGCGACCGCTGGACAACATGGTGCAGCAGGCCGAAGCCATCAGCCGACGCGAGTTCCTCGCCCTGCCCAAGGTGCCGCGTACGCCCGAACTGCGTCGTGTGGTGCTGGCGATGAACCAGATGGTGGACAAGCTGCGCAACCTTTTCGCCGAAGAAGCCGCACGCAGCGAACGCCTGCGCGAAGAAGCCTATCAGGACAGCCTCACGGGGCTGGCCAACCGTCGCCAGTTCGATATCCGCCTGGCCAACCAGTTGGTCCCCAACGACCAGAACGCTGCGGGCTACCTGCTGTTGCTGCGGGTCAACGACCTTGGCGGGCTCAACCAGCGCCTCGGTGGCCAGCGCACCGACGCGCTTATCCGCGATGTCGGGGAAATCCTAGAAAACCTGGTGCAACAGCGCGGCAATCCGGACTGGCTGGCCTCGCGCAGCCGGGGCGGCGAATTCGCCCTGCTCTCTCCCGGCCTCACCGGCGAAGACACCGAGCAACTGGCCGCGACGCTCGCTGCTCAACTGGAAAACCTGCACGCGATCGGCGCCAGCGACCGTAGCCCGGTCGCCCTGCTCGGCATCGCTACCTACCGACCGGGAGAAGACATCCAGCGGGTCATGGGCCGCGCCGATCAGGCCCTGGCGCAGGCAGCGCAGAGCACGGAACGCCCCTGGGTGCGTCTGGATGATTTCGACGCTGCGCCAGGGCAAAGCCTTCACGACTGGCGGGCGTGGATCGACGAGGCGCTGAACAAGGGCAAGCTGCGCCTGTACTTCCAGCCGGTGGGCCTCTGCGCCAACACCGAGGAAACCCTGCACCACAAGGTCCTCGCGCGCCTGCTCGACCCTCAGGGCGAAGCAGTGCCCGCGGGTCGCTTCCTGCCGTGGATCGAACGCCTCGGCTGGGCCGCCCGCTTCGACCTGGCGATGCTGGAGCATTGCCTGGCGCACCTGCAGCAAACGCCGTCACCCATCGCCCTGAGTCTGTCCGCCGCCAGCCTGCAACCAGGAGAACACCGCGAACGCCTGCTCGCCCTGCTCAAGTCCCACCCGCAACAGGCGACACTGCTCACCCTTGAGCTGGACGAACGTCACCTGCCGCCGGCCAACGAACTCGGCCAGGTCTGCCAGGCGATCCGCGAAACCGGCTACAGCGTCGGCTTGCAGCATTTCGGCGGCCGCTTCAGCCTGATCGGCAACCTCGCCCACCTGGGCCTCGCCTACCTGAAGATCGACGGCACCTACATCCGCGCCATCGACCTGGAGAACGACAAGCGTCTGTTCATCGAAGCCCTGTTCCGCGCCACCAACAGCATCGACCTGCCCCTGATCGCAGAGATGGTGGAAACCCAGGGCGAACTGGACGTATTGCGGGAGTTGGGAATCCAGGGCGCCATGGGCCGACTGATCGGGGCACCGGCGCCGTGGCATGAGTAAGCGGGCGCCGGCTGATCGCTGCGGCAACAGGATGAACTCGGTGCCTCTGCTCGCGAACGATCGTGCTGGGACTGTTCGCGAGCAAGCTCGCTCCTACAGGAGCGATGGCTCAATACGGCAATTGCGAATCGTCCGGCACCAATCCGCCCAGGTCCACCACCTGAGAACGCGCGTATGCGCGCTGTTGGAGCTTGCGACCCGCTGCTTCGGGCAGGTCGGTGTAGTTCATCACGCCTCGGCTCACCAGCACCTGCACCAGGTCTTCGACCACCCGCACCAGTTCCAGGTCGGAGTGCTGCAAGGACAAGAGGTGATCATGCAGGCTGCGACTGGCGAACCAGCTCTGCACTTCCGGATCGTTGGCCGGCATGCTCTGGGTCATGTTGTCGAAGGGTTCGTGCTCCACCCGTAGCACCCTGCCCTTTTCATCGCGCTGTACGAAAACCATAGGTCCCTCCCCCGTTCCCCTCCAGATTCGGGCCCGCCCGCAGGCGGGCCCTCGCTTGCAATCAGGCGTCCACTTTCAGCGAGCCATCATCGAGCATGTGCGTGATCACCGACGCCGTGTCCGGTGCGCCGTATGCCGCCATCAGATTCACGCCTTGCAGCACGACGGTCTGGCCAGTTCCTCCCGGGGCGTCGGCGTTGCTGTCCACCGTGATGGTGGTGTTGGCGCCGAAGGCCATGGTCAGGTAATCGTCCAGGCTGCCTGCATTGCTGTGCTCACCGGTCAGCAGTTGCGAAAGATCCAGCTTGTCCACGCCCGGGGTGAAATCAGTGATGGTGGTGATGCCGCTTTCGCCAGGCAGCCACTTGAAGGTGTCCGCCCCGCCGCCACCGGTCAGTTGGTCATCGCCGCCGTTCCCTGCCAGCACGTTGTTGCCGCTATTCCCGGCAAGCACGTCGTTGAAGTGCGAACCGAGCAGGTTTTCGACATCGATCAGCGTGTCCAGCCCGCCGCCGCCGGTGTTCTGCTGGCCAACCAGCGCCAGGTTCACCGCGACGCTGGAAGCCGCATTGGAGTACGACGCCGTGTCGTTGCCCAAGCCGCCATCGAGGACGTCATTGCCAGCGCCTCCCACCAGCACGTCGTTCCCCGCCAGCCCGGTCAGGTGGTCATTGCCGCTCGTGCCCTGAATCACGTCATCGCTGGCGGTGCCGACGAAGGTGGTGCTGGATTCGAGGTTCACCTGCAGTACCTGGCTCGATGCGGTGTCGCCATCGGCATCGCGAATGCCGACCTGGAAGTTCAGGCTTGCGTCCAGCGTACTGGTCTCGCCCGTGATGAAGCCCACGTCGGAAACCTTGAGCACATCGTTGTCGGTGGCCGACGAGGTGAACGAAACCCGGTCGCTCACATCTGAGGCTCCACCGCTGCCAATGGTGGAGTTGAAGTTGACGGCGGAGGAAGAAGCGATGCCTTCGACGCTGGTGAGAATCTGCGCACCGTAGATCTGCCAGTTCTCGCCCGGGGCGTTGAAGTCGTTCTTCTCGATGACGATGGCACCGTCGTTGTTGTCCAGCGTGATGCCATAGGCCGCCAGCGCCACGCTATTGGCCGTCATGATGTCGGCGCTGCTTACCACCAGCGCGCGGGTGGTCTTGGCACCACCGGCACCGACCAGCTTCAGCACCACGACCAGGTCTTCTCCGTTCACCCCATCGAACTTGAGGAACATGCCTTCGGCACGAGCACTGGGTTCTACACCGAGGTTGCCCTTCGGATTACTGGTGTAGAAGTTGAGGTCGAGGACTTCACCCTTGCCCAGTGTGTCACCGGCCACACCATTGGCCGCGTTGCTCACGCTGACCCACGAGGCGGTCTGGTTGAAGAGTTCGCCATCGGTGAAGGTGGAAGTGGTGGAAGTCCCGGCACGCAGGTTGTTGCCATCCGTGCCGCCGCCAGGCTCGGCATAACTGGTGTACTGCACGAAGAAGTCGTTATCCAGCTCCACCACCGCGACCGCCGGCTGGGTCGAATCCGGCAGCGTGCTGTTGACCTCGTAGCCCGAGATGCTGATCGAGGTACTGGTCTTGAAGATGGTGAAGCCCTGGATCGGCTCATCCAGCGCGACACTGTAGGTCCCGTTGACCTTATCGAAGGTCAGGGTGCCATTCGCCTGTTCCAGCGTCCCGGGACTCGCCGCGTTCGGCGCGTAGTTGAAGGTGATGTCGAAGATTGCGCTGGTGGCCGATTCGGACACCCAGGTCACCGCAGTCGACGAAATCGCCACGCCACCCACGGAGCCGGTCAGGCCGATGCTAGTGAAGTCCGAGTCGGATGCCGAGAAAGGTCCGTTGCCACGGGTGTCGCTGCCGGTGCTGTAGACGAATACACCCGACGCGCCCGCAACGCTGTCGCCGTTGGAGAACACCAGGTTCGAGGTCTGCAGGATGGCCGGGATGTCGTCTTCCACCTGGATCAGCAGGTCGCCCGCCAATGGCAGGTTGCCGCTGGCATTGCTGGCCTGCAGCGCCCCCGTCAGGTTGAGGGTGAGGATCTGGTCGTCACCTCCTGCGCCATTGGGATGGTCGAGCGCGCCCAGCAGGGTGAAGGTGTAAACGCCGTTGCTGGCCACCTGCAGGGTGAACACCGTTTCGGTGCCAGCCTTGGCCACCAGGGTGTCGCCCACGCGTGAATAGGTGATGGTTACGCCATCCGAGGTCAGCACGGGCATCGCCTGCGGTATGGCGGCCACACCGAATTGCGCGCCAACCGGCGTACCGACCAGCAGCTCACCGAGATTGCCGGTCACCACAGTGGTCTGGGCGTCACCGTCAGTGATTCCGCCAGGCAGCTCATCCTCGTCCACCCGTCCGATCACTGGCGAGGCGTCTTCGATCCGCACCGTCAGCGAGGCGCTCGACGGATCGCCGTCCTTGTCGATGATGCTGTAGGTGAAGCTCTCGCTGGTGTCGGCGGCCACATTCTTCGGCGCGACATAGGTCCACGTGCCCGTGGTGAAATCGAAACTCAACTTGCCGCCGCCGGGGGTGGTGATCGCACTCAACTGGCTGCCGGAAAGGCTGCCGCCCGTACTCAGAGCGATGGTGCTGGCGCCGTTCCAGGTGTAGGTGGTGGTGCCGATCTGGATGGACTGGATGCGGCCGGCACCATCGGCGCCGAAGGCATCATCGTCCCCACCACCCACTGCGTTGTCGCTGCCCAGCAGGACGTTGCCGGAGACCACCCCACCCACTATCTGGCTGGCCAGGGTTTCGACCAGATCCTCGAAGGCGGCCACCATGATGGGCGAGCCGGAACCATCGACGTCCACGTCCTGCAGTCGCGGAGTATTGATGCCGTTGCCGACGCCGATGGTCGTGACGTTGATGCCGTTGTTATCGACGAAGTTGTTCCACTGGGTCGCCACGGCCGAGGTCAGGGATGTGTCGCCCGGACCGGTCTGCTCGTTCGGATTGCCATCACTGATGAAGAAGACCTGGTTGCTCCAGCTCGACAAGGGCGTATAGACCGCCATGGTCTGCTGGATGGCCGCAGTGAAGTCGGTGTTGCCGGAGAACGGACGCGCACCGCCTTCCGCCGGATTCAGGCTGTTGACCAGGTTGATGAAACCGGTGACATCAGTCACCACCGGGTAGGAGGCGGCGGTGCCGGAGAACGCCACCAGTTGAATGCGCACGTCACCATCGGTGGTGCTGAACAACGTTTGCCCGGCATTGCGCACCGCATTCAGCATGGTGTTCAGCTCGGTGTCGTCGATACTGCCGCTGAAGTCCAGCACGAACACCACGTTGAAGCCCTGGCCGCTGCCTTCGGCTACATCGGCGCTGTCGTTCTTCCCGCTCGGCGTGTCGTCGTCGACCTTGATATCCAGGGTCCCGTTGGTGGAGTCGCCGTCCTTGTCGGTGACCTTGTAGGTCAGAGTAAACAGCTGGTCATTCTCCTCACCGCCCAGCGCATGCTGGATCGGCGCGAGCTGGGTCACGCCGTAGGCACCCGTGGAGCTGTTCAGCGTCACCTCGATGACGGTGGTGGTGCCCTGCTTGATCAGCAACGTGGTGCCGGACTTCACGTAGCTGAAGCCATCGGGTGCACCCATGGTCTGCCACTGGACATCACCGGCACCGTCGACACCGAAGTCAAACCCGACGCTGCCCGTGGTATTCGCCGAGTCCGGGTCGTCGCCGGAACCATTGGCAATACCGCCGGGAAGGGCGTCGTCGTCCAGTTGCACCACGGCATTGCTGGTCACCGCCGGTGCGTCGTCACGGAAGCTGATGGCATCGCCCAGGTTGAGGGTCGCGCTGTCCTTGTCACCGTCGCCATCAGTGACGGTGGCAGACAAGGTGATCAGGTCGGCGCCGGACAAGCCCGCCACCTGGTCGGGACCGGTGTCAGGTGTATGAACGATTGCGCGCTGCTGGTCCAGGGTCACCGTGCCATCGGCAGCCACGCTCAGGCGGAAGGCGATCTGCCCCCCGCCGCTGACCAGCCCGACGATGTCCGAACCGACCTTGGACAGCAGGATGCTGTTGCCGGTCGCGGTGTCCCGCAGGCCGCTGTCCACCTCCGCAGACTTCACATTCAGGCTATAGGTGATGGCGTTGCTGATGGCCGCGCCGTCGGCCCCGAACACTGTCGCGAAAGCGCCTGCGAAATTGGTGCTGGCATCGAAGCTCAGGTTGGTCTCGTCCACCTGCACGCCCAGCGCACCCAGCCCCTTCACGCTGATGTCCGGCACATCATCGATGATGCTGACCGTCAGGATGCCTGTACCTGTGTTGCCGTTGGCGTCGGTCACCGTGAAGGTGAAGGTCTCGGTGAACTGCAGGTTGTTGCCGTTATCGCCCGGATTGATCTTGGGCGCGGAAACCAGCAAGTAGGCGTAGGCGCCCGTGCTGCTGACCACCAGTTGGCCATATTGGCCATTGCCCTCCCCGACAGCCAGGCTGAAGCTGTACGGGCCATTGCCGCCACTGCCCACCAGGGTGCCGCTGGCGAACTCGTCGTTGCTCGACGGTGCACTGCCGAAGCTCAGGGCTGCTTCGCGCACGTCCTGATCCGAACCGGCCTGCACACTCCCCGTCACTGTGTAGTTGGACACGTTGATGGTCAGAGTCGTGGTGCTGAGGTCGCCATCGGCATCGACGATGGTGTAGGTGAAGGTATCCACTGCACCCGCCTGGCCTACCGAGTTGGCGTGGCTGGTGTAGGTGTAGCTGCCGTCGGCATGCAGGACCAGGGTGCCCAGGCCAGTATCGATGGGATCGCCGACACTGCCGGAAGCAGCGGTCGTGGTGTCACCACCTGCGCGCACACCCACTACACCGGTAGTCGGCGACGGACGTCCATCGGCACCGAACATATCGGCCACCGAACCCAATCCGGCGCCACTGACCACATTGCCGTTGACGCTCCCGCCCTCGCTGAGCGAGGCACTGTCAGCCTTGGCCTTCGGCAGGTCGTCGACGATTTCGATGCTGACATTCGCCGAGGCACTGGCCAGCCCATCGCCCACATTAATAAGGAAGCCGTCCGTCTCCGGACCAGCCGCATCGGTCGTCGCCTCGGTCAGGGTGTAGCTGAAGTTGTAAGTGCCGTTGCTGTAGCCGGTGATCTGCACGGTGCCGTGGGCGGTGGTGAAGCTCTGCCCGACCAGGCTAGTGAAGCTGCTGGTGGTGAGGTCGACGCTGAGGCTGCCAACGCTGAGGGTCTTCAGGTTGGCCAGCCCGTCGGAGTCAGCGACGGTGAAGCTGCCGGTGGTGACGGTGCTGCCATCCCCGGCGCTGGAGCCATCCGGCAGACCTTTCTCGTAGACCTTGGCCAGATCGCCGCCAGCGTTAGGCGTGCTGACATCGACCGTGGGGGTGTCGTTGCTGCCGGTGATGGTGATGGTCAGCGTCGAACTGCTCGGGTCGTTGTCGGCGTCGCGCATGGAATAGGCGTATTGCAGGGTAACCTGCTCGCCCTGATCCAGGCCCTCCACCGCCGCTGAACCGTTGGCCAGCGCGAAGCTGTAGCTACCGTCAGCGTTGAGGGTCACCAAGCCGTAGGGGGTGTTG
>NZ_SSOL01000032.1:0-62049 GCF_029871275.1 Pseudomonas sp. BN414
CAACAAGTTCTACTTCGCCGGTGGCGACTACAAGGTCAGCGACAACCTGCTCGCGCAGTACTACTACGGCAACCTGGAAGACTTCTACCAGCAGCACTTCCTCGGCCTGACCCACAACTGGGCGCTGCCGGTGGGCGCACTGAAGTCCGACCTGCGCTACTTCTACAGCGACTCCGACGGCAAGAACGGCAGCGTCGCCGGCCGCCGCGAAGGCTTCCGCAGCGCGGGCAACTGGGCGACCAACGACCCGGATCGCTTCGAAGTGGACAACCGCACCTGGAGTGCGCTGTTCACCTACACCCTCGGCGGCCACGCGGCGAGCCTGGGCTACCAGCAGGTGTCCGGCGACAGCGCCTTCCCCTTCCTCAACCAGGGCGATGGCGCCACCGCCTACTTGATCACCGACCGCCAGATCGGCAAGTTCCTCAGCGCCGGCGAGCGCACCTGGGTGGCCGAGTACGGCTACGACTTCGCCAAGCTCGGCGTGCCGGGCCTGAAGGCGGTAGGGACCTACCTGAAGGGCAGCAACATCGAGACCCAGGGCAGCGACCAGGGCGAGTGGGAACGTGATTTCCGCCTCGACTACGTGCTGCAGGACGGTCCGCTGAAAGGCCTCGGCGTGTCCTGGCGCAACGCCTCTCTGCGCAGCGACGCCGCGCGTGACCAGGACGAGAACCGCCTGATCCTCAGCTACACCCTGACGCTGCTGTAAGGGCGCTGGTGGGCTGAAGCCCACCCTACAATCGCGAATAGGCTTTCGTAGGTTGGTGTAGAGCGTAGCGAAACCCAACGTTGCGGCGCTGTGACTGGCCACGTTGGGCCTCGCAGGCTCGGACCAACCTACGGGACCGCTGCGCGGCCCTTGGCGAATGAATTCGCCCCTACAGGGAAGTGCCTGGCCTGAACGCCGGCACGGACAGCTCCCTCTCCCGCTTGCGGGAGAGGGTTGGGGAGAGGGGCTTTTGTAGGTTGGGCAGAGCGCAGCGAAGCCCAACGAGGTCGGTCGCGAATTCGCGTGTTGGGCTTCGCGTAGCTCAGCCACAACCTACGGTTCGATCAAGCCGGGAGCCTCATTCCAGAGGCTTTCCCGGGTTTTTCACGACTGCATTTCAATAGCTCATAAAGTAATAAATAAATCGTTATTTATTCTTTTTAATTTTCAACGCGACTCCGCATAGTGAGCCCCACGGAACGACACCCAGACACAGGAGCAGCACCATGAGTATCCGCCTCGGCGACATCGCCCCCGACTTCGAACAGGAATCCAGCGAAGGCCGCATCCGCTTCCACGAGTGGCTGGGCAGCAGCTGGGGCGTGCTGTTCTCGCATCCGGCCGACTTCACTCCGGTGTGCACCACCGAGCTCGGCTTCACCGCCAAGCTGAAGGATGAGTTCGCCGCTCGCGGGGTCAAGGCGATTGCCCTTTCCGTCGATCCGGTGGATTCCCACCACCGCTGGATCGAGGACATCAACGACACCCAGGGCACCCTGGTGAACTTCCCGATCATCGCCGACGCCGACCGCCAGGTGTCCGACCTGTACGACCTGATCCACCCGAACGCCAACGACACGCTCACCGTGCGTTCGCTGTTCATCATCGACCCGAACAAGAAGGTGCGCCTGATCATCACCTACCCGGCCAGCACCGGGCGCAACTTCAACGAAATCCTGCGGGTGATCGATTCCCTGCAGCTGACCGACAACCACAAGGTTGCCACCCCGGCCAACTGGCAGGACGGCGACGACGTGGTGATCGTCCCCTCGCTCAAGGATGAAGACGAGATTCGCCAGCGCTTCCCGCGCGGCTACAAGGCGGTCCGGCCGTACCTGCGCCTGACCCCGCAACCCAACCGCTGATTCATCCGGCGCCTCGCGCGCACTGAACGACCCCCGCCTTACTCACCCGCCAACGGGAAGCAGGCAACGACACCACAAGCAAAGTCATGAGGAGAGCGCCATGCGCACCATCACTTTGCGTCGGAGCCTGGCTGCCCTGTTCGCGGCTGCCCTGGCTTTCGGCGCCATCACTCAAGCACAGGCCGAGACCCTGCGGATCGGCTACCAGAAGTACGGCACCCTGGTGCTGCTCAAGGCCAAGGGCACGCTGGAGAAGCGTCTGGCCGAACAGGGCGTTGAGGTCAAATGGACCGAATTCCCCGGTGGCCCGCAGCTGCTGGAAGGCCTGAACGTCGGTTCCATCGACTTCGGCGTGACCGGCGAAACCCCGCCGGTATTCGCCCAGGCGGCAGGTGCCGACCTGCTCTACGTGGCCTATGAGCCGCCGGCCCCGCAGAGCGAGGCGATCCTGGTGCAGAAGGGTTCGCCCATCCAGTCAGTGAAGGAACTGGCCGGCAAGAAGGTCGCCCTGAACAAGGGTTCCAACGTGCACTACCTGTTGGTGCGCGCCCTGGAAGAGGCCGGCCTGAAGTACAGCGATATCCAGCCCGTGTATCTGCCACCGGCCGACGCCCGCGCCGCCTTCGAGCGCGGCAGCGTGGATGCCTGGGTGATCTGGGACCCCTTCCAGGCCGCCGCCGAGAAGCAACTGGAAGCCCGCACCCTGCGCAATGGCGAAGGGCTTGTGGATAACCATCAGTTCTACCTGGCCACCCGCACCTATGCGCAGAAGCATCCGCAGGTGATCAGCACCCTGATCGAGGAAGTGCGCGCCGTGGGCGAGGACTCCAAGGCCGATCCGGACAAGGTCACCGAACAGGTCGCGCCGCTGCTGGGCCTGCCCAAGGACATCACCTCCATCGCGGTGAAGCGCCAGGGCTACGGTGCCCAGCCGCTGAGCCCGGAGGTCGTCACTGCGCAGCAGAAGATCGCCGACACCTTCACCGCGCTGAAGCTGATCCCGAAAAAACTCAGCATCGCCGACGTGATCTGGACGCCGCCTGCCAAGGTCGCGCAGCAGTGACTTGAACCCCTCTCCCGGAGGGAGAGGGGACACCTTTAAGGAGACGACTCCATGAGCTTGAACATCTTCTGGTTCCTGCCGACCCACGGCGACGGCCACTACCTCGGCACATCCGAGGGCGCCCGCGCCGTTGACCACGGCTACCTGCAGCAGATCGCCCAGGCGGCCGACCGCCTCGGTTTCGGCGGCGTACTGATCCCCACTGGGCGTTCCTGCGAGGACTCCTGGCTGGTGGCCGCTTCGCTGATCCCGGTGACCCAACGCCTGAAGTTCCTCGTGGCCCTGCGCCCCGGGATCATTTCGCCGACCGTGGCGGCGCGCCAGGCGGCGACCCTGGATCGCCTGTCCGGTGGCCGCGCGCTGTTCAACCTGGTGACCGGTGGCGACCCGGACGAACTGGCTGCCGATGGCCTGCACCTGAACCATGCAGAACGTTACGAAGCCTCCGTGGAGTTCACCCGTATCTGGCGCCGTGTTCTGGAGGGCGAAACCGTCGATTACGACGGCAAGCACATCCAGGTGAAGGGCGCGAAATTGTTCTACCCGCCGCTGCAGCAACCGCGTCCGCCGCTGTACTTCGGTGGTTCTTCCGAGGCCGCCCAGGACCTGGCGGCGGAACAAGTTGAGCTGTACCTGACCTGGGGCGAGCCGCCGGCCGCGGTGAAGGAGAAGATCGAGCAGGTACGCGCCAAGGCCGCCAAGCAGGGCCGCACGGTGCGCTTCGGTATCCGTTTGCATGTGATCGTGCGCGAGACCAACGAAGCCGCCTGGGCCGCCGCCGACCGCCTGATCGAAAACCTCGACGACGCGACCATTGCCAAGGCCCAGGCTGCCTTCGCCCGTTTCGATTCCGTGGGCCAGCAACGCATGGCCGCCCTGCACAACGGCAGGCGCGACCAGCTTGAAGTCAGCCCCAACCTCTGGGCCGGCGTCGGCCTGGTGCGTGGCGGTGCCGGTACCGCGCTGGTGGGCGATGGCCCGACCGTGGCGGCGCGGGTGAAGGAGTACGCCGACCTCGGCATCGATACCTTCATCTTCTCCGGCTATCCGCACCTGGAAGAGTCCTATCGCGTTGCCGAATTGCTGTTCCCGCATCTGGACGTGGCCCGTCCGCGCATCAACGACGGCTTGGCCTTCGTCAGCCCGTTCGGCGAGATGGTGGCCAACGAGGCGCTGCCCGAAGCCAAGCTGGCATCGCAGAGCTGAGGGCGCGGGGATGAAACTCGATTCCATACTCCTGCGCCTCGCGCCCTGGGCCTTGCCCGTGGCGCTGCTGGCGATCTGGCAGGGCGCGGTCGTCACTGGCCTGCTCTCCACCCGCATCCTGCCGGCACCGAGTGCGGTGCTGGCGGCGGGCTGGGACCTGCTGTCCAGCGGCGAGATCTGGACCCACCTGGCCATCAGCGGCTGGCGCGCGGGTATCGGCTTCGCCATCGGCGGCGGCCTCGGCTTGCTGCTGGGCTTCATCACCGGCCTGTCGAAGTGGGGCGAGCGCCTGCTGGACAGTTCGGTGCAGATGATCCGCAATGTGCCGCACCTGGCGCTGATTCCGCTGGTGATCCTGTGGTTCGGCATCGATGAGTCGGCGAAGATTTTCCTGGTCGCCCTCGGCACCCTGTTCCCCATCTACCTCAACACCTACCACGGCATCCGCAACGTCGACCCGGCGCTGGTGGAAATGGCCCGCAGCTATGGGTTGTCCGGTTTCGCGCTGTTCCGCCAGGTGATCCTGCCCGGTGCGCTCCCGTCGATCCTGGTAGGCGTGCGTTTCGCCCTCGGCTTCATGTGGCTGACGCTGATCGTCGCCGAGACGATTTCCGCCAGCTCGGGCATCGGCTACCTGGCGATGAACGCCCGCGAGTTCCTGCAGACCGATGTGGTGGTACTGGCGATCCTGCTCTATGCGGTGCTCGGCAAGCTGGCCGACGTCGCCGCCCGTGGGCTGGAACGTGTCTGGCTGCGCTGGCACCCGGCCTACCAGGCCAAGGGAGGTGCCGCATGACCGCTCTGCATGCACCTCAACGCCTCAAGCGCGGCATTCCGCTGGCGCTGCGTGGCATCGGCAAGTCCTTCGGCGAGCGTGAAGTGCTCAAGGGTATCGACCTGCTGATTCCGGCCGGCCAGTTCGTCGCCGTGGTCGGTCGCAGTGGCTGCGGCAAGAGCACCCTGCTGCGGCTGTTGGCCGGGCTGGATCAGCCTTCCCGTGGCGAACTGCTGGCCGGTTCGGCACCGCTGGAGGATGCCCGCGAGGACACGCGCCTGATGTTCCAGGATGCGCGCCTGCTGCCCTGGAAGCGGGTGATCGACAACGTTGGCCTGGGCCTCTCCGGCGACTGGCGCCCGCGCGCCCTGGAAGCCCTGGAAGCGGTGGGCCTGGCCGACCGTGCACAGGAGTGGCCGGCAGCGCTTTCCGGCGGCCAGAAGCAGCGTGTAGCTCTGGCCCGCGCGCTGATCCACCAGCCGCGCCTGCTGCTGCTGGACGAACCGTTGGGTGCGCTGGATGCCATGACCCGCATCGAGATGCAGCAACTGATCGAACGCCTGTGGCAGCAGCACGGTTTTACCGTCCTGCTGGTGACCCATGACGTGAACGAGGCAGTGGCCGTCGCCGACCGGGTGATCCTGATCGAGGAAGGTGCCATCGGCCTTGATCTGCCGGTCGAGTTGCAGCGCCCGCGAGCCCGTGGCTCGGCGCGCCTGGCCGCGCTGGAAGCCGAAGTACTGGACCGGGTGCTGTCACTCCCGGCCGCGCCACCGGAACCTGAACCCGTTTCCCCCCTGCCCACGCAACTGCGCTGGGCGCTTTGACCCAAACCCCATACCCCCGAGCAAAGGAATAACCGCCATGACCATCAAAGCCATCAACGTCCGCAACCAGTTCAAGGGCACCATCAAGGAAATCATCGAAGGTCCGGTGCTTTCCGAGATTGATGTACAGACCGCCGCCGGCATCGTCACCTCCGTCATCACCACCCGCTCCGTGCGCGAGCTGGAGCTGGGCATCGGCTCCGAGGTGATCGCCTTCGTGAAATCCACCGAGGTGTCGATCGCGAAGCTGTGATTCGCGGGCGCTCAAGGCGCTTTTCCTGTGGGGGCGAATTCATTCGCTGAGGACCGCGCAGCGGTCCGCGACCTTGTAGGGCAGTCCTGCGGACTGCTTAGCGAATGAATTCGCCCCCACAAGAGCAATGCCCCTGCAGTTTCGCCCCTACAAAAACAAACCCCCGCAAGTGCGGGGGTTTGTTCATTCCAGCTTCACTCAGCGCTTTTGCGGCGCCGGCTGCTGCTGCGTGATGCAGTGGATGTTGCCGCCGCCGAGGAGAATCTCGCGGCCGGGCACCATCACCACTTCGTGCTGCGGGAAGATGCGCTTGAGGATGGCTTCGGCCGTGGCGTCCTTCGCGTCGTCGAACTTCGGCGCAACGATGCCGCCGTTGACGATCAGGAAGTTCACGTAGGAACCGGCCAGGCGGATCGACGGATCGCGTTCCTGGGTGCCTTCCACCAGGTCCACGCCCGCACATTCTTCCTCGGTGGCGTAGATCGGGCCGGGGATCGGCATCTTGTGCACCACCAACTGGCGGCCCTTGGCGTCGCGGGCGTGTTCCAGCACCTTCATGGCGGCCTGGCAGCGCGGGAAGTTCGGGTCGTGCGGATCGTCGGTCCAGGCCAGCAGGACTTCGCCCGGGCGCACGTAGCAGCAGAAGTTGTCCACGTGGCCGTCGGTTTCGTCGTTGTAGAGGCCATCCGGCAGCCAGATCACGGTCTGCACCGCCAGTTGCTCGCGCAGCACCGCCTCGATTTCCTCACGGGAAAGGTGCGGGTTGCGGTTCTTGTTCAGGAGGCATTCTTCGGTGGTGATCAGGGTGCCTTCGCCGTCCACGTGGATCGAACCACCTTCCAGCACGAAGCCATCGGTGCGGTAGCGCTTGCTGCATTCGATCTCGAGGACCTTGCGCGCCACCTGGTCGTCGCGGTTCCAGGGGAAGTAGAGGCCGCCATCGAAGCCGCCCCAGGCGTTGAAGGTCCAGTCCACGCCGCGGACGTCGCCACTGTCGTTAATCACGAAGGTAGGGCCGGTATCACGCACCCAGGCATCGTCGGTGCTGATTTCCACGACGCGGATGTTCGGCTCGTCGAGGCGCGCGCGGGCGTTCTCGTACTGGCCGGCGGACACGCAGATGGTCACCGGCTCGAAGCGGGCAATGGCCTTGGCCACAGCGGTGAAGGCCGCTTGCGCGGGTTTACCGCCAAGGCGCCAGTTGTCCGGGCGCTCCGGCCAGACCATCCAGGTGCGGGTATGGGGTTCCCATTCGGCCGGCATGCGGAAGCCGTCGTCACGGGGGAGGCTGTTCAGAGTGTTCATCGATCCACCATCGGTATGGAATGGGGCAGGGGCCAACCTGCTGGCGAACAGTGCATCGCCATCAGGCTGGCCCCTGTTTTAACTGTCAGGACTCGAGGGAGCCGTCCAGGGTCTTGATCGGGGAGTATAGGTTCGGGCGACGGTCGCGGAACACACCCCAGGCGCTGCGCACGTGCTCGAGTTTGTCCAGGTCGAAGCTGTGCACCAGGATGCCTTCCTCGGTCTCGTTCAGTTCCTCGACTTTCTTGCCGAACTGGTCGGCGATGAACGAGGAGCCGTAGAAGGTGATGTCGTAGCCGTCCTGCTCTTCCTTGCCGATGCGGTTGGATGCCACCAGCGGCATCAGGTTGGCGCCGGCGTGACCTTGCTGCACGCGCTGCCAGTGGTCACGGGAGGTGATGTTGGCGTCGTGCGGCTCGCTGCCGATGGCGGTCGGGTAGAAGAGGATTTCGGCACCCAGCAGGGCCATGCTGCGCGCGGCTTCCGGGAACCACTGGTCCCAGCAGATGCCCACGCCGATCTTGGCGTAGCGGGTGTTCCAGACCTTGAAGCCGGTGTCGCCCGGGTTGAAGTAGTACTTCTCGTGGTAGCCGGGGCCGTCCGGGATGTGGCTCTTGCGATAAACGCCAAGGTTGGAGCCGTCGGCATCGATGATCGCGATGCTGTTGAAGCGCGCGCGGCCGGCCTGCTCGAAGTAGCTGATGGGCAGCACGACCTGCAGCTCACGGGCGACGTTCTGGAAATGCGCGATGGCTTCGTTGGTTTCGGTCGACGTCGCCAGCTGCAGGTAGTCCGGGTTCGGCTTCTGGCAGAAGTAAGGGGTCTCGAAGAGCTCCTGGATCAGGATGATCTGCGCGCCCTTGGCCGCGGCTTGGCGAACCAGTTTCTCGGCGTTGGCGATATTCGCGCCGCGATTCCAGGAACAGGCCATCTGCGTGGCGGCGACGGTAACAATGCGGGACATGAAACACCTCGTCAGTACGAATAAGGGCCGGTTGCCGGATATCTATCGGCAATCGGTGGTTTTTCCGTGCTGGCGGAGTGTGCCGCCGTGCGGATGGTGACTTTATATCCGATAAAAATCTGCTTTCAAAGCGAGATTTATCTATCGAAGGCTGAATTCCGATTTATTTGCGGATAAATATCGGATTTGTGTTGGCTCAGATTTCCTGCGGTGCCGCTCGCTTCGGCAGGTAGGGCGGCAGGTACAAACCCAGGTAGGCATCGAACACACGCATGCCTTCCTCGGCCAGGCGCGGGGTGATTTCGCCGTGCAGTTGCACCGAGCGGGCGTAGACGCGGTCGCCCAGTTCCATGGCCAGGGCGAAGACGTCGACATCGTCGGGCAGCACCGGCAGCTCGAAGTGACGTTCGAACAGGGCATGCATGAGCCGTCCCAGTTCGATGTCGTGCTGGCGGTCGGCCTGGGTGACTTCGGTGAGACCGTGCTGGGCGAGGATCAGCTGACGCGCGGCAGCGTCGGCGCCGTAGATCGACAACATCCGTTCCTCCACCAGTCGCGACAGGTCGTGCCAGTGGCGCAGGCCTTCGTGCTCGATGGGCTCCTGGAGGCAGGCGCGGAAAGCCGCGTGGATATCCGCGGTGAGGGCTTCGAGGATCGCCGGGACGCTGGAGAAGAAGTGGTAGACAGAAGAGGGCGGCATTTCCGCGCGCTCGGCGACGCTGTAGATCGACAGGTTGGCCACGCCCTGTTCCGCGAGCAGGGTGCGGGCGGCATCGAGAATCCCGGCGATGCGCAGCTGGCTGCTGGCGCGGGGCTTGCGAGCGGTGGCGTGGCGCGGCATGGGTAGCTCCTTTCCGAAGAGCCGCTATTGGACGCCAGGCGGTGGTTCAGGAGCAAGAGAGCGATGAATGTCCCCCTCTCCCGCTTGCGGGAGAGGGGGATGTATTCGCTGCTCGTAGGAGCGGGCTTGCCAGCGAATGGCTCCTTTTCGCTAGCAAGCTAGCTCCTACAAGGCGCCTTACTGACCCTCGCGGAAGGCGGTCCAGACTTCGTCACGGGTCGCGCTGAGCTTCTCCGGCACGGGCTCGACCGGGAACAGGCGCCGCTTGGTGTCCTTGTCCGGGTACAGGCCCGGCTGGTTGCGCAGGGACTCGTCCAGGTACTGGCGGGCGTCGGCGTTGCCGCTGGGGTAGAGGGTCGCGCCGGTGACCTTGGCCGCAACCTCTGGGCGCAGCATGAAATCGATGAACCTGTGCGCGAGGTCGGCACGGTTGGCGCTGGTGGGAATCGCCAGGTTGTCGATGAACAGCACAGAGCCTTCGTCCGGGACCATGAAGGTCACCGGCTGGCCGGCAGCGGCAGCGTTCAGGGCGTCACCGACCCAGGCCATGGCGACGCAGAGCTTGCCGGCGTTGAGGTCGGCGATATAGCGCTCGCTGTCGATGTAGCGCAAGTTCGGTCGCAGTCCGGTGAGGGTCTCGGCGCTGCGCTTGAGACGGCTCGGCGCACTGCGGGCGAGGTTGCGGCCCTGGTAGTTGAGCAGCACGGCGAGGGTCTCGTCGGGGGCGTCCAGCAGACTGATGCCGCACTGGCCGAGGCGCGCACTCTGCTCGGCATCGAACAGCAGGCTCCAGCTGTGGGGCAGCGGGCCGCCGAAGGCCTTTTCCGCCTGGGGCGTATTCACGGCCAGGCCGACAGCGCCCCAGAGGTAGGGCACGGCGTGCTGGTTGTTCGGGTCCATCGCGGCCAGCTTGCTCAGCAGCTGTTTGTCCAGGTGCTGGCGGTTGGGCAGGCGAGAGAAGTCCAGGGGCTGGAGGCGACCTTCCTTGATCAGTCGGGGCAAGTCGTTATGGGAGGGCACGGCAACGTCGATGGGCTCGCCGCTGGTCAGCGCCTTGTCCAGTTCATCGGCGCTGCTGAAAGTACGGTAATCGACCTTGATGCCGGTCTCTTTCTGGAACGCTTCCAGCACCTCCGGGGCGATGTAGTCGTTCCAGTTGTAGACACGGATCAGGTCTTCGGCCTGGGCCAGTGCGGGGAGCAATGCGAGCAACAGTGGGGCGAGCAAACGGGGCATGACGTCCTCCCTGGTAGAGCATGCGGGTTCTGTTTGTTCAGGCGTGCGGGTGCCGCAAGGCGTCGGCAGCCGGAATGACGCGCCGCGCCGGGTGTTGCAAAGGTTGCAGATACAACAACGCCGGCCCTGGGGCCGGCGTTGTGGACTCGCTTACACGGTATGCAGGTACCAGTTGTACTCGAGGTCGGAGATGGAGTGTTCGAACTCCTCCAGCTCGCTTTCCTTACAGGCGACGAAGATGTCGATGTAATCCGGGCTGATGTACTTGGCCAGGACTTCGCTGTCGTCCAGCTCGCGCAGGGCATCGCGCAGGTTGTTCGGCAGGCTCTGCTCCAACTGCTCGTAGGAGTTGCCTTCGATAGGCGTGCTCGGCTCGATCTTGTTGGTCAGTCCATGGTGAATACCGGCCAGGATGGCCGACATCATCAGGTAGGGGTTGGCGTCGGCACCGGCCACGCGGTGTTCGATGCGCACGGCATCCGAACTGCCGGTGGGCACGCGGACCGCCACGGTGCGGTTGTCCAGGCCCCAGCTCGGCGCGTTCGGTACGTAGAACTGCGCGCCGAAACGGCGGTAGGAGTTCACGTTCGGGCACAGGAAGCCCATGGACGCAGGCATGGTCTCGAGCACACCGCCGACCGCGTGACGCAAAGCGGCGTTCTGCTCGGGATCATCTGAGGTGAAGATGTTCTTGCCGGTCTTCTTGTCGATCAGCGAGATATGCACGTGCAGACCGTTGCCCGCCTGGCCCGGGTAGGGCTTGGCCATGAAGGTGGTGTCCATCTCATGGTCGTAGGCGATGTTCTTGATCAGGCGCTTGAGCAGCACGGCGTAGTCGCAGGCCTTCAGGGCGTCTTCGACATGGTGCAGGTTGACTTCGAACTGGGCCGGGGCGCTTTCCTTGACGATGGCGTCGGCCGGGATGCCCTGGACCTTGGCACCTTCGAGGATGTCCTGCAGGCAGTCGGCGTACTCGTCGAGGTCGTCGATCAGGTATACCTGGGTCGACTGCGGTCGCTTACCCGAGATGGGCGAACGCGGCGGCTGCGGACGGCCATTAATGTTCTCCTGGTCGATCAGGTAGAACTCCAGCTCGAAAGCGGCGCAGATGGTCAGGCCGAGGTCATCGAACTTTTCCACCACACGACGCAGGACCTCGCGCGGGTCGGCGAAGAAGGGTTCGCCTTCGCCTTCGACCTCATGCATGGTCATCAGCAGTTGCGCGGTTGGGCGCTTTTGCCAGGGTTCGTCGCTGAGGGTGCTGGGGATGGGATAGCAGATGCGGTCTGCGTCGCCGATGTCCAGGCCGAGGCCGGTGCTTTCGACGGTGGAACCGTTGATATCGAGAGCGAAGATCGAAGCGGGGAGGTTGATGCCTTTCTCGTAGACTTTGGTCAGGCTGGCGCGTTCGATTCGCTTGCCTCTCACCACTCCATTCATATCTGCAATCAACAGGTCGACGAACTGGACCTCAGGATGCTCCTTAAGGAACTCGTTCGCTTCTTGAAGCTGAACGGCACGCGGGGGTACCGACATGATGCAACACCTTTTTTGTTAAAAATATCAATCACGCTCTATCTAAGGTGTGAGTCAATCCGAATCACCCCTTGATGTCAAGCGAGCCCTATTTTGCCCCAAAAATGGGCTCGATGGCCAGTTTTGGGGCGTTCTGGGGCATCCGAACCTCTCTCCGAACCTTGTTGGCTGCGGTGCTCAGCGGGGCGTGTTCAATTTTTTACAGCCCTATTGTGTAAAAAAATGAACAACGCTAAGCTCGGTCGAAACCCAAATCAGACAAATAATACGGGTGTCTCATGTCTCGCCTGCCGTTGATCGGCGTATCCGCTTGCACCAGAGAGATCGGTCCTCAGACCTATCATATAGCTGGTGAGAAGTATCTGCGTGCGGTAGCGGTCGGAGCCGGTGGAATTCCGCTGGTAATTCCGGCCCTGGCTGAACTGATGGACCAAGCGACGCTCCTGGCCAGCCTGGACGGTCTTCTCTTTACCGGCTCCCCGTCGAATGTGGAGCCCCATCATTATCAGGGCCCCGCATCCGAGCCCGGCACCCGTCACGATCCCGCCCGGGATCGCACTACTCTTCCTCTGGTCCGTGCGGCCATCGCCGCCGGTATTCCCGTTCTGGGCATCTGCCGTGGTTTCCAGGAAATGAACGTGGCCTTTGGCGGCACCCTGCACCAGCGTGTGCATGTAGTAGAAGGATTCATGGACCATCGCGAGCCGGCCGACCAGCCGTTCGAGGTGCAATACGCTCCCCGGCACCCGATCCAGGTGCAGTCGGGTGGCGTGCTCGACGGCATCGGCTTGCCGTCAGAGATTCTAGTCAACTCCATTCATGGCCAGGGCGTTGAACGTCTGGCGCCGGGCCTGCGTGTAGAGGCTCTGGCGCCTGATGGGTTGGTCGAGGCCTTTTCGGTCGAAGGCGCCAGGAGCTTTGCCCTTGGGGTGCAGTGGCATCCCGAATGGCAAGTGCAGACCAACCCGAACTATCTCGCCATCTTCCAGGCCTTTGGTGAGGCTTGCAGGGAGAAGGCGGGGAAACGCTGAGCGGGAGAACTCTTCAGGAAACCGGCGAAGTTGCCGTGTCGCGCAGTTCGGACTGTACTGATTCGCGGCGGTACCTCGATGGGCGTGAATGCCACGAACCTGCTGATGCCTCCTAGTGAAGCTCTCAACCCTGAGGTCTTTATGACTACCAAGCTCGACCAGCTGACCAGCTGGCTGAAAGAACGCAAAATCACCGAAGTTGAATGCATGATCAGCGATCTTACCGGCATTGCCCGCGGTAAGATTTCGCCGACCAACAAGTTCCTGGACGAGAAGGGCATGCGCCTCCCCGAGAGCGTGCTGCTGCAAACCGTGACCGGCGACTATGTTGAGGACGACATCTATTACGAGCTGCTCGATCCGGCGGACATCGACATGTTCTGCCGTCCGGACCAGAGCGCTGTCTACCTGGTGCCCTGGGCCATCGAGCCCACCGCCATGGTTATCCACGACACCTTCGACAAGCAGGGCAACCCCATCGAGCTGTCCCCGCGCAACATCCTGAAGATGGTGCTCAAGCTGTACGCGGATAAAGGCTGGAAGCCCATCGTCGCGCCGGAGATGGAGTTCTACCTGACCAAGCGCTGCGACGACCCAGACTTCCCGCTGCAAGCCCCGCTGGGCCGTTCGGGCCGCCCGGAAACCGGTCGCCAGTCCTTCTCCATCGATGCGGCGAACGAATTCGACCCGCTGTTCGAGGACATGTACGACTGGTGCGAGACGCAGGACCTGGATCTCGACACCCTGATCCACGAAGAAGGCCCCGCCCAGATGGAAATCAACTTCCGTCATGGCGATGCCCTCGACCTGGCCGACCAGATCCTGGTGTTCAAGCGCACCATGCGCGAGGCCGCCCTCAAGCACAACGTGGCGGCGACCTTCATGGCCAAGCCGATCACCGACGAGCCGGGCAGCGCCATGCACCTGCACCAGAGCGTGGTCGACATCAATACCGGGAAGAACATCTTCTCCAATGATGACGGCTCCATGAGCGAGCTGTTCCTGAGCCACATCGGCGGCCTGCAGAAGTACATCCCCGAGGTCCTGCCGCTGTTCGCGCCGAACGTGAACTCCTTCCGCCGTTTCCTGCCGGATACCTCCGCGCCGGTGAACGTGGAGTGGGGCGAGGAGAACCGCACCGTGGGCCTGCGCGTACCTGATGCCGGTCCGCAGAACCGCCGTGTGGAAAACCGCCTGGCCGGCGCCGACGCCAACCCCTACCTGGCCATCGCCGCCAGCCTGCTGTGCGGCTACATCGGCATGGTGGAAGGCGTGAAGCCGAGCGCACCGGTCAAGGGCCGTGGCTATGAACGCCGCAACCTGCGCCTGCCGCTGACCCTCGAGGCAGCACTGGAGCGCATGGAGTCCTGCCGGGACATCGAGAAATATCTGGGCGGCAAGTTCGTGACGGCCTATGTGGCGGTCAAGCGTGCCGAGCATGAAAACTTCAAACGGGTGATCAGCTCCTGGGAACGTGAGTTCCTGCTGCTCTCCGTCTGATCCGGAACGGAGGCCGGTCGACCCGGTCGGCCCTCCAGACGTGTGTTTACTGAGGTATAGAAATGAACAGCCAAGTGACCAACCCCAAGACCCTTGAATGGCAAGCGCTCGGTCGTGACCACCACCTGCCGCCGTTCACCGACTACAAGGCGTTGAATGCCAAGGGTGCGCGGATCATCACCAAGGCCGAAGGCGTGTACATCTGGGATAGCGAAGGCAACAAGATCCTCGATGGCATGGCGGGCCTGTGGTGCGTCAACGTCGGCTACGGCCGTGAGGAGCTGGTTCAGGCGGCTACCCGGCAGATGCGTGAACTGCCCTTCTACAACCTGTTCTTCCAGACCGCGCACCCGCCGGCAGTGGAGCTTTCCAAGGCGATCGCCGAGATCGCGCCGGAAGGTATGAACCACGTGTTCTTCACCGGTTCCGGTTCGGAAGCCAACGACACCGTGCTGCGCATGGTCCGCCACTACTGGGCGATCAAAGGTCAGCCGCAGAAGAAAGTCATCATCGGCCGCTGGAACGGCTACCACGGCTCCACCGTGGCCGGTGTCAGCCTCGGCGGCATGAAGGCCCTGCACGAGCAGGGTGACCTGCCGATTCCCGGCATCGAGCACATCGCCCAGCCCTACTGGTTCGGCGAGGGTGGCGACATGGCGCCGGCCGAATTCGGCGTCTGGGCCGCCGAGCAGCTGGAGAAGAAGATTCTCGAAGTGGGCGAGGACAAGATCGCTGCCTTCATCGCCGAACCCATCCAGGGTGCCGGTGGCGTGATCGTCCCGCCGGAAACCTACTGGCCGAAGATCCGCGAGATCCTCGCCAAGTACGACATCCTGTTCATCGCCGACGAAGTGATCTGCGGCTTCGGCCGTACCGGCGAATGGTTCGGCAGCCAGTACTACGGCAACGCCCCGGACCTGATGCCGATCGCCAAGGGCCTGACCTCGGGTTACATCCCCATGGGCGGCGTGATTGTCCGTGACGAGATCGTCCATACCCTGAATGAGGGTGGGGAGTTCTACCACGGCTTCACCTACTCTGGTCATCCAGTGGCGGCGGCGGTTGCGCTGGAGAACATCCGCATCCTGCGCGAAGAGAAGATCGTCGAGAAAGTGAAGGCTGAAACGGCACCGTATTTGCAGCAGCGCTGGCAGGAGCTGGCCGACCATCCGTTGGTGGGCGAAGCGCGCGGTGTCGGCATGGTGGCGGCGCTGGAACTGGTCAAGAACAAGCAGACCCGTGAACGCTTCGCCGGTGGTGTGGGGATGCTGTGCCGTGAGCACTGCTTCCGCAATGGCCTGATCATGCGCGCGGTGGGTGACACCATGATCATCTCGCCGCCGCTGGTGATCAGCAAAGACGAAGTCGACGAACTGGTGACCAAGGCACGCAAGTGCCTGGACCTCACCCTGGCTGAAGTCAAAGGCTAAGAAAAAGAGGGCTTGATGGTGGCATTTAGGGACGCCGCCTGTTGTAAGCAAGCCCTCTACCTTGCCAGACTTCGCCGGTGCGTTGGCCAGGCTCACCGAGTGGTGACGTATTCGGTACGACGCCACTCGGACACTTCAACAAAAATGGAGCTACCCGCATGATCAAAACCTTCGGCAAGACCCTGCTCGCCATGACCCTGGCGGGCGCCGTGGCCGGCATGGCCCAGGCTGACGACAAAGTTCTGCACGTCTACAACTGGTCGGACTACATCGCGCCGGATACGGTCGAGAAGTTCACCAAGGAAACCGGCATCAAGGTCGTCTACGACGTCTTCGACTCCAACGAAACCCTCGAAGCCAAGCTGCTGGCCGGAAAGTCGGGCTACGACATCGTGGTGCCGTCCAACAACTTCCTCGCCAAGCAGATCAAGGCCAAGGTCTATCAGCCGCTGGACAAGTCCAAGCTGCCGAACTGGAAGAACCTGGACCCGAACCTGCTGAAGACCGTCGAAGTTTCCGATCCGGGTAACCAGTACGCCTTCCCCTACATGTGGGGCTCCATCGGCATCGGCTACAACCCGGACAAGGTCAAGGCCGTACTGGGCGATAACGCTCCGGTCGATTCCTGGGACCTGCTGTTCAAGCCGGAAAACATCGAGAAGCTGAAGGCCTGCGGCGTTTCCTTCCTCGACTCGCCGACCGAGATCCTGCCGATCGCGCTGAAGTACCTGGGCCACGATCCGCTGAGCCAGGACCCGAAGCAGCTGAAGGAAGCCGAGGCGCTGTTCCTCAAGATCCGTCCGCACATCACCTATTTCCACTCCTCCAAGTACATCTCCGACCTGGCCAACGGCAACCTCTGCGTGGCAGTCGGTTACTCGGGTGACGTGTACCAGGCCAAGTCCCGCGCCGAAGAGGCCAAGGGTGGCGTGAAGGTCGCCTACAACATTCCGAAAGAAGGCGCAGGCACCTTCTTCGACATGGTCGCCATTCCGGCTGATGCCGCGAACACCGAAGCCGCCTATGCGTTCATGAACTTCCTGATGAAGCCGGAAATCATGGCCGAGATCACCAACGAGGTGCAGTTCCCTAACGGCAACGCTGCTGCGACTGCGCTGGTCGACGAGGCGATCCGCAAGGACCCGGGCATCTATCCGACCGCGGACACCATGGCCAAGCTCTACGCCTTCCCGGACCTGCCGTCCAAGGTGCAGCGCGCTATGACCCGTACCTGGACCACCATCAAGTCGGGCAAGTAAGCACGGCTGCCGTGCCCGGCGGGGACATCCCCGCCGGTGCCCGGACCGCGCTGCGCAACACCACGAGTTGACTGGCCCCGGTTGCTGGAATGACCCGGGCTTCTTCCGGCTCCGCCGGATAACAGAAGAGGACGAACCTGTGCACTTCCCCATCCGCAAGATGATGATCACTGCCGCCGCCACACTGACCCTGGTTTCCCAGGTCCAGGCGGATCAGACGGTGCATATCTACAACTGGTCGGACTACATCGGCGAGACCACCCTGGCGGATTTCCAGAAGGAAACCGGCATCAAGCCGGTGTATGACGTCTTCGACTCCAACGAGACCCTGGAAGGCAAGTTGCTGGCGGGCCGTACGGGCTACGACCTGGTCGTGCCGTCCAACCACTTCCTCGGCAAACAGATCAAGGCGGGCGCGTTCCAGAAACTCGACCGCAACCAGCTGCCCAACTGGCAGAACCTGGACCCCAACCTGCTCAAGCAGCTCGAGCGCAACGACGCAGGCAATCTCTACGCCGTTCCCTACCTGTGGGGTACCAACGGCATCGGTTACAACGTCGAGAAGGTCAAGGCCGCGCTCGGCGTCGACCACATCGATTCGTGGGCGGCGATCTTCGAGCCCGAGAACATCAAGAAGCTCAGCCAGTGCGGCGTGGCCTTCCTCGACTCGGCCGATGAGATGATCCCCGCCGTGCTGAACTACATGGGCCTCGACCCCAACAGCACCAACCCGGACGACTACAAGAAGGCCGAAGAGAAGCTGTTGGCGGTACGTCCCTACGTGACCTACTTCCACTCGTCCAAGTACATCGGCGACCTGGCCAATGGCGACATCTGCGTCGCCGCCGGTTTCTCCGGTGACATCTTCCAGGCCGCCTCGCGCGCCGAGGAAGCCGGCAAGGGCATCCAGATTGCCTACGCGATCCCGAAAGAGGGCGGCAACCTCTGGTTCGACATGCTGGCCATCCCGGCCGATGCGGCGAACGCCAAGGAAGCCCACACCTTCATCAATTATCTGCTGAAGCCCGAAGTGATCGCGAAGGTCAGCGATTACGTCGGCTATGCGAACCCCAACCTCAAGGCTGGGGAGTTCATGGATCAGGAAGTGCGCACCGATGAGTCCGTCTACCCGCCACAAGCGGTGCTGGACAAGCTCTATGTTTCGGCGGAGCTGCCGCCGAAGGTCCAGCGGCTGATGACCCGCAGCTGGACCAAGGTCAAGTCGGGCAAATGATGCAAAACCGGCACGCCCGTAGTGTGGCGGGCGCGTCGGATCAACCCAGGCGGTGTCAGGCAGGGAGCCTGATTCACGCCCATGCTGTACAAACCCGCCCGGCCGCGGTGGCCGGGTAGCAATTTCTGGGAGTGTGGTAATGGCAATAGCCTCCGGTGCCTACAAGAAAGCCCTTGAGGGCAACCAGCAACCCAAAGAGGTGCTGGTAAAGATCGACCGGGTAACCAAGAAATTCGACGAGACGGTGGCCGTGGACAGCGTGTCCCTGGACATCAAGAAAGGCGAGATCTTCGCCCTGCTCGGCGGTTCCGGTTCGGGTAAATCAACCTTGCTTCGGATGCTTGCGGGCTTCGAGCGGCCGTCTGAAGGACGCATCTTCCTCGACGGTGTCGACATCACCGACATGCCGCCCTACGAGCGCCCGATCAACATGATGTTCCAGTCCTATGCGCTCTTCCCGCATATGACTGTTGCGCAGAACATCGCCTTCGGACTCAAACAGGACAAGCTCCCGGCCGCCGAGGTCGACGAGCGCGTCAACGAGATGCTCAAGCTCGTGCAGATGACCCAGTTCGCCAAGCGCAAGCCGCACCAGCTGTCCGGTGGCCAGCGTCAGCGCGTGGCCCTGGCCCGCTCGCTGGCCAAACGTCCGAAGCTGCTGTTGCTCGACGAGCCCATGGGCGCGCTGGACAAGAAGCTGCGCTCGCAGATGCAGCTGGAACTGGTGGAAATCATCGAGCGCGTGGGCGTGACCTGCGTGATGGTGACCCACGACCAGGAAGAGGCCATGACCATGGCCCAGCGCATCGCGATCATGCACCTGGGTTGCATCGAGCAAATCGGCAGCCCTGTGGATATCTACGAGACGCCCATCAGCCGCCTGGTGTGTGAGTTCATCGGTAACGTCAACCTCTTCGATGGCGAAGTGGTGGAAGACCACGAGGCCCATGCGTTGATCGCCTGTCCGCAACTGGAGCGTCCGATCTTCGTCGGCCACGGCGTGACCACCTCGGTGCAGGACAAGCGCATCACCTATGCCCTGCGTCCCGAGAAGCTGCTGGTGACCACCGAGCAACCGACCTGCGAGTACAACTGGTCGCGCGGCCGCGTCCACGACATCGCCTACCTGGGCGGTCACTCGGTGTTCTACGTCAAGCTGCCGAACGGCTCGGTCGTCCAGTCCTTCGTCGCCAACGCCGAGCGCCGTGGCGCCCGTCCGACCTGGGATGACGAAGTCTTCGTATGGTGGGAAGACGACAGCGGCGTGGTACTGCGGTCATGAGAACTTCCAAGCTGAAAGACCTGTTGCCGACCGGCCGGCACCTCGTCATCGGGGTACCGTTCTTCTGGCTGTTCCTGTTCTTCCTGCTGCCCTTCGCCATCGTGCTGAAGATCAGCTTCGCCGAAGCCGACGTGGCGATCCCGCCGTACACGGAGATCTACACCTGGGCTGAAAGCCAGCTGCAGGTCGTCCTCAACCTGGGCAACTACGTGATGCTCAGCGAAGACGAACTGTACCTGGCGGCCTATCTGGGCTCGTTGAAGGTCGCCTTCCTCAGCACGTTGCTGTGCCTGTTGATCGGCTACCCCATGGCCTACGCCATCGCCCGTGCCAGCAAGGAAGCGCAGACCGTGCTGCTGCTGCTGATCATGATGCCGACCTGGACCGCGATCCTGATCCGCGTCTACGCCTGGATGGGCATCCTCAGCAACAACGGCCTGCTCAACAGCTTCCTGATGGGACTTGGCCTGATCGACGAGCCGCTGCAGATCCTCAACACCAACCTGGCGGTGTACATCGGTGTCGTCTATTCGTACCTGCCGTTCATGATCCTGCCGCTCTACGCCAACCTGGTGAAGCATGATCCGAGCCTGCTGGAGGCTGCTTCGGACCTCGGTTCGAGCACGTTCAACAGCTTCTGGAAGATCACCGTGCCGCTGTCGAAGAACGGCATCATCGCCGGCTCCATGCTGGTGTTCATCCCGGTGGTGGGCGAATTCGTGATCCCGGAACTGCTCGGCGGCCCGGAGACCCTGATGATCGGCAAGGTGCTGTGGCAGGAGTTCTTCAACAACCGCGACTGGCCGGTGGCGTCCGCCCTGGCAGTGGTGATGCTGGCGATCCTGATCGTGCCCATCATTCTCTTCAACCGTAACCAAGCGAAGGAACTGGAGGGCAAAGTATGAAACGCTTCAGTTTCTCCAACCTGATGCTGTGGGCAGGCCTGCTGTTCATCTACCTGCCGATGGTCATCCTGGTGATCTACTCCTTCAACGCCTCCAAGCTGGTGACGGTCTGGGGCGGCTGGTCGGTGAAGTGGTACGTGGGTCTGCTGGATAACACCCAGCTGATGAACTCGGTGGGCCGCTCCCTGGAGATCGCCATCTACACCGCAGTTGCCGCTGTAGCCCTGGGTACCCTCGCTGCCTTCGTGCTGACCCGCATCCCGCGTTTCCGTGGCCGCACCGTGTTCGGCGGCATGGTCACCGCGCCGCTGGTAATGCCTGAGGTGATCACCGGTCTGTCGCTGCTGCTGCTCTTCGTGGCTATGGCGCAACTGATCGGCTGGCCCCAGGAGCGTGGCATCGTGACCATCTGGATCGCCCACACCACCTTCTGCTCGGCCTACGTGGCCATCGTGGTGTCGGCGCGACTGCGTGAACTGGACCTGTCCATCGAAGAAGCGGCCATGGACCTGGGCGCGCGTCCTTGGAAGGTGTTCATCCTGATCACCATTCCGATGATCGCGCCGTCCCTGGCGGCAGGCGGCATGATGTCGTTTGCCCTGTCCCTGGACGACTTGGTACTGGCGAGCTTCGTCTCTGGTCCCGGTTCCACCACCCTGCCGATGGAGGTCTTCTCCGCCGTGCGCCTGGGCGTGAAACCGGAGATCAATGCCGTGGCCAGCCTGATCCTGCTGACGGTCTCGCTGTTCACCTTCTTTGCCTGGTACTTCACACGCCGGGCCGAGGAGCGTCGCAAGCGCGCCATCCAGCAGGCGATGGAAACCATGGCCGAGGAAGCTGCTTCCTCCAACTGGAAACCGGCTGCCACCCAGGCTGCCTGATCCAGTGCTGAAAAAACAAAGGCCACCTTCGGGTGGCCTTTGTCGTTTCAGGGCGCTGGGAATCTTGTCCTGTGGGAGCGAATTCATTCGCGATTGAAATCGCTCCCACAGGGTGGCGGGCTAGTCCTTCAGCTCCATCCGCACATCCCCCAGCTTCGCGCCGTAAGGCCCGTAGCTGCGCTCCACCAGCTCGCGGCTGCCGTCGGCGCGGACGATCAGCGCCGAACTGGCACGGGTGCCGTAGGTGCGGGTGGCGATGAACACGCTGGAGAGCATGCGCTCGGTGTTCAGCCCCACGCCGGTGTCCGGCAGGATGTGGTCCTGCGCCACCTCCGGGTCGTGCAGCAGGTTGAGCAGGGAATCGGTCGAGGGCGGGTTCAGGCATTCGGCGATGGCTGCCTTGCCGCGCTCGACCTTGGGCCAGGGCGTATCCAGATCGGCGTTGGAGACGCCATAGATGCCCGGCTTGAGGTTGATCGGGCCGCCGCTGCGCGGGTTGAGGAACCACAGCTCTCGGTCGTCCCCCACCAGCAGGTTGAACCCCGAGTAGTCGTTGGCGCGGCGCAGCGCATCCTCGAGGAATTCGCCCGGCCCCATGGTTCCGCGCAGGAACTGCACGCAGAGCTCGCCACGGGTGCGGCCGACCGGGGGCGTTCGGGGGTCTCGGATATTGGTGAGGGCGGCGAAACGGCCTTTGGGCCCGGCGCCGAGCCAGGTACCTCCGGCTTCCAGATCGCGCCCAGCGATCACGCCAGGTGCGTCTTCCCAGTTCGCCATGGACAGTGTGGGGCGTGCGTAGAATTCATCTCGGTTTGCAGCGAGCACCAGCGGGACTTCGTGTCCGGGGCGCCATGCGAATACGATCAGGCACATGGAGTCGTCTCCTTTTTATGAGCCGGAGTGTAGCAGCCGGTAGGAAAACTACATCAGCTGCAAATGTCTACTTCCGGGTTATCGGCAGCTTCCGTCGAACGTCCATCTCCACGCGGTGGAGCCAGAAACAGCCTTCCGTTAACATGCCGCTTTGTTTTCGGGGGTGTCCATGGAATTCCTGCTCTACCTGGTGCTCGGCGCCTGCGCCGGAGTGCTGGCCGGGCTGTTTGGCGTCGGCGGCGGCATGATAATCGTGCCGGTGCTGGTATTCAGCTTCACCGCCCAAGGATTCGATCCCGGCATCCTCACGCACCTGGCAGTCGGTACCTCCCTGGCCACCATCATCTTCACCTCCATCAACTCGGTGCGCGAGCATCACCGCAAGGGTGCGGTGCGCTGGCCGATCTTCGCCTGGATGGCCGTCGGCATCCTCATCGGCGCCGGTTTCGGCTCGCTGACCGCCGCCGCCATCCAGGGCCCGATGTTGCAGAAGATCATCGGTGTCTTCGCCATACTGGTAGCCATCCAGATGGGCCTGGACCTGAAGCCCAAGGCCAGTCGCGAGGTTCCCGGCAAGCCGGGCCTGACCCTGGCAGGCGTAGTGATTGGCTGGGCTTCGGCCATCTTCGGGATCGGTGGCGGCTCCCTGACCGTGCCCTTCCTGACCTGGCGCAGCGTACCCATCCAGCAGGCTGTGGCCACCTCCGCGGCCTGCGGGCTGCCGATTGCCGCGGCGAGCGCATTGTCGTTCATGGTGCTGGGCTGGAACAACGCCAACCTGCCGCCCTACAGCTTTGGCTTCGTCTACCTTCCGGCGCTGGTCGGCATTGCCGCCACCAGCATGTTGTTCGCCCGCTTCGGTGCGCGCCTGGCCCATAGGCTATCGCCGCGCCTGCTGAAGCGCCTGTTCGCCCTGCTGCTGCTGTCAGTGGGCCTGAACTTCCTGATCTAAGGAGCTGTGATGCTGGCTTATCCCCAGATCGATCCGGTAGCGCTGGCTATCGGCCCGCTGAAGATCCACTGGTACGGCCTGATGTACCTCATCGGCATCGGGGGTGCGTGGTGGCTGGCCTCGCGCCGCCTGAAGGCCTTCGACCCCACCTGGAGCAAGGAAAAACTCTCCGACCTGGTGTTCTGGGTCGCCCTCGGCGTCATCGCCGGCGGTCGTCTTGGTTACGTCTTGTTCTACGATCTGTCGGCGTACATCGCCAATCCGCTGCTGATCCTCGAAGTCTGGAAGGGCGGCATGTCGTTCCACGGCGGCCTGATCGGCGTGATGCTGGCCACCCTCTGGTTCGGCAAGCGCAACAACAAGAGCTTCTTCCAGCTGATGGACTTCATCGCGCCGCTGGTCCCCATCGGACTGGGCGCCGGCCGTATCGGCAACTTCATCAATGCCGAGCTCTGGGGCAAGGCCACCGACCTGCCCTGGGCGATGATCTTCCCCACCGACCCGGCGCAGTTGCCGCGCCATCCGTCGCAGCTGTACCAGTTCGCGCTGGAAGGCGTGGCGCTGTTCGCCATCCTCTGGTTCTATTCGCGCAAACCCCGCCCGACCATGGCCGTTTCCGGCATGTTCGCGCTGTTCTACGGCCTTTTCCGCTTCGCGGTGGAGTTCGTCCGCGTACCGGATGCCCAACTCGGTTACCTGGCCTTCGGCTGGCTGACCATGGGCCAGATCCTCTGCCTGCCGATGATCTTCGGCGGCATCGCCCTGATTGTCTGGGCCCATCGCCGCCAGGCAGCCCAAGGAGTCGTCTGATGAAACAGTATCTCGACCTGATGCGCCGTGCGCGCGAGACCGGCACCTTCAAGAGCGACCGCACCGGCACCGGCACCTATAGCGTGTTCGGCCACCAGATGCGCTTCGACCTGGCCGAAGGCTTCCCCATGGTGACCACCAAGAAGTGCCACCTGAAATCTATCGTCCATGAGCTGCTGTGGTTCCTTCAGGGCGATACCAACATCAAGTACCTGAAGGACAACGGCGTCTCCATCTGGGACGAATGGGCCGACGAAGAGGGCAACCTCGGGCCGGTCTACGGCTACCAGTGGCGCTCCTGGCCGGCTCCCAATGGCGAGTCCATCGACCAGATCGCCAAAGTAGTGGAAATGATCAAGAAGAACCCGGACTCGCGCCGGCTGATCGTTTCGGCCTGGAACCCGGCCCTGGTGGACGAGATGGCCCTGCCGCCCTGCCACGCGCTGTTCCAGTTCTACGTGGCCAACGGCAAGCTGAGCTGCCAGCTGTACCAGCGCTCCGCCGATATCTTCCTCGGCGTGCCCTTCAACATCGCCAGCTATGCCTTGTTGACCCTGATGGTGGCCCAGGTCTGCGACCTGGAGCCGGGCGAGTTCATCTGGACTGGCGGCGACTGCCACCTCTACGCCAACCACATCGAGCAGACCGACCTGCAGCTCACCCGCGAGCCGCTGCCGTTGCCGACCATGAAGATCAATCCGGACGTGAAAGACCTGTTCGCCTTCAAGTTCGAAGACTTCGAGCTGGTGGGCTACCAGGCGCATCCGCACATCAAGGCGCCGGTCGCCGTCTGATCCGCCGGGGCGGCAAACGCCCCGGTCTTCCGCTGACAGGAGTCACCATGAAAGCCCCGCTTGCAGCCCTGCTCACGGGGCTTTTCGGCCTCTGGCCGTCCTTCGCTGTCTGGGCCGAGCCTGCCCAGGGCAGCTTCGTCGCCAGCCAGCGTTGCGAGGCGTTCCAGTCCATTCGCAAGCAGAGCAATCCGGACGACCTCAAGCTAGAACCGGGCCAGCGCTACGAAGTGGTAGAGGTCAACAAGGGCGATTACGACTGGCTGCGAATCCGCATTCCGGGCAGTGACACGCCATTGCGCTGGGTTGCGGCCGGTTGCGGGGCCGTTGAGGGGCTGGTGTTCAATACCGGAAAGCCCGCGAAGACCGAAAGCGGCGGCGACATCTGCAGCCTGCCTGACCAGCACGACGGCTATGTGCTGGCGGCCACCTGGCAGCCGGGCTTCTGCGAGCACGCCTCCTTCAAGGGCAGCAAGCCCGAATGCGAGGGCCTGGAGTCCGGTGAGCTGCAAATCTCCCACCTGACCCTGCATGGCCTCTGGCCCAATCGACAATCCTGCGGCACGCGCTACGGCCACTGCGCCGGGCCTGATCTCAAACTCAGCGCGGACACACTGGCCTACGTTCGCCCGTGGATGCCGAACTTCCGTTACGGCACCAGTTTCGGCCGTTACCAGTGGGACAAGCACGGTGTCTGCCAGAGGCAGATGGACGACGACGCCTACTTCCGCCGCGCGGTGGACCTGGTGCGCCAGCTGGACCAGTCGGCGGCGGGCCAGTACATCGTTGCCAACATCGGCGGTGCGATTTCTAAACGCCTCTTCTACGAGCGCGTGGAGAAGGACTTTGGCAGCCGCGATGCGCAGAACAACTTCCTGCTCATTTGCAGCGGTCAGTACCTGCAGGAGATTCGTGTCGCCCTGCCCCGTGAGCTGAAGCAGGCTGACAGCCTGGTCGGTGTCGTCGATGGGCAGTTCGCCGCGAGTCGCGCGCGGGATCGCAGCGAATGCCGTGCTGATCGCATCCAGATCGAAGCCGGTGGCCGCTGAGCCGGTGTGCGCCGAGCTGCTTCGGGGAGCCCCCTCGGCAGCTCGGTTGGTGCGGGTCGCTGCTTAGTTCAGGGTCGCCGCCAGCTCGTCGAGATCGTCGGCCGCGCGGCTGAGATAGAACTCGGCACCGCCATGGGTGCGGCCCCCGCCTTGCTGTAGCTGGGCGCGCACGAAGCGGTAATTGGTCCGGGCCTTGCCCAGCACCTCGGCGTGTTCCGGATGGCCAGTGAGCAACTGGTCGAAGCGCTGTTCGATGTCGGCGTCCAGGCCTGCCGCCTGCGCTTCGGGCAAGGCGAAGTCCAGCTTGTTGGGCAACGGATAGGCGCGGAGCTGATAGTCCAGCAGCACGCTGGCCAGCGCCTGGCTCTGGGCGTTGAACGGCGCTCCGGGGTCGCTGGCTGGGTCCTGCTTCATGTTCGCGGAGAGCGCCTGGGCGGCTTGTTCCAGGCCCCGCTCCTGCTCCAACAGCTGGCCTACCAGTTCCGGGAAGCGGGGCGCCTGATCGCGCGGCAGGCCGTCGAGTGTATTGAACAACTTTTCCATGGCCTGCACCGGACGCTGCAACGACGCCGGACTACCGAGCTGGACGATGAGCCGGTTCAGGGTGTTGAGGTGGTAGAAGGTCGCCTTCAGGGCGCGGGGGTCGGGCTCGCGCTCCTGGGGATTGAAGTAGACCATGGCACTGGCGCAGAGCAGGCGGCCATGGCTGCTCAGCTCCCCCAGGTGCCGGGCATCCTGCTCACTACCCCAGGCCAGCGGGCTCAGCAGGCAGAACAGCATCAACAACTTGCGCATCATCCATCTCTCCCGGTTCTTGTTTTTGTGTCGGGCGCGCTGGGGCGGGGAATCTGGCCCCTTGCCGGCACCGTGCATTCTGGCGGTGGGCCCTGTTGGAGCGGCGGGCCAATCCTACGGGAGCGGAGGGTTTTCGGTAAGTCCTTGCCGCCGGTATGTCGTCAGGGCATGAGGCCAGTGGCCAGGGTCGCTACCTGTCCCTGGCGCTCCGCCTGCTCCAGCTCGGCGCCCGGATTCAGCGACGACCATTCCGGATGGGCGCGGGCCTTGCCCAGCACCGCCGGCAGCTTGCCTTCCTGCCACTGCCTTGCCTCCGGCGTGTCGACGCGCACCGCCTCGAACGCCGCGTGACCACGCGCGTCGAGCGCCGCCAGCAACTGCCGTTGACGCAAGGCCAGCAGGTGCAGGATGGCGTCGTCCACGGTCAGTTCGCGTTGTCCCTTGATCTTGCCCAGCAGCCGTTCGCCATAGTGGCCGAAGGTCTGCCAGGCACCGCCGGCGATGGCTCCGAGCGCTGCTGCCGCACCCAGCGTGAGGCCGCCCACCAGCAGGTCGACGCTGGCGCCGGCCGCCGCTCCTGCGGCCATGCCGCCGCCCAGGCGCACACCCAGTTGCTTGAGGGTTTCCGGGTTGAACAGGTCGTCGCCCCAGCGGCCGCCCAGCAGCGGCAGGTCGCTGGTGGCGGCGTCGTCCTGAGCGAACGCGTAGAGGCGCAGCAGGGCCTCCACGCAACGTTGCTCACGCTGGCGCACCTGCTGGCGCAGTGCCTCGGTGGCCGCCTGGAGGGCGGCTTCCTGGGCCGGCACGCTGCGGCGGCAGGCGGCGACGTCCAGCAGGAGTTCGGCGATCAGGCGGCTACCTGCTTCCAGGCGCAACCGGCGTTGCGCCTGGTGATCGTCCACCAGCCGTTGCAGCTGCGGGCGGGCGCGTTCCAGCAGCAGGGCCAGGCTGTCGTAGAGCCGCTCTTCGCCATCCAGCGGCGGCGCCACGCTGTCGAAGCGCACCAGCGCATGCAGGCCCAGACGGGCGAGGGCCTCGCGCCAGTCGGCTTCACGGTGGTTCTCGCTGGCGACGAAGTTCAGCACGGGAAGCAGCGGTCGCCCGCACATGGCGAGCACTGCCAGCTCATCGCGGTACTTGGCCAGCACCGGCTCGCGGGCGTCGATCACATAGAGCCCGGCGTCGGAGGCCAGCAGTTGGCGCAGCACCTTGGCCTCCTGTTCGAAACGCTGGCGTGCTTCGCTGCCGTCGAGGAAACGGGCGAGGCGGGCGGGGCCATCCAGGCGTTCGCCGGGGCGATCCAGCCGTTCCAGGTGATCGAGAAGGGCGATGGCGTCTTCCAGGCCCGGCGTGTCGTAAAGCTCCAGCAATGGCTGGCCGTCCACTGACAGGCGCGCCCCTTCCACATGGCGGGTGGTGCTGGGGCGATGGGACACGTCGCCGAATGACCGATCACGTAGCAGGGTGCGCAACAGGGAGGTCTTGCCCACGTTGGTGTGGCCCACCACGGCGAGCTTCAAGGGCTTAGTCATGGCCGGTCTCCAGCCAGTGCAGGGGAGCCCCCTGGGCGTGGGTCAGGGCCAGGCGGTCGAGTGCCTGGTGCCAATCTTCCAGGCGCTGGCTATCCAGGACCTCGCCTGAGGGCGGTGGCAGGAGCCAGATGCGGATCTGGCCCGCGCTGCGCGCCAGTTCGCCGATCAATGCCAGGGTGCCTCGATCCGGCGAGCGACGAGGGTCGCAGGCCACGGCGAGACGTTCTGGCGGAAAGCGGCTGAGCTGGTCGAGCAGACGCTGGCGTTGTTCGCGGCTGTCGAGCACGCCAGCGTCACCGACACCTTTGGGCAAGGGCGGCGGCCAGGGGCGGCGATCATCCAGTTCGATCGCCACCAGCAGCGCGCCCTGGCTGACACCGTTCAGGCTGCCGGCGCGGGGTTCGACCAGTTCGGCCGGGGCGGCATCGCAAACGCCCAGGCGCTCGCTGGCGGGCTGCAAGCGTTCGCGCAGTAAGCTGTAGCCAGGCAGGCTGAGGTCCAGGCCAAGGCGCGCGTGTCCTTGTGACCAGCGCCAGAAGCAGAACAGGCCCAGCAGCAGGCGCGGTAGCAGGCCGTAGGTGAAGGTGACCCCCAGCAGCCAGCCTGACCAGGCCTGACGCGCGGCATCGTCGCCGACCACGCTGCTGCTGGCGCGAATGGTTGCGGCATCCGGCAGGCTGAAACCGAACAGGCTGGGAAGTGCGCCGAGGGCCTGGGTGAGGAAGACGAAGGTGTCGCTGCCGAGGATGGTGGTTTCCCAGACGAAACCGTAGCGACGGGTAGCGAGCAGGAGGAAGAGGACCGCCAGGGCGCTGCCCAGGGTCAGCAGCCAGATGCCGTGAACCAGGGTGCCCAGGCCCCAGCGGGTCAGACGTTGGCGTTGCAGCAGCAGGAGCAGTGCGGGGGCCAGGTGTGCAGCCTGGGCGTCGCGGGCGAGCTTGCCGCTGAGCCAAAGCCAGATGCGACCCAGCACGCTGGCGCTGCTGCCGAAACAAAACGACAGGGCCCAACCGAGCAGCATCAGTACGTGCAGGCCGAGCAGGCTGCCCAATGCCCAGAACAGGTTGACCGGGCGTTGGCCATCGCCAAGCGCGGCAACCGCCAGGCCCGCGCCGCTGACCAGGGCGAGCAGCAGCAGCACCAGACCGGCGAGTCGTGCACCCTGGCGCCAGTGCTGCAGGGCCTGGAACGGCCCGTCGCGCTGGGCCAGCCAGAGGGCACGGGATTCGATCCGTGTGGCGAGGTCTCCGCCGGCGGCATTGGCGCGGCGGTTGGCTTCGGTGTCTTCGAGAGGGCCGGCGTGTTCTTCGCGCAGGCGGATGGCCTCGGTGAGCCAGAGCCGGTCGAGTCGGGAAAGGGAAGGGAAGGAGGCTGGATTGGGTTCGCTCACGAAGGGCTTCTTGGCCAAGGGTGAGCGTTGAGAATAACCGCTGGAAGCGGCCCCATCATCAAAAGAGAAGGCCGGCGCTGGGCGCCGGCCTTCATCTGTCAGTGGCTATGGGAACTGGCTGCCACCTTCACCCGGGGTGCTGATGGCGCGTCGTGATGGTCGTCATGTTCGGACACCACTTTCACTTCGTTGCCGTCGCAGTCGTACAGCTTGCCGTCGCGGAAATAGTCGCCCTCGTTCAGGGCGGCGATGTCCTGGTAGCGCAGGGTGCGCTCGCTGGCGGCGACGAACACCGACTGCTGGTCCGAGTTGCCGGCCTTCAGGTGGTTGAAGATGAGGTTCAGCAGGATGGCCATGATTGCGGCCGAGCTGATGCCGGAGTGGAAGATGGTTTCGAACCAGGCCGGGAAGTGGTGGTAGAAGGTCGGCGCCGCGATCGGGATCATGCCGAAGCCGATGGAGGTGGCGACGATGATCAGGTTCATGTTGTTGCGGTAGTCCACCTGCGCCAGGGTGCGGATGCCCGACGCGGCGACGGTGCCGAACAGCACCACGCCAGCGCCACCCAGTACCGAAGTGGGCACGGCGGCGATCAGGCGACCCATCACCGGCAGCAGGCCGAGGGTCACCAGGATCAGGCCGGCGGTGGCGACCACGTAGCGGCTCTTCACGCCGGTGACGGCTACCAGGCCGACGTTCTGGGCGAAGGCGCTCTGGGTGAAGGAACCGAACAGCGGGGCCAGGGAGCTGGAAATCATGTCGGCGCGCAGGCCGTTGCCGAGGCGCTTGGAGTCCACCTTGGTGCCGATGATCTCACCGACGGCGAGGATGTCGGCCGAGGTTTCCACCAGGGTCACGATGATCACGATCAGCATCGACAGGATCGCCGCGATGTGGAATTCCGGCATGCCGAAGTGCAGCGGCGAGGGCATGGCTACCAGCGGGCCTTCAAGCACCTTGGAGAAGTCCGCCATGCCGAAGAACACCGCCGTCACGGTGCCGATGACCATCGCCAGGAGGATCGACAGGCGCGAGATGCTGGCACTGCCCAGCTTGCTCAGCAGCAGCACGGTGGCGAGGGTGAACGCGGCCAGGCTGACGTTGGCCACGCTGCCGAACTCCGGCGACTGGCTGTTGCCGCCCATCGCCCAGCGTGCCGCAACGGGCATCAGGGTGAGGCCGATGGTGGTGATCACGATGCCGGTCACGAGCGGCGGGAAGAACTTGGTGATCCGCGAGAATATCGGGGTGATCAGCAGGCCGATCAGTGAGGCGGCGATTACCGCGCCGAGTACGGCTGGAATGCCGCCGGCGCCGTTACTGCCGATGATGGCGATCATGGTCGCCACGCCGGCAAAGGACACGCCTTGCACCAGCGGAAGCTGACAGCCGAAGAAGGGAAGACCGATTGTTTGCAGCAAGGTGGCCAGGCCACCGGCGAACAGTGAGGCTGCGATCAGCAGGCCGATGTCCGCGGGCGAAAGCCCGGCGGCCTGGCCGATGATCAGGGGTACCGCGACAATTCCGCCATACATGGTCAGCACATGCTGCAGACCATAGGCGAGGTTGGCTCCAATGCCGAGGTTTTCATCTTCCGGTCGTTGCACCGGAGACGGACTTGCGGTTGGGACTGTCATGGTGGGCTCTCGGTTTTGTTATTGTGCTGGCAACTGTAGACAATTATCCGGTCCATTGACTAGTGCTTTGTATACAATTTTTTAGGCGATCTTTTTCGCCTATTTCCAGCAAAAGATCACGCAAATTCTCCTAAAAACGCAGAACACGTAGCTGACCATGTGGTCAGAAAAATGATTGTCGACGAATGGAGGCTGTCCGCTGAGTCGGCGATTTCAGGTATGCACAGGCCATGCCGGAAACCGATTCCAGGGATGCCCAAACCTCCGTTTGCTTTCTCTCCGGGACGGCAATCGGTATTCTCGCCGCCATGAAAAAGACCCTACCCCTCTGCCTGATTGCCGCCCTCGCGCAGAATCGCGTGATCGGTCGCGACAACCAACTACCCTGGCATCTGCCGGCGGACCTCAAGCATTTCAAGGCCATGACCCTCGGTAAGCCGATCATCATGGGCCGCAAGACCTGGGACTCCCTGGGGCGTCCGCTGCCGGGCCGGCTCAATCTGGTGGTCAGCCGCCAGGAAGGGTTGGTGCTGGAAGGCGCGGAAGTCTTCCCCAGCCTGGAGGCCGCCATTGAGCGCGCTGATGCCTGGGCGCGCGAGGAAGATGCCGAAGAGCTGATGCTGATCGGTGGTGCCGAGCTCTACATCCAGGGCCTGGTCCACGCCGATCGCCTCTACCTGACCCGCGTGGAGCTGGCTCCGGAAGGCGATGCATTCTTCCCTGAAGTGTCGCAGCAGGATTGGCGCCTGGCCTCCAGCATCGAGCACGAGGCGACGACGGACACGCCGGCCTACGCCTTCGAAGTATGGGAAAAGCGCTGAGGTCCCAGACCAATCCAGATTGGTAGGTTGTGGCTGAGCAACGCGAAGCCCAACATCGCGGGCCAGGTGTTGGGCTTCGCTGCGCTCTGCCCAACCTACAGTGCGATTGGTCCGTCAGATCTGTAGCTCCCGCAACTCCGCTCGCACCTCATCTTTCTCTATCAGCAGAAACCCCACTGACACCGGCAGCTTGAAACGCCTCGGTCCGGCGCTGCCCGGATTCACGTGCACCAGGCCGGCGCGCTCGGTAATCAGCGGTTTATGGGAATGCCCTGTGACCGCTACGCTGAATCCACGCTCCTTCAAATCAGCGGGGATGTCCGCCTGGTCGTGCACCAGATAGATACCCGTTTCTCCCAGCCACAGCTCTTCGACGTCGCGTACAACGTCGGCCCAAGCGTCCACGTCATTATTGCCGCGCACCGCAGTCAGCGGCGCCAGTTGACGCAGGACGTCCAGGATTTCGGGCGTGCCGATGTCGCCGGCATGGAGGATATGGTCGCACCCCTCAAGCGCCGCAAGGGCCTGGGGCCGGAGAAGGCCGTGGGTGTCTGAGATCAGGCCGATTCGGAGGGAGGTCATGGCTGGGTCCCATCGAGTGATGGGACCCATTCTGCCACTTAGCGGGATTCCGGCAGGAACCAGTTCAGCAGCAGGGCGCAGAGGCCGCCGGTGGCGACGCCGGATTCGAGGATGTTGCGCAGGGCTGCCGGCATATGGGCGAGGAATTCCGGCACCTGCGATACGCCGAGGCCCAATGCCAGGGACACGGCGATGATCAGCAGCGCGCGGCGATCCAGCGTGGTGCCGGCGAGGATGTTGATGCCGGAAGCGGCGACTGCGCCGAACATCACCATGGCGGCGCCACCCAGTACCGGTTCGGGAATGGCCTGCAGCACGCCGGCTACCGCCGGGAACAGGCCCAGCAGCACCAGCATCAGGGCGATCCACAGACCGATGTGGCGGCTGGCGATGCCGGTCAGCTGGATCACGCCGTTGTTCTGCGCGAAGACCGAGCTGGGGAAGGTGTTGAACAGGCCGGCTAGCAGGGAATTGGCGCCATTCACGAGTACGCCGCCCTTGATCCGCTGCATCCACAGCGGGCCTTCCACCGGCTGGCGCGAAACCTTGCTGGTGGCGGTGACGTCGCCGATGGCTTCGAGCGAGGTGACCAGGTAGATCACCAGCATCGGCACGAACAGGGACCAGGAGAAGCCCAGGCCGAAATGCAGCGGTACCGGCACCTGGACCAGCGGCGCGTCGTGCAGGCCGCTGAAGTCGAGCCGGCCGAGCCACGCGGCCAGGGCGTAGCCTGCGAGCAGTGCAATGACGATGGCGCAGCTGCGCATCCACACCAGTGGGATGCGATTGAGCAGCAGGATCACGCCGAGCACGGTGCCCGACAGCAGCAGGTTCTCACCATTGGCGAAGGTGCCGTTGGCCATGGCGCCGAAGCCGCCGCCCATGCTGATCAGGCCGACCTTGATCAGGGTCAGGCCGATCATCAGTACCACGATGCCGGTCACCAGCGGATTGATCAGGCGCTTCACGAAGGGCAGCACGCGGGAGATGCCCATCTCAACGAAGGCGCCGGCCATCACCACGCCGAAGATCGCGGCCATCACCGCTTCAACCGGTGTGCCTTGCTTGACCATCAACGCGCCGCCAGCGATCAGCGGGCCCACGAAGTTGAAGCTGGTGCCCTGGACGATCAGCAGTCCCGCACCAAACGGCCCGAAGCGCTTGCACTGCACATAGGTGGCGATGCCCGATACCACGAGGGACATGGAGACGATCAGGTTCGTATCCCGCGCCGAGACACCCAGCGCCTGGCAGATCAGCAGGCCGGGGGTGACGATGGGAACGATGATGGCCAGCAGGTGCTGCAGCGCAGCGAGCAGGGCAGCCAGCGGGCGCGGCTTGTCTTCCAGGCCGTAGAGCAGCTCGTTGCGAGCCTCGGGGACGGGGGGCTTTTCCAGTGAAGTCATGGCGATCGACCGCAAAAAAGCGGCGATTCTACTGCGGCGCTGATGTCCTGTGGGGGCGAATTCATTCGCAAAGGGCGGCGCAGCTGCCCCAAGGGGACAACAGGCGGGCCTTCGGTCCGCCCAGCGATTGAAATCGCCCCCACAAGAAGCAAAAAGCCCGGCATTTGCCGGGCTTTTTCGTTGCCGGAGCTTACAGGTGGTCCAGCATCGCCTTGTTGCGCACCGCGCCCTTGTCGGCGCTGGTGGCGAGCAGGGCGTAGGCCTTGAGCGCGGTGGTCACCTTGCGCGCACGCGGCGCGACCGGTTTCCAACCCTTCTTGTCCTGCACATGGCGGCGGTGGGACAGCTCTTCATCGCTGACCAGCAGCTGGATGGTGCGGTTGTGGATGTCGATGTGGATACGGTCGCCGTCCTCCACCAGGCCGATGGCGCCACCAGCAGCGGCTTCAGGCGAGGCGTGGCCGATGGACAGGCCCGAGGTGCCGCCGGAGAAGCGGCCGTCGGTGAGCAGGGCGCACTGCTTGCCCAGGCCCTTGGACTTCAGGTAGCTGGTCGGGTACAGCATTTCCTGCATGCCCGGGCCGCCTTTCGGGCCTTCGTAGCGGATGATCACGATGTCGCCGGCCTTCACTTCGTCGGCGAGGATGCCTTTCACGGCGCTGTCCTGGCTTTCGAAGATCTTCGCGTTGCCTTCGAACACGTGGATGGATTCATCCACGCCAGCGGTCTTCACCACGCAGCCATCGAGGGCGATGTTGCCGTAAAGAACCGCGAGGCCACCTTCCTGGGAGTAGGCGTGCTCGACGCTGCGGATGCAGCCTTCGGCGCGGTCGTCGTCGAGGGTGTCCCAGCGCGTGGACTGGCTGAACGCGGTCTGGGTCGGGATGCCTGCCGGGCCCGCCTTGAAGAAGGTGTGGACGGCTTCGTCATTGGTCTGGGTAATGTCCCACTGAGAGATGGCGTCCGCCATGCTCGGGCTGTGCACGGTGGGCACGTCGGTGTGCAGCAGGCCACCACGGGCCAGTTCGCCGAGGATGCTGAAGATGCCGCCGGCGCGGTGCACGTCTTCCATGTGGTACTTCTGGATGTTCGGCGCCACCTTGCACAGCTGCGGCACTTTGCGCGACAGGCGATCGATGTCGCGCAGGTCGAAGTCGATCTCCGCCTCCTGGGCGGCGGCCAGCAGGTGCAGGATGGTGTTGGTGGAGCCGCCCATGGCGATGTCCAGAGTCATGGCGTTCTCGAAGGCCTTGAAGCTGGCGACGTTGCGCGGCAGCACGGACTCGTCGCCTTCGCCGTAGTAGCGCTGGCACAGCTCGACGGCCAGGCGGCCGGCGCGCAGGAACAGCTGCTCGCGGTCGCTGTGGGTGGCCAGGGTCGAGCCGTTGCCCGGCAGCGCCAGGCCGAGGGCCTCGGTCAGGCAGTTCATCGAGTTGGCGGTGAACATGCCGGAGCAGGAACCGCAGGTGGGGCAGGCGCTGCGCTCGTACTCGGCGACTTTCTCGTCGGAGCAGGAGTCGTCAGCGGCAACCACCATGGCGTCGACCAGGTCCAGGCCGTGATTCGCCAGCTTGGTCTTGCCGGCTTCCATCGGACCGCCGGAAACGAAGACCACCGGGATGTTCAGGCGCAGGGCGGCCATCAGCATGCCGGGGGTGATCTTGTCGCAGTTGGAGATGCAGACGATGGCGTCGGCGCAGTGGGCGTTGACCATGTATTCCACGGAGTCGGCGATGATCTCGCGGCTCGGCAGGGAGTACAGCATGCCGTCATGGCCCATGGCGATGCCGTCGTCCACGGCGATGGTGTTGAATTCCTTGGCCACGCCGCCGTGCTTCTCGATCTCGCGGGCGACCAGTTGGCCCAGGTCCTTCAGGTGCACGTGGCCGGGCACGAACTGGGTGAAGGAGTTGGCGATGGCGATGATCGGCTTCTTGAAGTCCTCGTCCTTCATCCCGGTGGCGCGCCACAGGGCGCGGGCGCCGGCCATGTTGCGGCCGTGGGTGGAGGTTTTCGAGCGGTAATCGGGCATGACGGTTTCCTGCGGCTAATCAGGTATCAATAAGAGTCTCATCGTGAGCGCGGAACGTACCGGATGCAAACGGCAGATGGCCATTCGGTCGGTGGTGGCCGGAAGGCGGGGCGGGGTCACCGCTCGCTCGGCCGAAGCTCACTGGCCCGCCGGAGGATGGTTGGCGAGGAATGGCCCGATTCTACGCCGGGCCCGGCCGGCAGGGAAAGGCTGGCGGTCGGGCCGGCGCGGTGGCCGGCCCGATGCTGAGCGGAGCTGTTTAGCTGTTCGGCAGCAGGCGGACCGTCAGGCTCTTGATGTAGCGGGTCTCGGCGATGGCCGGGTGTACCGGGTGGTCCGGGCCCTGGCCGCCGCGCTCCAGCAGCTGGATATTGCGATCCAGGTGGCGGGCACTGTTGAGCAGGATGTTCTGCAGGTCGTCTTCCGGCAGGTGCATGGAGCAGGAGGCGCTGACCAGGATGCCGTCCTTGTTCAGCAGGCGCATGGCTTGCTCGTTGAGGCGGCGGTAGGCGGCCTCGCCGTTCTTCAGGTCCTTCTTGCGCTTGATGAAGGCGGGCGGGTCGGCGACGACCACGTCGAAGCGCTCTTCGGCGGCTTTCAGTTCCTTGAGGGCTTCGAACACGTCACCTTCCACGCAGGTGACCTGTTCGGCCACGCCATTGAGGGTCGCGTTGCGCTCCACGCCATCGAGGGCGAAGCCGGAGGCGTCGACGCAGAACACTTCGCTGGCGCCGAAGGCCGCGGCCTGCACGCCCCAGCCGCCGATGTAGCTGAACAGGTCGAGGACGCGCTTGCCCTTCACGTAGGGCGCCAGGCGCGCGCGGTTCATGCGGTGGTCGTAGAACCAGCCGGTCTTCTGGCCTTCCATGACCGGGGCCTCGAACTTCACGCCGTTCTCTTCCAGGGCGACCCACTCGGGCACCACACCGAAGGCAGTGTCCACGTAGCGCTCCAGGCCTTCGGCGTCACGGGCGCTGGAGTCGTTCTTCCAGAGCACGCCGCGAGGTTTGAGGACCTGCACCAGGGCGTCGAGCACGGCGTCCTTGTTGCGCTCCATGGCGGCGGAAGCAAGTTGCACCACCAGGTGATCGCCGAAGCGGTCCACCACCAGGCCCGGCAGCAGGTCGGAGTCGCCGTAGACCAGGCGGTAGAAGGGCTTGTCGAAGAGGCGCTCGCGCAGACTCAAGGCGACGTTGATGCGATGCACCAGGAGGGACTTGTCCAGGCTGTGCTTGATGTCACGGGACACCAGGCGGGCGCAGATCAGGTTGTTCGGCGAAATGGCGACCACGCCCAGGGGCTTGCCGCCAGCGGCTTCGAGGATGGCCTGGTCGCCCGGCTGGAAGAGGTTCATCGGGGTGGCGACCACGTCCACTTCGTTGCTGTAGACCCACAGGTGGCCGGCGCGCAGGCGTCGATCGGCGTTGGCTTTGAGGCGCAGGCTGGGCAGGGACATGTGTCGCTCTCCGGAAAAAAGGCGGGGATTATACCCCAGCCCGCGCAGGCTCCGGGGGCCGCCCGGCGGTGCTGCAGGCGACCTGGCACGATGGTCGGAAAATGCCTGGAAATCCCGAGCAAGTGATTGGTGCAACCGGGTAGACTGTCGACTCGGTCAAACTTCTCTCTCATTCCCATGGCTCAAGAACTATCCGCAGATCAGATCCGTCAGGTCCTGCAGGGCATCAGTGTGCCGCCGCAACCTCAGATCATGGTCGACCTGCAAATGGAGCAGGTCATGCCCAACCCGGACCTGAAGTCCATCGCCCGCCTGATCAGCCAGGACCCGGGCCTGTCCGGCGCGCTGCTGAAGATCGTCAATTCGCCCTTTTTCGGCCTGACCAACCGCATCGCCTCGATCCAGCAGGCGGTGAACCTGCTCGGCTGCAACACGGTGATCAACCTGATCAATGCGCAGTCGATCAAGGGCGAAATGAGCGATGAGACCATCCTTACCCTGAATCGCTTCTGGGACACCGCCCAGGACGTCGCGATGACCAGCCTGACGCTGGCCAAGCGCATCGGTTACCAGTCGGCCGACGAGGCCTATGCCCTTGGCCTGTTCCACAATTGCGGCATCCCGCTGATGCTCAAGCGCTTCCCCAACTACATGATGGTGCTGGAAGAGGCCTACGCCAGTGCAGGCCCCGAGCGTCGCGTGGTGGACACCGAGAATCGCCTGCTGAATACCAACCATGCCGTGGTCGGCTTCTTCACGGCGCGCTCCTGGCGCTTGCCGGAGCATCTCTGCGAAGCCATCGCCAACCACCACAACGCACTGTCGATCTTCACCGACGATTCCGCTCGCGATGCCCAGCTCAAGACACTGCTGGCCATCCTCAAGATGGCCGAGCACATCTGTGCCTCTCACCTGGTGCTGGGCAACCAGCCAGAGGATTACGAGTGGATGAGCATTCGCGCGCAGGTGCTGGACTATGTCGGGTTGTCGGAGTACGACTTCGAGAACCTCAAGGAAAGCATCCGCGAGCTTGGCGTGAGCTGAGCCGCGACCGAGTACCGAGATTCCGATGCCTGAATTACCCGAAGTCGAAACTACCCGTCGTGGAATTGCGCCCTTCCTCGAAGGCCAGCGAGTCAGCCGGGTGATCGTGCGTGAGCGCCGTTTGCGCTGGCCGATTCCCGAAGACCTCGATGTGCGCCTGTCCGGCCAGCGCATCCTGCTGGTGGAGCGGCGCGCCAAGTACCTGTTGCTGCAGGCCGAGGTCGGCACCCTGATCAGCCACCTCGGCATGTCCGGCAGCCTGCGCCTGGTGGAAGCAGGGCTGGAAGCGGCCAAGCATGAGCATGTGGATATCGAGTTGGAGTCGGGCATGGCCCTGCGCTACACCGACCCACGTCGCTTCGGCGCGCTGCTCTGGAGCGACGATCCGCTCAACCACGAACTGCTGCGTCACCTGGGGCCGGAACCGCTGACCGGGCTGTTCGACGGCGACCGCCTGTTCCAGCTCTCCCGTGGCCGCAGCATGGCGGTGAAGCCCTTCATCATGGATAACGCCGTGGTGGTCGGGGTCGGCAACATCTACGCCACCGAGGCGCTGTTCGCCGCCGGGATCGACCCGCGCCGCGAAGCGGGCACCATTTCGCGGGCGCGCTACCTGAAACTGGCCGAGGAGATCAAACGCATCCTCGCGCAAGCCATCGAGTGTGGTGGTACCACGCTGCGCGACTTCGTAGGCGGTGACGGCAAGCCGGGGTACTTCCAGCAGGAGCTGTTCGTCTACGGCCGCGCGGGTGAGTTCTGCAAGCAGTGCGGCTCGACCCTGCGGGAAGTCCGCCTGGGCCAGCGCGCCAGCGTCTACTGTCCGCGCTGCCAACGCTAATCCCTCGCCGGGTCGCCAGACTCGGCGTCGAGCATTCGTATAACAAGAAAGAAGTCTGTTCCATGTACGGTAATTATCTGCCCCGCAATCCCTTTGCTGAAGCGATCGGCCACGGATTGCTGCGCCTGATGGGCTGGCGCATCGAAGGGCGCCTGCCGCCACTCGACAAGTTCGTGATCATCGGCGCCCACCACACTTCCAACTGGGACTTCGTGCTGTTCCTCGCGGTGAAGTTCGTGCTGCGCCTGAATGCCCGCTGGTTCGGCAAACACACCATCTTCCGTTGGCCTTTTGCGGGGCTGATGCAGCGCTGGGGCGGCGTGCCGATCCATCGCCACCTGAAACTCAACATGGTGGAGCAGGCCGTGGAACGCTTCCGCGAGAGCCGCGAGTTCATGCTGGTGATCTCGCCTGAAGGCACCCGCAAGCGAGTGGAGCGCTGGAAGATGGGCTTCTACCACATCGCCCGTGGGGCTGACGTGCCGGTGGTGCCGGCGGCCCTGGATTACGTCAATCGCCGGGTGGTGCTCGGTCAGCCGTTCTACACCACCGGCGACGAGCAGGCCGATCTGCGCCAATTGCTGGCCTTCTACCGTCCTTACGTGCCGAAAAAACCCGACTACGCTTTCAATGGCGATTGAAGGCCGTCACGCTGCCAATGTGCCATGCGCTGTTATAGTTTTTCGTACACCACTATCTGAAGGATCGCCCGTATGAACCTGCTCCGCACAACCGCTGCTGTCCTGGCGCTGACCACTGGCCTGCTGGCGCTGCCGGCTAATGCGGAAGTGGTACAGGAAAATGTCAGCGGCGACCCGATGTACACCGCCAATGCCCCCAGCGGTTACAGCATGGCCGGTGACATCCTGATCGCCCGCCCGCTGCTGATCGGTGCCACCGTGATCGGCGCAGGCCTGTTCATCATCAGCCTGCCGTTCTCCGCTCTGGGCGGTAATGTCGAGGATGCGGCCAATGCGCTGGTTGTCGAGCCGGGCAGAGAGGCCTTCGTGCGCTGCCTGGGCTGCACCATAAGCGGTTACCAGCGAGACTGATCCCTTCCTGCGGCTCCATCGCGACGGCCCCTCTTCGGGGCCGTCGGCGTTTTCGGGGCACCGTACGGGTTGCCGATTGGCGGCCGCATCGGGTAATAGCTGGGCTGTGTCTGGTGAAGGAATACCGCCTGTGAAGCACTACTCCCGCATCGTCTTGCTCATCCTGGCCACCATCGGCTTGGCGTTGAGCTTCTGGTTCAGCTCCGGCTGGCTGGAACTCTGTGCCGGTCTCGCGCTGTTCCTGTTCGGGATGCAGTGCCTGGAAGAGGGGCTACGCCAACTCGCCGGCAGCAAACTCGAGCAACTGCTGGCCAGCAGCACCTCCACCAACTTCAAGGGGCTGATGTTCGGCATCAGCGGCACCTTGCTGCTGCAATCCAGCACGCTGGTGTCGCTGCTTACCATCGCCTTCATCAGTGCCGGGCTGATCCAGCTCGCCGGCGGCATCGCCATCCTCTTTGGCGCCAACCTGGGGGCTACCAGCGGCATCTGGCTGCTGGCCCTGGCGGGGCAGAACCTCAGCCTGAGCCCGCTGGCGCTGCCGCTGCTGGTATTCGGCGTCCTCGGTGGCTTCCTGGGTGAGAAGAGCAAGGCCGCCGGACGCATCGTTCTCGGCATTGCCTTCATCTTCCTCGGGATCGACCAGATCAAGGACGGTTTCTCCAGTTTCGGCGACGGCCTCGACTTCACCGCTTACCAGGCGGAAGGGCTGATGGGTAGCCTGCTATTCGCCCTGGTGGGGTTGCTGGTGACCGTGGTGCTGCAATCCAGCCACGCGACCCTGATGCTGACCTTGGCGGCCCTGGCAGGTGGTCAGCTGGACCTGGCCCAGGGGTTCGCCATCGCCATCGGCTCCAACGTCGGCAGCAGCGTCACCACGGCCTTCGTGGGCTCCCTCGGCGGCAACCGCAGTGGACAGCGGCTGGCGCTGGCCCATGTGCTGTTCAACGTGGTCACCTGCAGCCTGGCTTTCATCTTGTTGGGGCCATTGAGCTGGCTGGTCGATCGGATCGCCGGTCTCACCGGGCTGGGCGACAACGAGCTGATCCAGCTGGCCATGTTCCATAGCCTGATCAACGCCATGGGGGTGCTGTTGTTCTGGCCGCTTCAGGAGCGTCTCGCACACTGGCTGGTGCGCTGGTTGCCGGAGCGCGAAGAGCCCCAGGTGTTGATCACCGAGCTGGCCGCCGGGCCGGAGGAGCTGCTGCGTACACGGGCGCGCTACCTCAACGAACGCGCGCTGGACTCGGTGGATGCCGCCGCGAGTGCCGTGGTGCGCGAGCTGCGCCATCTCGGGCGCTTGAGCATGGAGGTGATCTGTCACGCGCTCTATCTACCGGTGGATCAACTGGCCAAGGCGCAAGGCGACGAGCGCCTGCTGCAGGCCCGGCCGGAGCGCCATCATCTGGATGCGGAAGCGCTCTACCAGCGGCATATCAAGGGTGTGTACGGCGATCTGCTGAGCTTCATGGGCCGACTCGACCTGCCTCTGGACGAAGCGCATCAGCAGTTCTGGGTCAGTTGCCAACTGGCTGCGTTGCAACTGGTGGATGCGGTGAAGGATGCCAAGCATCTGCAGAAGAACCTCGGCCGCTATCTGGACCAGGAACCGTCGCCCTTGCGTGATGCCTACGTGGACCTGCGTCGCCACCTGCTGGCGATGCTTCATGAGCTGCGCGAGCTGGGCCGTTCCGACCTGCCGGAGCAGGCCTGGAACGAGCGCCTGGCCTGGCTGGACGGAAAGGCCGCGACCTTCGATGGCAGCTTCCGTACCCGGCTGTTCAATTCGGTGCGCAGTGGCGAGCTGGATGGCCTGATGACCAGTTCCCTGATGAACGATCTGGGTTATGCCAGTCGGATCTTCCAGAGCCTTCGCAACGTGATGATGCTGGGTGAAGGACAGTTGCTGTTCCGCGAGCTGCGGCGGCTGGAGCAGGATGACGAGGCGTTGATCGTGCTGGAAGGAGAGCGGCTGTCCTGAAGGGAGGCCCTATTCTCGTGGGCGCGAATTCATTCGCAATGCGGACCCCTTGTGCTGGCTTGGGGCAACGGGCCGCTGGGGCGGCCCTTCGCGAATGAATTCGCTCCTACTTCAACTTCTCGATGTCGAGGATTTCGGATAGGCCGAGGCCGCGTGGGTCGCTGGCCGCTTCGAGGCTGCCCTTGGCCTTGTTCCAGAACAGCACCTGCTGGTTGCCGTAGTTGCGTTCCAGCGCCTTGAGGCTGTAGCCGCGAGCGCGCAGTTCGGCGGTTTCGCTGCTGCTGAAGGCGCCCGGTTCGTGCTCGATCTGGTCCGGCAGGTACTGGTGGTGATAGCGCGCCACCGCTGGCCAGCGGTTCACTGGCTGACCATCCAGATACTCCAGCACTGACAACAGCACCATGCTGGGAATCCGGCTGCCGCCCGGGGTGCCGAAGGCGGCGAATTCTCCTTCGCTCTCGATGAAGGTCGGGCTCATGGACGAGAGCGGGCGTTTGCCGGAGCCCACCGCATTGGCCTGGCTGGCGGCAAGGCCGTAAGCATTGGCGCCTTCGGGGTTCGCCGCGAAATCGTCCATCTCGTCATTCAGCAGAACGCCGGTGCCGGGCACGGTGAACGCGGCGCCGAAGGGCAGGTTGATGGACAGCGTGGCGGCCACCGCGTTGCCGTCCTTGTCGATGACGGCGAAGTGTGTGGTGTGGTCGCCTTCATGCAAGGGTGGCGACGGCGGCAGGCTGCTGCTCGGGGTGGCGCGGCGGGCGTCGATACCCTTGGCGAGGTCTTTCAGGTAACTGGCGTCGAGCAGCTTGGTCTGGGGAATGGCGACGAAATCCGGGTCGCCGAGCAGGCCACGGTCGCGATAGGCGCGGCGCAGGACTTCCACCACGTAATGGGTGCGCTGCACGCGGTCGGCCTTGCGCCAGGGCAGTTCCTGCAACATGGCCAGGCTCTGGGCCAGCGCGATGCCGCCGGCGGAGGGCGGCGGGGCGCCAATCAGCTCACGACCATCGACAAGGCCGAAGCGGATCGGCTGGCGTTCCACGGTTTTGTATTCGGCCAGGTCGCGCAGGCTCCAGATGCCGCCGGCGGCGTTCACGCCCTGCACCAGCCTTTCGGCGGTGAGGCCGCTGTAGAAGCCGGCCTTGCCGTAACGGGCGATGCGTTCGAGGGTGTTGCCCAGTTCCGGCTGGCGCAGCAGGCTGAACTCTTCCGGGATTTCACCCTTGTGGTCGAGGAACAGCCGCGCCGTTTCCGGGTCGTCGCGCATGGACGACAGTCGCCAGGAGGCGCGCTCGCGGTAAATCCGATCCACCGAGATGCCGTCACGGGCCAGGCGGATGGCTGGTGTCAGGCTGTCGGCCAGGGGCAAGCGGCCGTAGCGGCCGGCGAGGTCCGCCAGGGCGGCAGGCAAGCCGGGAATGGCGGCGGCCAGCGGGCCATTGAGGGACAGGGCCGGGTCCACCTTGCCGTCGCGGACATACAGGCGTGCATTAGCGGCCAGGGGGGCGCGTTCGCGGGCATCGAGGAAGTGATAGGTGGGCTTGTCGCCGCCCTTGCGGAGCAGGAAGAAACCGCCGCCGCCGAGGCCGGAGCCGTAAGGTTCAGCGACTGCCAGTGCGGCGCTGATGGCGACTGCGGCATCGAAGGCGTTGCCGCCCTGCGCCAGGGTTTCCAGGCCGGCTACCGTGGCAGACGGATGGGGCGTGGCAACTGCTGCGCGGCCCGGTTCGGCGGCCTGGGACACGCTCGCGAGCAGGAGCAGCGACGCCAGCAGCGCGCCACGGTAGGCGCCGCGTACCGGGCGGCCCATGGATCAGACCTTGCCGGTGAGCTTCAGGTACTTCTGCATCAGCTCATCCTTGCTTTCGACATGGGTTTCGTCGAGCGGAATGCAGTCGACGGGGCAGACCTGCTGGCACTGGGGTTCATCGTAGTGGCCGACGCATTCAGTGCACAGGTTGGGGTCGATCACGTAGATCTCTTCGCCCTGGGAGATCGCGCCGTTCGGGCACTCGGGTTCGCAGACGTCGCAATTGATGCAGTCGTCGGTGATCTTGAGGGACATGGGAACAACTCCTGCCGTCGCCATGCAGCGGCGGCCTTTAACAGAAATTAGCGGAATTGTGCCGGATTGCCGCGATCGACGCACGCGCCGATCGCCAGGGGTGCGGGGCGAGGCTCTTGCGAGCCTTCAGCAGAAGCCCGTGCTCAGCGTTTGAAACGCTCGGCCAATGCCGCAGCGACAGCCGGATGGACGAACTTGCTGATATCGCCGCCCAGGGCCGCTATTTCACGCACGAGCGTGGAGGAGATGAAGGAATACCGTTCCGACGGAGTGAGGAACATGCTCTCCACGTCCGGTGCCAGCTGGCGGTTCATATTGGCCAGTTGGAATTCGTACTCGAAGTCCGAAACGGCGCGCAGACCACGCAGGAACACATTGGCGTTCTGCTCCTTGACGAAGTGCGCCAGCAGGGTGGAGAAGCCCACCACTTCGACGTTCGGCAGGTGTTTGGTGACTTCGCGCGCCAGCTCCACACGCTGCTCCAGGCTGAACAGCGGATTCTTCTTCGGGCTCGCGGCAACGGCGATGATCACGGTATCGAACAGGCGCGAAGCGCGTTCGATCAGATCGCCGTGACCCTTGGTGATGGGGTCGAAAGTGCCCGGATACAACACTCGGTTCATCGCGACGTCCTGGCAGGGGACCGAAAGGGAATCGGATGGTAGCGCAGCGAAACCGCGCGGCCAAGAAGTGCGCTCATCCGGTCGACCCCGGCCGGCGCAGTAGCCAGAGCAGGATGGCCACTGCCAGGCAGGCCAGCGCTACCCAATCGGCGATCACCACCTTGCGCAGCGCGGCATTGTAGCCAGGCGTAAGCCAGGCCAGCAGCAGGAACGACAGCACACTCACCAGCCCGCCCAGGATGGCTGCAGATTGCAGCGCCGGACGAAAGGCCGCCCAGACCAGCAGCGCGCCGAGCAGGCCGAACAACACCGCACGGTGGCGCATCAGGATCAGCAGGTTGGGCTCGCTGAATGGCACGCCGTAGAGCGCCGCCAGTCGTTCAGCCCCGAGCAGGCCGCTGATCGGCAGCAGGTGAATGATGCCGGCGACGATCAGCAGGGCGGAGAGGAACTTGTCCATGGGGCCTGTCCTCGCGGGGAGCCGTTACACCTTGCCCAGCCGCTCGGCCAGGTCACTGGCCAGCTTAGCCGTCAGGCCATAGACCGACAGCTGCGGGTTGGCGCCGATGCTGGTGGGGAACAGCGAGCCGTCGTGGATCGACAGGTTGGCCAACTGATGGTGCCGGCCCAGGCTGTCGGTCACTGCCTGCTTCGGGTCCTCGCCCATGGCGCAACCGCCCATCACGTGGGCGCTACCCAGGCGGGCGCGGTAGAGCTCCAGCGGCAGGCTGTCGATCAGGCTGCGGGCTTCGGCCAGGGTCTTCACGTAGTCGGCGTCGTTGTGCATGGGCAGTACCGCGCGGGCCCCTGCGGCGAACTGGATCTCGGCCATGACGTGGTACGCCCGGCGAATGCCGTCCCAGGTGTAGTCGGTCATGCGGTAGTCGAGCACCGGGCTGCCGTCGCCGCGCAGCTCCACCGTGCCCTCGGCGCTGTCCGGGTGGAAGCCGTCGCGCATCAGGGCCAGCATCACGTTGGTGTGCGGCAGCTGTTCCATGCGCAGCGCATTGTCGACGCCGAAACGGCCAAGGAGGGTGCTGGTGAGCGCGGGCTGCAGTGGCGGCACTTCGAGTTTGTAGGACATGCGTCCGGTGGCGCCGTCATCCCACTGGAAATGGTCGGAATAGATCGACTGCGGCGCGCCGTAGAAGGGGTTGATCACCCGCTCGAACTGCGCGGCGGAGAAGTTCACCACATGCAGGAAGGTGCGCTTGCCGGTGCGGCCGTACGGGTCCGGTGCATTGGAGCGCAGGAGCAGGCCGGGGGTGTTGATGCCGCCGCCGGACAGCACATAATGGCGCGCCTTGACGGTAATCTTGCGGCCTGTGGGTGCCACACAGCGCTCGTCCAGGCCGAGGCATTCGATGCCGGTGACCTTGTCGCCCTCGATCAGCAGTTTTTCGGCACGGGCCAGATAGAGCAGCTCGCCACCTTTTTCCAGGGTGGCGGGAATAGTGGTGACCAGCATCGACTGCTTGGCGTTGGTCGGGCAGCCCATGCCGCAGTAACCGAGGTTCCAGCAACCGCGCACATTGCGCGGAATCACCTTCCAGTGCAGCCCGAGCTTTTCGCAGCCAAGGCGGATCACATCGTTGTTCGGGTTGGGCGGAATCGCCCAGGGCGCGACGCCCAGGCGCTGTTCCATCTTCTCGAACCAGGGCGCCATCTCGGCCACCGATAGCCCCTTAACACCATGTTCGCTGGCCCAGTGCTGCAGTGTCAGGTCGGGGGTGCGGAAGCTGGATGTCCAGTTCACCAGCGTGGTGCCGCCCACGGCGCGGCCCTGCAGGATGGTGATGGCGCCATCTTTGGTCATGCGGCCGATGCCTTCCTGGTAGAGGCTCGGGTAGGCCTCGGCCTCCTGCATCTTGAAGTCGGAACTGGTCTTGAGCGGGCCTTCTTCGATCAGCAACACCTTGAAGCCTGCAGCACTGAGGATTTCCGCGGTGGTGCCACCGCCGGCGCCGCTGCCGACGATCGCAACGTCGGCTTCCAGGGTCAGGTCTTGCTCCAGTCGCGAGCCGTTGTGGGTTTTCCAGCCGCGGGCGAGGCCTTCGGCGAACAGATCGGGTACAGGCATGTCAGGGTCTCGAGCGAATTCTTGTCGTTATGGGCGTGGATCACACGCTGGGCGGGCCGGGGTAACCGCAGTGGGCCCAGGATTCCGGCCGGCCGTACCAGGCCATCATCACCAGTTGCAGCAGCGACGCGTGGCCCATCTTCAGCAGGCCGATGGAGCTGTTTTCCCAGCGCGTGAGGAAGTCGCGGACGTCCTGGGCGCTGGCCTTCTCCCAGCTGCCCCAGACGCCAGTCAGCGGGCCACGGGTGACCGGCAGGGCGAGCACGTCGAAGAGCTGCAGGGTCAGCTTGAGCATTTCCGGCGATAGACGGTGCAGGGCGTAATCCAGGCTTTGCAGGGTGCCAGTCACCGCCGCCGGGAGTTGTTCGATGGATACGGCGCCGTCCACCATCACCGGCACCAGCGCGCGCAGGAAGGGAAGGTCGGAGTCCCGCAGCACGGCAAAACCGCTGGCGGGTACGCTGGCCGAGCAGCCGGTGAGGCTGGCGGTCACTCCGGCGGTGGCGAGAAAGGCCGAGCCGAACAGGCCGACCTTGAGCAGGTTGCGCCGGGAGAGCCCCGGCGCGTCGAGGATGGTTTCGCTCATTCTTGTTATCTGCCTGCGAAGGCCCGGTTCAGCGGACGAAAAGTTTGAAGACCAGCTTCTGGATGGCCTTGCCGTAGGGCGGGTAGATCAGCTTCGCGGCATTGAAGCGCTGCTTGATGAACACCGCCTTGGCCTTGCTGAAGGTCAGGAAGCCTTCATGGCCGTGATAGTGGCCCATGCCGGACGGGCCGATGCCACCGAAGGGCATATCGTCCTGGGCCACATGGAGCAGTGTGTCGTTCAGGCACACGCCACCGGAATGGGTCTCGTGCAGCACGCGCTGCTGTTCGGCCTTGCCATAGCCGAAGTAGTAGAGGGCCAGCGGGCGCGGACGATCGTTGATGTAGGCGAAGGCATCGTCGATGGCGCGATAGGGGACGATGGGCAGCAGCGGGCCGAAGATCTCCTCCTGCATCAGCTTCATGTCGTCGGTCGCGCCCAGCACGACGGTGTGTGGCAGGCGACGGCCCTGGGCTTCGGGGAATAGCGGGACCAGACGCGCGCCCTTGGCTTCGGCGTCGGTCAGGTAGCCCTTGAGGCGGCCCAGTTGGCGGTCATTGATGATGGCGGTGTAGTCGGGGTTGTCGGTCAGCTGCGGGTAGAAGCCCTTCACGGCCTGGCGATAGGCCTCGACGAAGCCGTCGACGCGGTCTTCCGGAACCAGGACGTAGTCCGGGGCCACGCAGGTCTGACCGGCGTTCATGGTCTTGCCGAAGGCGATGCGCTCGGCGGCGTCGGTCAGGGGCACGTCGGCGGAGACGATGGCCGGCGACTTGCCGCCCAGTTCCAGGGTTACCGGGGTCAGGTTCTCGGCGGCGGCGCGCATCACGTGCTTGCCGATGCTGGTTGCGCCGGTGAACAGCAGGTGATCGAAGGGCTGGCGGGAGAACGCCACGCCGACCTCGGCCTCGCCCTGGACTACGGCGACCAGGTCTTCAGGGAAGACGCGCGCCAGCAGATCCTGCAGCAGCTGGGCGGTGGCCGGGGTGGATTCGCTCATCTTGATCATCACCCGGTTGCCCGCCGCCAACGCGCCCACCAGTGGGCCGATGGCCAGGAACAGCGGGTAGTTCCACGGCACGATGACGCCGACGACACCCAGCGGTTGGTAGACCACCTTGGCCGAAGCCGGTTGGAACGCCATGCCGACGCTGCGACGGGAAGGCTTCATCCACTTGCGGATGCGCTTGCTGGCGTAGTGGATGCCCTGGAGGCTGGGCATGATCTCCGCGAGCAGCGTCTCATCCGCTGAGCGGTTGCTGAAATCCTGGGAGATGGCGGCGATCAGGGCGTCCTGCTCGGTGAACAGGAGGTCGCGCAGCGCCTTCAACCACTGGATGCGCTGCGCGGCGCTGGGCATGGGGTTGGCGCGAAAGGCTTCGCGCTGGCGCTGGAAGAGGGACTCCAGTTGGCTGATCTGCTGCTGGGTCTGTTGCAGGTAAGCGATGTCGGCGACCATGGCGCTGCTCCTCGGCGGCTCCGGACGAGCCGTTCGCATCCGCTGTACGGATACGGTAAGGCTCTGTTCTTGTGATGTCGCTGGATTTTTAGAGCAATTGCTCTAATCTGTCAAATTAGCTTGCCCTGTGACCCGTCCGCCGGCAGCCCATCGAAAAGCTGGGCGTGTCGGGTCCCGGTAACACCGGGTGTTTCCGGAGCGTCTTGCGGTGTACCTTTAGCGCTCGCCGCGTTCCATCGATTTGCAGGAATTTCCACCTGATGTCCCCAAGACCCAAGACCCGCGACCGTATCGTTCTGGAGAGCCTCGGGCTGTTCAACACCCAGGGCGAGCGCAACGTCACCACCAACCACATCGCCGCTCACCTGGGCATGTCGCCGGGCAACCTCTATTACCACTTCCGCAACAAGCAGGAGATCATCGCCGAGCTGTTCGGACTCTACGAGGCGCGGGTGGACAGCTTCCTGCGCCTGCCGGAAGGTCGCCCGGTGACGGTGGAAGACAAGACCTTCTACCTGGAGTCGCTGCTGGCGGCCATGTGGGATTTCCGCTTCCTGCACCGGGACCTGGAACACCTGCTGGAATCAGATGCCGAGCTTGCCGCGCGCTATCGCCTGTTCGCCCAGCGCTGCCTGGATCATGCCCAGGGCATCTACCGCGGCTTCGTCGGCGCCGGCATCCTGCTGATGAGTCCTGCCCAGGTTGAAGCCCTGACCCTCAACAGCTGGATCATCGTCACCTCCTGGGTGCGCTTCCTCTGTACCACCCGAGGCGATGCCGCCGACCTCAGCCAGGAACTGCTGCGCCGTGGCATCTACCAGGTGCTGGCGCTGGAAGGTGGCTACCTCGCGCCCGAAGCCCAGCCTGCGGTCAAGGCCCTGTACGAGAAACTGTATGTACCACTGGAGCAGGTGGTACCGAGCTGATCGAGGAAACATTGACGCGTGTTAAGGCGAAGGGGCGCGTCTATAGTGAGAAAATTGAGCCAAGGAATGCTTGAGTTTTATCCATGTCCAGAACTACACCCAGGATTGCGTTACTTGGCGCTGGTTCGTATCGATTCCCTGGCATTGAGCTGGAACGCTACACCGATCTTGCGAGCCTGCAGGCCGATTCCGAAGCCGATGTGCTGTTGGTCGACCTGCCGGGCGCGCAGGCGGGCCAGGCCTTGCGGAGCCTGCGCCTCGATCCTCGCTATCGCTTCAGTCTGATTTACTGCTGCCAGGACCAGGATCCCTGGTGCATTGCCCTGGGTGACGGCCCGCCGCCGGCCGACCCTGGTGCGATCACGCCCCTTTGGCGCCTCTGGCGCGAGCGCTTTGGCCTTTTCAATCGCGGAGCCGCCCCGGAACGCTTCGAGGAACGGGTGATGGCGTGGCTCTGGCTGCGCTCACGTGGTGAAGTCCTTGCAGTGCGTGATGCCGGCGTGCCCCAGCACTACCGCTATCCGCTGATGGAAGTCCTGGGCAACGAAGAGACCATCAATCAATTCTCCTGGCTACAGCTGATGAGCCAGCAGGGCTGGCTGGAGGAGGGGGAGCTGCAGGACAGGCTGCGTTTGTGCACCAGCTGTGGCTCGGGCCGCCTCAATTACGTGGATGTCTGTCCCGAGTGCCAGGCCCTGGACATCGGTCGCCAGCCTTCGCTGCATTGCTTCACCTGCGGGCACGTCGGCCCCCAGGAACACTTCCTCAAGGAAGGCGTGCTGCTCTGCCCGAACTGCCTGACCCGTCTTCGCCATATTGGCAGCGACTACGACCGTCCGCTGGAGAACTACCGCTGCCGCAACTGCCAGGCCTTTTTCGTCGATGCCGCCGTGGATGCGCGCTGCCTGGACTGCGGCCAATCCCACGCGCCCGACAAGCTGCGCGTGCGCGAGATACGCCACTTCCGCCTGGCCGAGGCCGGGCGCCTGAGATGCCGGGAAGGCTTTGGCGCCGGGGCGACGAACCTCGAGCGCTTCGGCAGCCTCAACTTGTTGCCACGCCAGGCCTTCTTCGAGCTGCTGAACTGGCAGCTGCAACTGACGCGACGGCACCGGGAGCCGGCCTTCTCCCTACTCGGTCTGCGTTTCGTCAACCTGTTGGAAACCCTCTCCCAACTCGGCGAGATGCGCGGCCACGCGCTGGTGGACGGGCTGGTGGAGCGCCTGCAGGAAGCCGTGCGGGAAACCGATCGTTGTTGCCGGCTGAGCGAGGAGGTGCTCTGGCTGCTGATGCCGCACACCGATGCCATCGGCCTGGAGGTGGTGCGCAAGCGCCTGATCAAGGGCGCGGAACGCCTGACCGCCGGACAGGCGACGCCCATCGAGGTGCGGTTGGCCGTCTTCACGGCTCCTGATGATCAGCAGGACCAGGAAGACGCTGCCCTGCTGCTGGCGCGTCTGGGCGGACAGTTGGGCTGAGCATGGAAGCCTTTGTCGAGCAGTGGCTGCTGCTCCTCGGCGAGTTCGCCAGGAGCGATGGCATTCTGCAGGGTGCCTTCATGCTGCTGCCGGCCTTCCTGCTGCTGGAGCTGCCGCTCAACCTGCTGGTGCTGATCGGCGTCCTGCGCTGGTTCGTCCGCAAGCCATTCGAGTTGCCCCAGCAGAGCACCTATCGGCCGCGGGTGTCCTGCATCATCACCTGCTACAGCGAGGGTCGGGACGTCCAGACGACCCTGCGCAGCCTGTGCGAGCAGACCTACCCCGGCTACATCGAGATGATTCCGGTGGTTGACGGAGCTGCCGTGAACCAGCCCACCATGCAGGCCGTGCGGGACTTTCGCGTCGATCCGCAGCTCTATCCGCGACGCCTGTTGCGACCCATTGCCAAGTGGCAGCGCGGCGGCCGGGTCTCCTCCCTGAACGCAGGGCTGGCGCACTGCACCGGCGAAGTGGTGATGGCCCTGGACGGTGACACCTCCTTCGACAACGACATGGTCAGCCAGATGGTCCGTCATTTCGCCGACCCGGACGTTCCGGCCGTGGCAGGAAGCCTTCGCGTGCGCAATGCCCGGGCTTCGCTCACCACCGCCATGCAGGCGCTGGAGTATCAGCTGTCGATCCATATGGCCAAGATCGGTCTCAGCGAATGGAACCTGGTGAATAACGTATCCGGCGCGTTCGGCGCGTTTCGCCGCAGTTTCCTCGACAAGATCGGCGGCTGGGACACCCACACCGCGGAAGACCTCGACATCACCCTGCGGATCAAGAACTACTTCGGCCGCAGGCCTCTGCGAATTCCCTTCGAGCCCGGCGCCATCGGCCATACCGACGCCCCCGTGACCTTCCTGCAGTTCCTCAAGCAGCGCCTGCGCTGGGACGGTGACCTGTACTTCCTCTACATCCGCAAGCATCGCCACAGCTTCAATCCGCGACTGCTGGGTTGGCCGAACTTCCTGATGACCCTGATCACCGGCTTCTTCTTCCAGCTGGTACTGCCTTTCATCATCGCCGGCTATTGCCTGGCCGGGCCCCTGGTGCTGCCCTGGCCGCGCTTCCTGGCCCTGGCCGCCCTCATCTACCTGGTCTATCTGGGCATGACGCTGTTGCTCTATGTGGCCATGCTGGCCCTGGTGTCCGAGCGGCCGCGCCTGGACCTGCGATTGTTCCCCGTGGTCTTCGTCTTCCCGCTGTTCATGCTGGTCATGCGCATGTGGAGCGCGGTGGCCATGCTCAACGAGGCCCTGCGTCGCGGCCATGAGGAAACCAGCATGGCGCCCTGGTGGGTGCTGCGCAGGGCCAAGAGGTTCTGAGTTCATGATTCGTCCATTTCTTTTCTGCACACTGCTGCTGGCCGCCGGCATGGTCCGGGCCGAAGTGCTGCCGTTGGCCCAGGTGCTGGACCGCGCCGAAGACGGGGCCGTGCTGCAGGCCAAGGCGGCCGAGCTGCGGGCGCTGGATGCACTCAAGGAACAGCGCGAAGCCGAGGCGGGCTGGCAGTGGTTCGGCTCCGGCAGTACCGGGCACTATCACGAACTGGTGACCGAAGATCTGCGTGACGACTATTACGGGCGTGACCTGGCCCTCGGCCTGCGCCACCCGCTGCTTGGCAGCCTGCGTCGACAAGTGCAGGCCGTATCGGCGGTGGAGCTTGAGCAGCAGCGGCAGCAGGCGCAGCGCCTGTTGCGCCTGGCGGAGCAACGGCTGGCCTTGCGCAGCGCCTACGCCGACTGGTGGCGCGCCGAGCAGGAAGAGCGCTGGTGCAAGGGGCTGCTGCCTGCATCCCAGGCGGCTCGTGAGCGCCTGGCCCGGCGTCAGCAGGGCGGCTGGCTGCTGCCTTCGCAGGCGCGATTGCTGGACGGCCAGTGGCAGGGTCTCCAGCAGCGTTGCCGGCAGAGCGCGCTCCTGGTGGAAGACACCCGTGCCAGCCTGGCCGGGTTGGCGGGTATGGAGATCGGCCCTGGTCAACAGGCCGAAGCGGAATCGCTGTCAACGCAAGTGCTGCCGTTGTCCAATTGGCGTCAGGCCCTGGAGGGTCACCCGAGCTTGCAAGAGAAACAGGACGAACTGCGCCACGCCGAGCGCAATCGTCAATCGCCCTGGTACGAGAGCGTCGACTCAAGCTTCAGCGTTGCGCAGAGCTACGAGTCACGCAGCGGCGCTAGCAAGAGCGGCGACGGGCTGGTGGCCGCCCTCAGTCTGTCCGCGCCCTTCGACCTGATGAACTACGGCCGGGCCCGCAATCGCGAAGGTGAGGCGCGCCATCAAGCTGCCCTGGCGCAGCTGGAGGCCGAGCGCCAGCAATTGCTCCAGTCCCTTGGGCAAACCCTGCAGGCCCAACGCCAGGCAGCGCTGGACCTGGATCGAGAGCGCGAGCAGTTAGCCGTTTCAGACCAGGCCCTGCGGGAGCAGCGGCTGCGCGCCGAGCGCTCGGTTTCCGAGAGCGCGGCCGAGGAACTGGCTGTGGAACTGGAGCGCTACAACAGCGGATTGCGCCTGATTGCCGCTTGGCACGCTGCCTGGCTGCGCGAAGCGGCTCTGCGACTGTTTGTCGACGATGACCAGGCCCTGGCTGGCCTGCTGGGGCCGCAGCGTCTCGACTGGACGGCCCTGGGTGTGGTTGGGGCGGCGCCGAAGGGCGTCGGCTCGACGGGCTGGAGTCCGGGTGTTTACCTGTGGAAAAGCGGGGCATTGCTGAATCCCGCGACTCGTCACGCGGAGCTGCGCGAACTGCGCCGCGCCGGCATGACGCGACTGTACCTGGGGCTCGATGCTGGGCAGGTGGCCGACATCCCGGCCCTGCGCAAGCAACTGCAGGACACCCTTGATGAAGCCCACGGCCAAGGCTTGCAGGTGGCCTTGCTGCTGGGTGATCCGGCTTGGCTGGAGCCCGCTGGGCGCCCGGGTTTGCTGGATCTGCTCGGCAAGCTCAAGGGGCTGCCGTTCGATGCCCTGCATCTGGATCTTGAGGTGGAGCAACTCGGCTGGCCGGTGCCCGACCGCCGCATGCAGGACTGGCTGGACACCTTGGGCGCCGTGTCCGGGGCCGTGTCTTGGCCGCTGGAGCTGTCCAGCCATCCCCGCTGGTTCGCCGAGCCAGTTGCCGGCGCGACCTGCGTGCCCTGTGCCCTGCCGAAGCGCGGCGTGCGGCAGGTCGACCTGATGATCTACACCCGTAATCCCGCCCGAAGCGCCGAACTGGCTGAATCCATCGCCCGGCGCTGGCCGGCACTGCGCTTCCGTCTGGCCCAGAGTGTCGAGCCCCAGCTACCGGCTGAGGAATCCTGGGCCGGGGCATCGCGCACGCAGTTGCGGGAACAGCTCGAGCGTTGGCGCACGCGCCTGCAGCCCGCCGGTATCACCGGTGTCGACTGGCAGGATTGGACCCATTTCCCCCGTTGAGTCAGGCCATGAAGATTCGATTCTCCAGCCCCAAGGAACAGCAGCCCACCCAGGAGCAGGGGCTCAAGGTGCTCTACGCACCCGGTAAGCGCCTGGCCTTCAAGCTGCGCTGGTACCTGATCCTGCTCGCGGTCACCAGTCCGCTGCTGTTCCTGGTCGGGCGCGAGTTCCTCGGCCTCTGGCTGATCGAGGCGCCGGTGCAGTTGCACCTGCCGTCCACCGAGCTGCGGGCGAGGGAGGCTGGACAGGTGGAGCGCGTGCTGGCCAGGCCCGGCGACCGGGTCGAGGCCGGCCAGTTGCTGGTGAAGATGGATAACCCCGAGTGGCGCGGTCGACTTGCCCTGCTCGGTGACTCCGCCGCCCAGGCGCGACAGCCTGCCGGGAATCGGCCCTTGCCGGAGCAGGAGCGTCAGGCCCTGGAGCGTCTTCTGGCCAGTGCGGAGGATCGCTTGGGACGCCTGCGCGGGCTGCTCGCCGCCGGTGCCGCGACCCGGGGTGAGGTGCAGCAGGCCCAGGACGAGCGGGACAGACGCCAGCGTGACCTGCTGCAATTCGAGCGGCGAGAGTCGCAACCGGTGGACGACACTCTGGAGCGTCAACGCCGACTGGAAAGCGACTGGCTGCAAGCACGCTTGCATGGGCTGGAGCTGAAGGCTGGTGAGTCCGGGGTGATCAGCGAGGTGCTGGTGGATGAGGGCGAGAACGTCGGCCCCGGGACGCCGCTGATGCGCCTGCAGCGTCTGGGCGACGCCGAACTTTGGGTCTATCTCGACCCGCGGGATGCCGTCTATGCCTCTCCAGGCCAGCCTTTCCGGCTGCGCCTACCGGACGGCACCTGGCTGCCTGCCGAGGTGGTGCGCATGGTGGAGGACGCCGCTCCTGTGCCGGTGGAGCTGCGCGAGGCATTCAGCGCCCCGAGCCGCAACCTGCGCTTGCTGGCGCGGGTAAAAGGGGAGTGGCCGGCGTTCTGGCGTGTGGACCGTCTGGGTTTGAAGGCGCGCTTCCCCCATCGCTGGCGCTGGCTCGACAGCTGGGCCAGCGATCACTGAGCCCCAGCGTTCAGCGCTCCGTTGTCTGACTCGCAAGCCAGTCCGGAATCCGCCGCTCGAGGTAATAGGCGGGCTGCTGCGGCGATCCTTCGATGAACCCCACGTGGCCGCCCCGCGCATGCAGCTCCATGCGGGTCGAGGCCGAAAGTTCATGGGCCTCCGGCAGGCTGTGGCGGAAGACGAAGGGGTCGTCGGCGGACTGGATCAGCAGGGTGGGAATGCGGATTCCGCCCAGGTAGTAGCGGCTGGACGCGCGGCGATAGTAGTCGTGCGCATCGCTGAAACCGTGCAGTGGCGCGGTGATGCGACCGTCGAAGTCCCAGAAGGTACGCATGTTTTCCAGCGAGCCGAGGCGTTCCAGGGTGGACAGGTGTTCGCCGTGGCCCTGATGCGCGAACGACTGCTGCTTGTTCTTCACATAAGCCACCATTTCGCGCATGAAATGAGCCTGGTAGACCCGTGAGAAGCCGAGCGCAATGCGGTCGGCACATTGGTCCAGCCGGTAGGGCACCGAGACCGCCACCGCACCTTGCAGGCCGCAGTCGTCGCCGGTTTCTCCGAGGTACTTGAGCAGCACATTGCCACCCAGCGAATAGCCCACCGCATAGAGCGGTGCGAGCGGGCGGCTGGCGCGCAGGTGCTGGACGGCGGTCGCCAGATCCTCGCTGACACCCGAGTGGTAGCCACGGGGCAGCAGGTTGGGTTCGCCCGAACAGCCACGCCAGTTGATGGCGACGCTGGCCCAACCGCGAGCGGCCAGCTCCTGCTGCAGGCCAAGCACGTACAGGGAGCCGGATGAGCCGGTCAGACCGTGCAGGGCCAGCACCAGCGGTGCATCGGCTTCGTGGGGGCCATGCCAGTCCAGGTCGAGGAAATCACCGTCGTCCAGCCACAAGCGCTCCCGCTGCCGGGAAAGCCGAGGTGGCTTGCGACAGAAGGGCGACCATAGGGTCTGCAAATGTGGCCCCGGCAACCACCAGGCCGGCTGGAAGCCGGCGCGAGTGGTCACGGGCGAGTGGAACTGGTTCATCGGTGTGCCGTCGATCAGGCGTCGGAGGATTCCCCGGCCGAGCGTTGCCACAGGGCGTAGTACACCTGGCCGGCTTTCTTCTCGCGGTGCAGGCGCCAGTTACCCGGTAGACCGAGCGCGGAGGGCGCGTTCTCGCTTTCGGTATAGACCCAGGCGCGGGGTGCGAGCCAGCCGCGATTCTCCAGGAGGTCGCAAACGGGCTGCAGCAGGCCCTGGTTGAACGGCGGATCGAGGAATACGACGTCGAAAGCGCTGGAGGACTGGGTGTCCAGATAACGCAGGGCGTCGCTTTGCAGCAGTTGGCCCCTGCCGCAGCGCAGCGTGTCCAGATGGCCGCGCAAGGCGGCGACCGAGTCGGGATTCAGGTCCAGCGCCAGCGCTTCGGCGGCACCCCGGGACAGCGCCTCCAGATAGAGGGCGCCGCTACCGGCGAAGGGGTCCAGGACCCGCGCGCCTTCCATATAGGGTGCGAGCCAGTTGAACAGCGTCTCGCGTACCCGGTCGGGGGTGGGACGCAGGCTGGGACCGTTGGGGAAGGCGAAACGCCGCGAGCGCCATTCGCCGCCGATGATGCGGAGTTGGCCCTGGCCGCCGTGTTTCGGCGTGGCGGGTCTGGGGGTCGGCTTGCGCATCAGTGCTCCGGTACGCCGCTGGGCATTTCGGCGGGCTTGTCGGTGGGCGGCGGCAGGTCCTTCTGGGGAACGGTGGGGCCGGCGGTGACGATGACGAACTGGTCGGGGTTCAGGTGTTTGGCCATGGCGGCCTTCACCTGGGCAACGTCGAGCGCCTGGACCTTGGCCATGAAGTCTTCCAGGTAGGTCAGCGGCAGGTTGTAGAAGCCGATGGCGCCCAGCTGGCCGACGATGTCGGCGTTGCTCGCGGTGGACAGCGGGAAGCTGCCCGCCAGCTCACGCTTGGCGTCGTCCAGTTCCTTCTGGGTCGGGCCGTCTGCCAGGTACTGGCGAACGATGTCCTGGATCAGCTTGAGGGTGCCCTGGCTCATCTCGGCGCGGGTCTGCAGGCCGATCATGAACGGGCCGCGTACCTGCATGGCGGTAAAGCCGGAGCTGACGCCATAGGTCAGGCCGCGCTTTTCGCGCACCTCTTCCATCAGTCGCGTGCCAAACCCGCCGCCGCCGAGGATCTGGTTGCCCAGGTAAAGCGCGGCGTAATCCGGGTCATTCCGGTCGATGCCGAGCTGGGCCAGCATCAGGTGGGTCTGCTTGGACGGGAACTCGATGTGATTGATACCGGCCTTGGGCGCATCCGGCTCTGGCAGCTTGGCCAGGGCAGGACCTTTCGGCAGTGCGCTGGATACCTGGCTGGCAATGGTTTCGGCTTCGGCGCGGGTGAGATTGCCGACGACGGCGATCACCACGTTACCGGCGGCGTAGGCCTTCTGATGGAACTCGCGCATCTGGGCGACGGTGATGCCGGGTACGGACTTCTCATCGCCTTCGCTGGGGTGCGCATACGGGTGCTGGCCGTAGAGTTTCTCGAAGAGTTCCAGGCCGGCGAGCTTGCCGGGGTTCTGCTTCTGGTACTCGAAGCCGGCGAGCATCTGGTTCTTGATCCGCGCCAGGGAATCCTCAGGGAAGGTCGGCGCACCGATCACCTGGGTGAACAGTTCCAGGGCGGGCTCGCGCTGCTCGGGGGCGGTGAGGCTGCGCAGGCTGGCGATGGCCATGTCGCGGTAGGCGCCGTTGCCGAACTCGGCGCCCAGGCTCTCGAAGCCCTGGGCGATGGCGGTGACGTCCTTGCCCTTTACGCCCTCGTTGAGCATCGCGTTGGTGAGGGTCGCCAGGCCGGATGTAGTTCCGTCCTGGCTGCTGCCGGCGGCGAAGGTCAGGCGCAGGTCGAACATCGGCAGCTCAGGCGCGGCGACGAAGAGCACCTTGGCGCCTTCGGCCGTGGTCCAGCTCTGGATGTCCAGGCTACGGCGGCTGGGTGCCTTGCCGCCCAGCTCTGCCAGGGATTGCAGTCCCTCGGCCGGTGCCGGGGTGGCGGTTTCGGCGGTGGCGGTGGTGTCCGGGCGGTTGGCGACGAAGCCGAGTACGCCGAGCAGGACGATCAGGGCCAGGCCGAGCAGGCCGTAACGCAGGCCGTTTCGCTCACTCATTGCGGGCCTCCTCGGGAAGGATGTGGGCGACGCTCAGGCGGTCGCGGGTGAAGAAGGTCTTGGCGGCGGCCTGGATGTCGGCAGGCGTTACGGCTTCGAGGGCCGCGAGGTCCTGGTCCATCAGTTTCCAGGACAGGCCGACGGTTTCCAGCTGGCCAATGGTGGTGGCCTGGCTGGTGATGGAGTCGCGCTGGTAGACGAGGTCGGCGATGGCCTGGGCGCGTACGCGCTTGAGTTCGTCGGCGCTCGGCGGGGTGTTCTTCAGGTCTTCCAGCTGGCGCCAGATGCCGGCCTCGGTCTGCTCCAGGGTTTTGCCCTTCTGCACGTTGGGGGTGGCGCTGATGACGAACAGGCTGTCGCCACGGGGGAAGCCGTCGTACCAGGCGGAGGCACCGCTGACGAGCTCCTCGCCGCGTTCCAGTCGGCTGGACAGGCGCGCGCTGTAGCCGCCGTCGAGCAGGGTGGAGATCAGGCGCAGGGCGTGGACCTGGCGGGCGTCCTTGGCTGTGGCGAGACCCGGCACGTTGAAGCCCATGATCAGGCTCGGCAGCTGGGTGCGCACGTGCAGGTTGAGGCGGCGCTCGCCGGGGGTGGCCAGCTCCAGCGGCTTCTTCGCGGGCGGCACGTCACGCTTGGGAATGTTGGCGAAATAGCGCTCGGCGAGGCCTTTGACCTCGTCCGGGGTGACGTCGCCGACTACCACCAGGGTGGCGTTGTTCGGCACGTACCAGGATTCGTACCAGTGGCGCAGCTCCTCGACCTTCATACGGTTGAGGTCGGCCATCCAGCCGATGGTGGGGATGTGGTAACCGCTTGCCGGATAGGCCATCGCCTTGAAACGCTCGAAGGCTTTGGCGGTGGGCTTGTCGTCGGTGCGCAGGCGGCGTTCTTCCTTGATCACTTCGATCTCGCGGGTGAACTCTTCCGGCGGCAGCTTGAGGCTGGCGAGGCGATCGGCTTCCAGCTCGAAGGCGACGCCCAGGCGGTCGCGGGCCAGCACCTGGTAGTAGGCGGTGTAGTCGTCGCTGGTGAAGGCGTTCTCCTCGGCGCCGAGCTCCCGCAGGATGCGCGAGGCTTCGCCGGGGCCGAGTTTGCGGCTGCCCTTGAACATCATGTGTTCGAGAGCGTGGGAGAGACCGGTCTGGCCGGGCGTCTCGTAGCTCGAGCCGACCTTGTACCAGAGCTGGGACACCACCACGGGGGCGCGATGGTCTTCACGGACGACGACCTTGAGGCCGTTGTCCAGGGTGAACTCGTGGGTGGGCTGATTGTCTGCAGCGATAGCCAAAACGGGCAGACAGAGAGCGCAATACAGCAAGCCGGCGGCTTGTCGGGCAATGGCTTTCATTGATGTTCTTGACCTATCGGACGGCCCCGGCGGTCGTACCGCCTGCGGGCGAAGAGGTGCTAGGATACCCCATCCTGTGCGACACGTATGATCGTGTCGTGCTTGGTCGGTGAACGAGCCCCTTGAAACACAGGACACCGTTTCCCCCTTACCATAAGGGATAGGCAAACGACTGTGTTTATGACTACCAGCAAAGACAAAACCATCGAAGTGCTCGGCCAGGAGCGGCGTCGCCGCTGGAGCGTCGAGGAAAAACTGGCCATGGTGCGCGAGAGTCTCGAGCCCGGGCAAAGCGTCTCGGTGGTGGCCCGGCGCAACGGCATCAACCCCAACCAACTGTTCCACTGGCGCAAGCTCTACCAGGACGGCAGCCTCTCGGCGGTCAGTGCCGGTGAAGCGGTGGTGCCCGCCTCCGAGTTGGCCGATGCCCTCAAGCAGATCCGCGAACTGCAACGGATGCTGGGCAAGAAGACCATGGAGGCCGAGATCCTCAAGGAAGCGGTGGAGATCGCCCGCTCGCGAAAATGGATTGCGCACTCACCCTTGTTGCCGGGGGACGACCAGTGAAGGCGGTCAGTGAGAGTCTCGGTGTGGCGCGCTCGCAATTGACGGCTCGACTCAAACAACCCGCTCCAGGGCTGCGGCCTCGTCGGCGCCGAGCGTTCAACGATGTGACCTTGGTCGAGCAGATCCAGCAGGCAGTCGGCGCCCTGCCCAGCTATGGCTATCGTCGGATCTGGGGTCTGTTGCGTCGGCAGCATGAGCAACAGGCCCTGCCACCGGTCAACGTGAAGCGGGTTTACCGCGTCATGCGTGATCACGATCTGTTGCTGGAACGCCGTCGCAAGCAGCCGGGTGTGGCGCGGCGTCACGAAGGTCGTGTCGCCGTGGATACAAGCAACACCCGCTGGTGTTCGGATGGCTTCGAGTTCCGCTGCGAGGATGGTGACAAACTGCGCGTGACCTTCGCTCTGGACTGCTGCGACCGCGAAGCCATCAGTTGGGTGGCCAGCCCACACGGCTACAGTGGCGACGATGTCCGCGACGTGATGCTGGAAGCCGTCGAGCAACGCTTCGGTAGCGAGCTGCCTGCGTCGCCGGTGCAATGGCTGAGCGATAACGGCTCGGCCTATACCGCCGAACAGACCCGGGTCTTTGCCCGGCAGATCGGCCTGCTACCTCTGACAACACCGGTGTGCAGCCCACAGAGCAACGGGATGGCGGAGAGCTTCGTGAAGACCATGAAGCGCGACTATATCCGCCACATGCCCAAGCCCGATCGAGCGACGGCCCTGCGCAACCTGGCCATCGCCTTCGAGCATTACAACGAGGAACATCCGCACAGCGCACTGAACTACCGCTCACCTCGGGAGTTCAGACGCTTGGCTGAGGCATCAACTTAACGGGGTACCGGTGTCCGGTTTGATAGGGGCAAGTCCA
>NZ_SSOL01000033.1:0-191581 GCF_029871275.1 Pseudomonas sp. BN414
CAACAAGTTCTACTTCGCCGGTGGCGACTACAAGGTCAGCGACAACCTGCTCGCGCAGTACTATTACGGCAACCTGGAAGACTTCTACCAGCAGCACTTCGTCGGCCTGACCCACAACTGGGCGCTGCCGGTGGGCGCGCTGAAGTCCGACCTGCGCTACTTCTACAGCGACTCCGATGGCAAGAACGCCAGCGTCGAAGGCCGCCGCGAAGGCTTCCGCAGCTCGGGCAACTGGGCGACCAACGACCCGGACCGCTTCGAGGTCGACAACCGCACCTGGAGCGCCCTGTTCACCTACACCCTCGGCGGCCACGCGGCCAGCCTGGGCTACCAGCAGGTCTCCGGCGACAGCGCCTTCCCCTTCCTCAACCAGGGCGATGGCGCCACCGCCTACCTGATCACCGACCGCCAGATCGGCAAGTTCCTCAGCGCCGGCGAGCGCACCTGGGTGGCCGAATACGGCTACGACTTCGCCAAGCTCGGCGTGCCGGGGCTGAAGGCGGTGGGCACCTACCTGAAGGGCAGCAACATTGAGACCCAGGGCAGCGACCAGGGCGAGTGGGAACGCGACTTCCGCCTCGACTACGTGCTGCAGGGCGGCCCGCTGAAAGGCCTCGGCGTGTCCTGGCGGAATGCCGCGCTGCGCAGCGACGCCGCGCGTGACCAGGACGAGAACCGCCTGATCCTGAGCTACACCCTGACGCTGCTGTAAGGGCTGGTGGGCTGAAGCCCACCCTACGATCGCGAATGAATTCGCCCCCACAGGAAAGCGCCAATGCCGAACGCCGGCACGGATAGCCCCCTCTCCCTTCAGGGAGAGGGTTGGGGTGAGGGGCTTTTGTAGGTTGGGCAGAGCGCAGCGAAGCCCAACGAGGTGCGCCGAAACTCCGCGTGTTGGGCTTCGCGTAGCTCAGCCACAACCTACGGGACCGCTGCGCGGCCCTTGGCGAATGAATTCGCCCCTACAGGGAAGTGCCTGGCCTGAACGCCGGCACGGACAGCTCCCTCTCCCTTCAGGGAGAGGGTTGGGGAGAGGGGCTTTTGTAGGTTGGGCAGAGCGCAGCGAAGCCCAACGAGGTGGGTCGCAACTCCGCGTGTTGGGCTTCGCTTAGCTCAGCCACAACCTAAGGGTCAGGCTCACTAATGAATTCGCTGCCACATCAAGAAACGATCAACGCCAGTCCAGCACCGGCCAGCCGGCCTGTTCGGCATGGGCGCGCAGGGTCGGGTCGGGGTTGACCGTGTTCGGGTGGGCCACCAGCGAGAGCAGTGGCAGGTCGTTGCGTGAGTCGGAATAGAAGTAGGCGCCTTCCAGGCTTTCGCGCTGTTCCTCCAGCCAGGCGTTCAGGCGCGTTACCTTGCCGTCGCGGTAGGTGAGCACGCCGCGCGTGCGGCCGCTGTAGCAACCGTGCTGTTCTTCCAAGTCGATGGCCAGCACTTCTTCCACGCCCAGGCGTTCGGCGATGGCGCTGACCAGGAAGTGTGCCGAGGCGGAAATGATCAGGATGCGATCGCCAGCGGCGCGGTGCCGGGCCAGGCAGCGCATGGCGTCGGAGTGGATCAGCGGCTCGACCACGTCCTCGACGAAGGGCCCGACCACGAACTCCACTTCTTCAGCGGTGCGACCCACCAGTGGCGACAGGCTGAAGGCCATGTAGTCCTCCATGGCTAGCTTGCCCTCGGCGTACAGCGCCATCAGTTCATGGTCCTTGCGGACGAAGGATTCCCCATCGACCCAACCCAGTTCTGCCATGTGGGCGCTCCACAGGCTGGCGCAGTCGCCGTCAATCAGGGTGTCGTCAAGGTCGAAGATTGCCAGGGCCATCAGGCCACCTCCCGTATTGCGTGATCGTCTATTCGAAGGCCGATTCGTTGGCCTTTGCGGTGCAGATCTTCGGCGGAGCAGTTGAGTACGTCCACCACCAGTTCCACGCCGCGTGCCTCGACGCGATAGCGCACCACGTTGCCCAGCAGGCTGTGGCTGCGCACTTCGGCCTCGATACCGCCTTCGTTGCTCAGGGCAATGGCCTCCGGGCGGATGGCGACGCGGCTGTTGACCGGGCGCTGCAGCAGTCGGCTGGCGGCGTCGGCGTCGAGCAGGTTGTAGTTACCGATGAAGCCGGCGGCGAAGGCGTCCACCGGTGCGGTGTAGAGGGTTTCCGCGTCGCCGCTCTGGACGATGCGTCCGGCGTTCATCAGGAAGATGCGGTCCGACAGGGTCAGGGCTTCTTCCTGGTCGTGGGTCACGAAGATGGTGGTCAGCCCCAGCTCCTGCTGGATGGCGCGGATCTGCTCGCGCAGGTGCTTGCGGATGCGCGCGTCCAGCGCCGACAGCGGCTCGTCGAGAAGCAACAGGCGCGGACGGGTAACCAGCGACCGGGCCAGGGCCACACGTTGGCACTGGCCGCCGGAGAGCTGGTGCGGGTAGCGCGTGGCGAAGTCGGAAAGCTCCACCATGGCGAGGACTTCGTCGACCCGCCGCTTGCTGTCGGCGGCGCTGACTTTCTGCATGCGCAGGCCGAACGCGACGTTCTGCTGCACGTTCATGTTGGGAAACAGCGCGTAGCTCTGGAACACCATGCCGATGCCGCGCTTCTGGGGCGATACGGGCACCAGGTCCTGGCCGTCCAGCAGGATCTGCCCGCCATTCACGTCGGTCAGGCCGGCGATGCAGCGCAGCAGGGTGGATTTGCCGCAGCCGGACGGGCCGAGCAGGGTGACGAATTCGCCCTTGCCTATCTCACAATCGATGTCGGTGAAAATGGTGGTCTGGCCGTAGTTCTTGTGCAGGCCACGGATGGAAAGAAAACTCATGCGTTGTCCTTGTTCAGGCGGTTGGCTGCCCAGGTGAACAGCAGCACGAAGAAGAAGTAGGAGATCACCAGGGCGCTGTTGAAGTGGCCGCTGCTGTTGCGCATGTTGTTCAGGTAGACCTGCAGGGTCTCGTAGCGGGTGCCCACCAGCAGGTTGGCGAAGACGAATTCGCCGAAGAGGAAGGAGAACGACAGGAACAGCGACACCATCAGGCCCTTGCGCAGGTTGGGTAGCACCACCAGGAAGGCCGCCTTCCAGGTGCTGGCACCGAGCAGTTGGGCGGCGTCCATCAGGTCGCGCAGGTTGATCGCCTGCAGGTTGTTGGTGATGGCGCGGTACATGAAGGGCAGGGCGATGGTGAAGAAACAGCCGATCAGGATCCACGGCGTACCGACCATGGCCAGCGGGCCTGAACCGTAGATCTGCAACAACCCCACCGAGGACACCACCGGCGGAACCGCGAAGGGCAGCAGGATGAGGATGTTCATCAGCCCGTCGAGCCGTGGGAAGTGGTAATGCACCACGAACAGCAGCGGCAGGATCAACACCACCGACAGCGCCAGGGCACCGAAACACACCAGCAGCGACTGGCCGAAGGCGGTGAGAAACCGCGTGTCGCTCCACAGCGCCAGGTACCACTTGAGGGTCAGTCCATCCGGCAGGATGGTCGCCGACCAACTGGTGGAGAGCGAGTAGAGCAGGGTGCCGGCCAGAGGCAGCAGCAGTATCAGGAACAGCAGCCAGACCACCACGCGATGATAGAGGCCGCCATTGCGGGATTCAGCGCGCGACATGGTAACTCCTCTTCAGCAGCCACTGATGGACCACGGTGATCAGCGCCATCAACCCCACCAGCACCATCGCCAGGGCGCTGGCCAGGCTGGGATTCAGCGCGATGTCGCCGGCGACCATGGCGGCGATGCGAATGGTCATCACGTTGAAATTGCCGGTGGTCAGGGCGTAGACAGTGGCGTAGGCGCCGAGGGCGTTGGCCAGGAGGATGACGAAGGTGCCGAGCAAGGCGGGCGTCAGCACCGGCAGGCCGATGTGCCGCCAGAACTGCCAGGGGCTGGCCCCCAGCAGCGAGGCAGACTCGCGCCAGTCCTCGCGCAGGGCGTCGAACGCCGGATAGAGCAGGAGCACGCCGAGGGGAATCTGGAAGTAGGTGTAGAGCACGATCAGGCCGACCTTGGAGTAGAGGTTGAAGTCCTCGATCACCCCGGACTGCTTGAGCAGGATGGTCAGCGCACCGTTGAAGCCCAGCAGGATGATGAAGGCGAAGGCTAGCGGCACGCCGGCGAAGTTGCTGGTCATGTTGGAGAAGGCCATGACGAAGTCACGCAGCTTCGAGTCCACCCGGCGCAGCGAGTAGCTGCCGATCACCGCGATGACGATGCCGAACAGGCTGGACCAGAACGCGATCTGCAGGCTGTGCTTGATGGCCTGGAGGTAGAACTTCGAGCTGAACACCTTGGTGTAGTTGGCCAGCCCCCAGCCTTCGGGCGTGTTCAGGCTGTGGATGGCGACCCAGGCCAGCGGCGCGATCTGGAACAGGATGAAGAACAAGGCGAAGGGCAGCAGGCAGAGTAGCGCGAGCCATTTGCCCCGGTTGGTTGAACTCACTTCAGCAACTCCCGGCAGACCGCCTTGTCGTGGGCGGCGCCCAACAGCTCGCAAACGGTGCCGCACAGTTCGGTCTGCTTCGGCTGCGCCGTGGCGTCCAGGCTGAAGGCATCGCCCAGCACGAACAGCGGTACTTCACGTTCCTCGGGGAGCAGGCCGTTGTGGGAGCGGTCGTTGTTCATGCCATGGTCGGCGGTCACCAGTACCTGATAACCGGCGTCCAGCCAGCGCTGCAGGTATTCGGCCAGCAGAATGTCGGCGACCCGCGCACTGTTGCGGTACTGCGGCGAGTCCAGGCCGTGCTTGTGGCCGGCGTCGTCGACGTTCATCGGGTGCACCAGGAGGAAATCCGGGTTGTGGCGCTGGCGCAGGCTTTCCGCGTCGGCGAACAGGTGCGAGTCCGGGTAGTGGTCGGCGTAGTAGAAGTGGCCGTGCTGGATCGGCAACTGCGGCGCTTCGGTGTGGCGGTCGCGGGCGGCGTTGAAGGGCGAGTCGTTGTACAGCTCGCTGACCCAGTGGTACGCGGCGGCGGCGGTGCTGAGTCCGGCGGCGCTGGCGTAGTGGAAGATGCTGCGTTCCTTCGACAGGCGCGATACATCGTTGTGGACGATGCCGCTCTGGATCGGTGGAACGCCGGTGAGGATGCATTCGTAGAGCGGACGGGACAGCGCCGGCAGCTCGCACTGGAGCTTATAAAGCACTGCCTTGCCGGCGCCGCAGTAGGCCTGAAGGTGACCCAGCGCGTGCCGGGCCACCTCGTAGTTCAGGCCATCCAGCAGGACGAGGATGACTTTGTTCTTCATGGTTCGCCTCAAAGCAGCCCAAGCGCCCGGCGATTGGGCCGGCTCCTTATTCCATCTCGATGATCACGTGTTCCTGCCACAGCTGCGGCAGTGCCTTGGAGGTTTCTTCCCAGGCCTTGGCATCCTTGATCGGCTGGACCTTGGCGTACTGCTCGTTGGGCAGCAGCTTGGCCTTGACCTCGGCCGGCAGGGTCAGATGCTCGGCACGGATCGGACGGGCGTTACCCTTGGCCAGGTTGATCTGGCCGGCATCGCTGAGGATGTACTCACGGGCCAGCTTCGCCGCGTTGGGGTTCTTCGCGTACTTGTTGATGATGGTGGTGTAGCCGGAGATCACCGAACCATCCGAGGGGATCAGCACGTCGAAGCGGCTGGGGTCGATCTGGTCGCGATAGGACAGGCCGTTGAAGTCCCAGACGATGCCCACTTCCACCTCGCCCTTTTCCAGGGTCTGGATGGTCGGGTTGGACAGCGACAGGCGACCCTGCTTGGCGATTTCGGCGAAGAAGTCCAGGCCCGGCTGGATGTTCTTCTCGTTGCCACCGTTGGCGATCGCAGCGGCGAGCACGCCGTTGACGGCCTGGGCGGCGGCGCTGACGTCGCCGATGGCGACCTTGTACTTGCCTTGCTTCAGGTCGGCCCAGGACTTGGGCGACTCCTTCACCAGTTGCTTGTTGACGATGAAAGCAATGGAACCGGTATAGGCCAGCATCCAGTGGCCGTCGGCGTCCTTGGCCCAATCGGGGATCTGCGCGAAGGTGCTGGGCTTGTAAGGCTGGGTCACGCCCTGCTGGACGGCGATGGGGCCGAAGGCTGCGCCCACGTCGCCGATGTCGGCGGTGGCGTTGTCCTTCTCGGCGGCGAATTTGGCGATTTCCTGGGCGGAGCTCATGTCGGTGTCGACATGCTTCAGGCCGTACAGCTTGTTCAGGTCAACCCAGGTGTCCTTCCAGTTGGCCCAGCTGTCGGGCATACCCACGCTGTTCACCGCGCCTTCCTTGCGGGCGGCTTGTTCGAGATTCTTCAGATCTGCGTCGCTCGCCATCGCCTGGGTTCCCAGGGCGATGGCCGTTCCCATCAGTGAAGCCAGCAACAGGCGTTTCATGTGAAGCTCCTTAGCAGGTTTGGAGGTTGGTCTAGATCAGCAAGACCCAGGCCAAATCTAAAAGCCTTGGATGACGGTTTGATTTCAGGGTCGCCACCCGGTCCGGCGGCGGCAGACGCCTGAAAAGCGTAGACCATGGGCAAGTGGCGGATTCGCAGGGCTGTCGCTATTGGCGATGGCATGGCGCCTGCAGGCGCGCCTGACTGTCATCCCGCAGTCATCTAGGCTGCCTAGGATGGCCGGCAAGCCCGGCCATGACGCACCCAAGTGGTGCTGGTCTATTCCAGATTGGAGTTTTTCGATGCGCGATGAGGCGCCCCGCACCCTGACCGCCATCTGTAGCGCGCTGCAGGAACAGATCGAGCACGGCTTGCTGCCCCAGGGCAGCAAGTTGCCGGCCGAGCGCAAGTTGAGTGAGCTGTTCGACACGACCCGCATCACCTTGCGCGAGGCGTTGGGGCAACTGGAGGCCCAGGGGCTGATCTACCGCGAGGAGCGTCGCGGCTGGTTCGTCTCGCCACCCCGGCTGCTCTACAACCCGCTGGTGCGTAGCCATTTCCACGCCATGGTGGCCGGGCAGGGCCGGGTGCCCGCAACCGAAGTGCTGGGGGCACGGCTGATTCCGGCCAGTGTGGAAATCTGCGAGTTGCTGGAGCTGCCGGCGCTGTCCAGCGTCTACCAGATCCGTCGCGTGCGCCGCATAGACGGGCGCCTGGTGCTCTACGTAGAGCACTACCTGAATCCCGCCTACTTCCCCGGCATCATCGATTTCGACCTGACCCGTTCGCTGACCGAGCTCTATGACAGCCAGTACGGCATCCGCTACGGCCGGGTGCGTTTCGACATGGTGCCTACCGCCCTGCATCCGGAGGCGGCGGCGACGTTGAAAGTGTCAGCAGGAAGTCCGGCGCTGAAGATCACCCGTATCAACCGCGACCAGCATGGCCGTCTGATCGACTGCGACCTGGAGTTCTGGCGGCACGATGCGATCCACGTGAGCGTCGAAGTGCCGGAGTGATTGGACGGCTGCGCCGCCCTTGGCGAATCAATTTGCCCCCACAGAGAACGGCGGCACTTGTAGATTGGGTAGCGGAACGAAACTCAACGTTGCGGTGTTTGTGACTGGCGACGTTGGGCCTCGCTGCGCTCGGACCAACCTACGGGGCGGCTGCGCAGCCCTTGGCGAATGAATTCGCCCCCACAGAGAACGGCGGCATTTGTAGGTTGGGTAGAGGAACGAAACCCAACGCTTCGCGGCCGATGCCAGAATTGTTGGGCCTCGTTGCACATGGGGTGAGGGGATTCCCCCTCAGGCGTAGTTCTCTGGCGACAGCTTGCGTTCCACCAGTTCGATGAGGATATGCACGACCTTGATGTGCAGCTCCTGTACGCGGTCGGCGAAGTCGCCACCGGGGGCGCAGATGCAGACGTCGGCCAGGGCTTCCAGGGCGGAGCCGGGCTTTCCGGTGAGGGCCACTACCTTCACGCCGAGGGCGCGGGCGGCTTCGGCGGCCTTGATCACGTTGGGGCTCCTGCCGCTGGTGCTGAAGGCGAGCAACACGTCGCCTTCGCGGCCGTGGGATTCGATGTAGCGGGAGAAGATGTGGTCGTAGCCGAAATCATTGGCCACGCAGCTGATGTGGCTGGCGTCGCTGATGGAGATGGCAGCGATGCCGGGACGGTTCTTGCGGTAGCGGCCGGTCAGTTCTTCGGCGAAATGCATGGCATCGCACATCGATCCGCCGTTACCGCAGGAAAACGCCTTGCCCTTGTTCTCGAAGCTCTCGACCAGGAGCTCCGCCGCACGCTCAATGCTTTTCAGCGCTTGCTCGTTGGCGATGAAGTTGTCCAGCGCGGTCCTGGCTTCCTCCAAGCTGTTGCGAATATGGCTGAGCATGCGGGTTTCCTTCCTGCTCAGGGCAGGTCGTGGCTGGAGTAGAAGGCGGCGAGGACCTTCACCAGGTGGGCCAGGTCATGGCTTCCGGCCAGTTCGCGGATGGAGTGCATGGCGAAGGTGGGCAGGCCGATGTCCACGGTGCGCACGCCGAGCTGGCTGGCGGTGATCGGACCGATGGTGGAGCCGCAACCCATGTCGCTGCGGGTCACGAAGCTCTGGACCGGCACTTCGTTCTCCAGGCAGAGGTGGCGGAAGAAACCGGCGGTTTCGCTGTTGGTGGCGTAGCGCTGGTTGCTGTTGACCTTGATCACCGGGCCGGCGTTGAGCTTCGGGCCGTGGTTGCCGTCGTGCTTGTCGGCGTAGTTCGGGTGCACGCCATGCGCGTTGTCGGCCGATACCAGCAGCGAGCGTTGGATGACGCGGGCAAAGGCATCGCCTTCCGGCAGCACGCGGCGCAGCACCTGTTCCAGCATCGGACCGTCGGCGCCGCAAGCGGAGCATGAACCCACTTCCTCGTGGTCGGTGCAGACCAGCACGCAGCTTTCGTCGGCTTCGGCAGCGAGCAGGGCTTGCAGGCCGGCGTAGCAGGACAGCAGGTTGTCCAGGCGCGCGCCGGCGATGAAGTCGCCGTCCAGGCCGATGACCGCAGCACTCTGGGTGTCGTAGAAGGACAATTCGTAGTCCAGCACCGCATCCGCGACGATGCCGTGTTCCAGGGTCAGCTGTTCAGCCAGCAGGTCACGGAATTCGCGGGCCTGGCCGGCGGCGAGCTGGGCCAGGATCGGCGGCAGTTCGGTCTGAGCGTTGATGGCCCAGCCCTGGTTGGCTTCACGGTTGAGGTGGATGGCCAGGTTGGGGATCACGGCGATGGGCGCCTGGAAGTCCACCAGCTGGCTTTCCACCATGCCGGCGGCACGGTAGGTGACGCGGCCGGCGAGCGACAGGTCGCGGTCGAACCAGGGGGCGAGCAGGGCGCCACCATAGACTTCCACGCCCAGTTGCCAGAAACCTTGCTTGTGCAGTTCCGGGTTCGGCTTGACCCGCAGACAGGGGCTGTCGGTGTGGGCGCCGACCAGGCGCAGGCCGCCTTCCAGCACCGGGCGCTTGCCCAGCTTGATGGCGACGATGGAGGAGTCATTGCGGGTGACGTAGTAACGGCCGCCGCTTTCGATACGCCAGGCCTCGCGTTCGTCGAGGCGCACATAGCCGGCGGCTTCGAGGCGCTTGGCCAGGCTGCGGGTGGCGTGGAAGGGGGTGGGCGAGGCCTTGAGGAAATCGATCAGGCCCTGGTTCAACTCTTCGCGCATTGGGGGACTCCAGACAGCAGTGGCGCGAGTTTATCCCATAGCCCCCGAGGATTAGGAGGCCGACCAGCGGTGAATTTTCCTAACAGGCCGATAGGTGGGGTGTTGCGTCATTGCTACGGAGCTATATCCAGCCAGGCATTGCGCCGGCTTTCAGCTACTGCCGTAGGGTGGATGTCGCTTTTCACATCCACCAGCGATGCCTGGTCCCGACGCCGATGGTGGATCGATGGAGCGTGATCCACCCTACAGGTGCTTGGGTGAATACATTCGCGATTGAAATCGCCCCCACAGGAAAGCGGTGACCGATCAAAGGCGCCGGGCGACCACCGAGAACAGGTGCCAATGCTTGTTGCGGCCCTTGGCGGTGACGCCGTCTTCTTCTTTCTCTTCGAGCATCAGCACGTCCCAGCCCGAGAGCAGTTCTTCCAGTTGCCGGCGGCGCAGGATGGTGATGCCGTTGTTGGCCCAGTCGTCCCGTTCGCCGAACAGGTGGCCGGCGAACAGTCCGCCAGTTGGCAGGGCGCCGCAGATCGCCTGCCAGAGGGAGGGAAAGGCCTCGGGCGGACAGAGGGGCAGGGCGAAACTCGAATTGACCAGCTGAGCTGCCGGCAGCGGCATGGTTTCGAAACGGCAGCAGCGGCTCTGCAGTCGCTGGCGTTTCTCGTCGTCCACCTGGGCTTCCAGGCGGGCCAGCGCTTCGGGTTCGGCGTCCACGGCCAGCACCTGCCAGCCACGCCTGAGCAGTTCCAGGGTGTCGCGTCCGGCGCCGCAGCCCAGGTCCAGCGCGCGGCCGGGCGGCCCGTCCCAGCATTCCAGGGCGGTACGCAGGGTGACGCGTGCAGGTTGGCCTTCTGTGGCGTTGTAGAAATCGGTGAAGCTCATGGTTTTCCCGGAACTGCAGCCTTTTTCTTGAGCCTAGGTCAGAACGGCGCCGGGCACTCGAATCTCAGGCGTTCACCTGTCTGCGGATGGGTCAGGCACAGCATGCTGGCGTGCAGGCACAGGCGATCATGGGCGGCCAGGGCTTCCGGGTTGGCATACAGACGGTCGCCCAGCAGGGGGTGGCCGATGGACAGCATGTGCACGCGGAGCTGGTGCGAACGGCCGGTGATGGGCGTGAGTTCGACGCGACTGTAATGGCCGCAACGCTCGACCACCTGCCAGAAGGTCAGGGCATGGCGGCCCTGCTCGAAGTCCACCACGTGGCGCGGCTTGGTCGGCGGGTCGTAGCGCAGGGGGAGTTCGATGCGGCCGCTGTCCAGTTCCGGTTCGCCCCAGCAGAGGGCCGTGTAGGCCTTCTCGGTCTCCCGGTCGTGGAACTGGCGGGACAGTTCGCGGTGACTGTCGGCGTCACGGGCCAGCACGATCAGGCCGGAAGTCTCCCAGTCCAGCCGGTGGACGATGCGCGCCTCCGGGTAGCCGTTCTCCTGCAGGCGGGTGATCAGGCAGTCCTTGTTGTCGTCGGCCCGGCCGGGCACGGAGAGCAGGAGGGTCGGCTTGTTGACCACCAGCAGGGCGTCGTCCTTGTGGATGAACTCGATCTGGGAAAGCGGCATGGATTGGGGCGTCCGAAAAAGCAAACGGCGGCCGAGGCCGCCGTTAGTGCACAACTGCGTCGATCAACGATCGGGCAGGGTGATGTTCAGTTCGAGAATGGAGCAGCTGCCCTGATTCTCCAGCAGGACCTGAACCTGCTCTTCGTCGATGTCGACATATTTGCGGATCACGTCCACCAGATCTTTCTGCAGGGCCGGCAGGTAGTCCGGCTGGCTACGCTGGCCACGTTCGTGGGCAACGATGATTTGGAGTCGTTCCTTAGCGATCGAAGCGCTGTTCTGCTTCTTCCGCTCGCGAAAGAAGTCGAAAATGTTCATTCACGGCCTCCGAACAGGCGTTGTAAGAGTCCCTTCTTCTGCACGTCGAGGAAGCGGTGGGGCAGCTCCTTGCCGAGCAGGCGGTCGACGGCATCGCTGTACGCCTGGCCGGCGTCGCTCTGGTCGTCGAGGATGACCGGAATACCCTGGTTGGAGGCCTTGAGTACCGCCTGGGATTCCGGGATGACACCGAGCAGGTTGATGGCGAGGATTTCCTCGACGTCTTCGACGCCGAGCATTTCGCCCTTGGTGACGCGCTCGGGGTTGTAACGGGTCAGGAGCAGGCGTTCCTTGATCGGATCTTCGCCTTTCTCGGCGCGGCGGGACTTGCTGGCCAGCAGGCCGAGCATGCGGTCCGAGTCACGCACGGAGGAGACTTCCGGGTTGGTCACGACGATCGCCTCGTCGGCGTAGTACATGGCCAGGTGGGCGCCTTTCTCGATACCGGCCGGCGAGTCGCAGACCACGTATTCGAAATTCTGCTTCAGTTCCTCGATGACCTTGCCGACGCCTTCGAGGGTCAGCGCGTCCTTGTCACGGGTCTGGCTGGCGGCCAGCACGTAGAGGTTCTCAAGGCGCTTGTCCTTGATCAGGGCCTGGGTGAGGGACGCTTCGCCATTGATGACGTTGACGAAGTCGTACACCACGCGGCGTTCACAACCCATGATCAGGTCGAGGTTACGCAGGCCAACGTCGAAGTCGACGATGACAGTCTTGTGACCGCGCAGTGCGAGACCGGTACCGATGGCGGCGCTGGTGGTGGTTTTACCCACACCACCCTTGCCGGACGTGACAACTAGGATCTTGGCCAAGGTGATTCACCCCAAATGATAAGAAAATCGGGAAGTTATCGGCCCGATCGAGCCATTCCTCTTCCCTTTCAGGTCCCTGAAATTTCGCGGCAGTATCCGTTAAAGGCGGGTGATGTTCAACACGTCTCCCGACAGGCTGACTTGTACCTGCTGACCCCAGAGCGGGTCGCGCCGCAGGTCGTCGGCAACCTTGTATTGACCCGCTACCGACACCAGCTCGGCGGCCAGTTGACGACAGAAGATGCGAGCCTTGGTATCCCCCTTGATACCGGCCAGTGCACGACCGCGCATGGGACCGTAAACATGGATATTGCCATCGGCGAGAAGTTCCGCGCCGGGGCTGACCGCCGCCAGGACTACCAGGTCGCCGCCAGGAGCATAGACCTGTTGGCCGCCGCGCACCGGGGTGGTGATGACTTTGGTCGGTTGCACCTCGGGTTTGGGCGGCTCGGCCGGTTTCTCGACTTTCTTCTTCGCCTCGGGTTCTACCGGGTCGATGCGCCGCTCGCGGGCCCCGGACGGTGGCAGGACCGGGATGTCCAGGGCATCGGCGGCGGCGATGTGCTCCTCGCGGCTGGCACGGACCGCCAGGGTGCGCAGGCCATGGCGGCGGCAGATTTCCAGCAGCGCGGGCAGGTCCAGGGGCGGTTCGCCCTCGGGCAGCTTGTCCAGCGCCATGACCAGCGGGGTGTTCTGGAAGAAATTGGGGGCCTGGGCGACTTTTTCGTCCAGTTGCCGATTGAGGCGTTCGAGGTCGTTGTGTGCCAGTTCCATCACGGTGATGGCGAGCATGCTGCCCTTGAGCTGGAACACGGGTTCTTGGTCGAGAAAGTCGGCTTGGCTCATGGTCTGCCTGCAGTCGTGAATGGCGAGGACTTATAGCGAGATCGTCCGGCGCTAGCAAGCCGGAAGGGGGCGGCGCATTTGGAGTAGAATGCGCGGTTTTCTCGCTCAAGCGGATTCAGAGATGGATAGACCTCAATTTCGCCCACAGTTCCTCTACCCGCGTTTTTGGCCGCTGTGGCTGGGGCTCGGTGTGCTGTGGCTGATCACCCTGTTGCCCTATCGGGCGCAACTGGGAATGGGGCGCGCACTGGGGGCGCTGATGCTGCGGGTGGCCGGGTCACGGCGCAAGATCGCCCGGCGCAACCTGGAGTTGTGCTTCCCGGAACTGTCCAGTTCCGAGCGGGAGCGTCTGCTGCGCGAAAACTTCGCCTCCACCGGCATCGCCTTCTTCGAGATGGCCATGAGCTGGTGGTGGCCCAAACCCCGCCTCGCACAGCTTTCCCACATAGAAGGGCTGGAACACCTGCAGAAGGCCCAGGCCGAAGGCCAGGGCGTGATCCTCATGGCCCTGCACTTCACCACACTGGAGATCGGCGCGGCACTGCTCGGACAGGTGCACACCATCGACGGCATGTACCGCGAGCACAAGAACGCGCTGTTCGACTTCATCCAGCGTCGTGGCCGCGAACGCCATAACCTGGACGCCAGCGCCATCGAACGTGAGGACGTGCGTGCCATGCTCAAGGTGCTGCGCGCCGGCCGCGCGATCTGGTACGCACCCGACCAGGACTACGGCCGCAAGCAGAGCCTGTTCGTGCCGCTGTTCGGCATCGAGGCCGCCACCGTTACCGCCACCACCAAATTCGCCCGTCTGGGCCGTGCCATCGTGCTGCCCTTCACCCAGCGCCGCCTGGAGGATGGCTCCGGCTACCGGTTGGTGATCCATCCACCGCTGTCGGACTTCCCTGGCGAAACCGAGGAGGCCGATTGCCTGCGCGTCAATCAGTGGGTGGAAGGTGCTGTCCGCGAATGCCCGGAGCAGTACCTCTGGGCCCATCGCCGCTTCAAGACGCGGCCGGAAGGCGCACCGAAGCTTTACTGATCGCTGAACCTATACTCGGAAAATCCCGCCCGGAGAGCAGTCCATGGATGCCAGCGCCGCCACCACGAAGCCCGTGACCGGGCTGATCCTTTCCGGTGGTGGCTCGCGGGCGGCCTATCAGGTGGGCGTGTTGGGCGCCATCGCCGATCTGCTGCCGGATTCGGCCTGCAATCCCTTCCCCGTGATAGTCGGCACCTCGGCCGGCGCAGTGAATGCCGTCGGCCTGGCCTGCGGCGCGCTGCACTTCAGCCAGGCCATTCGTCGCCTGAATGCCGTCTGGAAGGGCTTCCGTTGCGGGCAGATCTACCGCAGCGACTGGCCCGGTGTGTTGCACCAGAGCTCGCGCTTCTTCGGTCACAATCTGCTGGGACTCGGCCGCGACATCCCGGCGGCCCTGCTGGACAACGCCCCATTGCGTGAATTGCTGGAGCGCGAGCTGGATTTCTCCGGCATCTCCGCCGCCGTGCGCACCCGGCAACTCCGCGCGGTGGCGGTGACCGCCTTCGGCTACGAATCTGGGCAGGCGGTGACCTTCTACCAGGGCCGCGCCGCCATCGATCCCTGGTTCCGCCATCGCCGTGTCGGCGTGCCGACCCGGCTGGGCGTCGAGCACCTGATGGCCAGCGCAGCGATTCCGCTGCTGTTCCCGGCGGTGCGCCTGGGCCGTGAATACTTTGGTGACGGTGCGGTGCGGCAGACGGCGCCGATCAGCCCGGCCCTCCATCTGGGGGCCAACCGGGTGCTGGTGGTCGGGGTAAGTGGCAACCCGCTGGGTATGAACCCCAATCAGGAAATGCCGTTGCCGCAGAGCGGACGTCCGCCGACCCTGGCGCAGATCAGCGGGCATCTGCTGAACAGCACCTTCATCGACAACCTGGAAAGCGATATCGAACTGCTTGAGCGAATCAACCGCATGAGTCGGGCGATACCGGCCGAGGCGCGTCCGCGAAACCTCAGCTCGGAACAGGTGGAAGTGCTGGTGATTTCCCCGAGCCGGCCACTGGATGAAATCGCCGCCCGCCATCGACGGGAAATGCCCCGCGCCATCCGTACCTTCCTGCGCGGACCGGGTGCGACACGGGCGAGCGGGGCAGGCGTACTCAGTTATCTGCTGTTCGAACCGGGCTACTGCAATGAGCTGATCGAACTGGGTTACCAGGACGCCATGGCCAAGCGTGCTGAGCTGCAGAGCTTCCTCGGCCTGGAGATGGCGCCGGCCTATCCCCACACCGTTCCTGCCGTCTAGCTGTAGCGTGAGTAGGAGCTGGCTTGCCAGCGAATGGCCCCTGTTCGCTAGCAAGCTAGCTCCTACAAGGCTCCTCGCCCCTACAAGTGCCGCGTAAGGCCTTACTCGGCAATCTGCAATCTGCGTGACTCGGTGTAGACGTAGCGCAGTTTCTCGTACTCGAAGGGGGTGTTGAGCTGGCCGTAGCGGAAATTGGTGGAGTAGCGCTTGTCCACCATGCGCAGCACCGTGATTTCCGGATGGTTGCTGCTGACTTCCGGCACGTTGAGGAAGTTGATCTGGTAGTCGGCCACGTAGTCCACCACCAGCCCACCGGTGTCCCGCAGGTTGGAAGGGCCGAGGATCGGCAGCATCAGGTACGGACCATCGTTCACGCCGTAGTAGCCGAGTGTCTGGCCGAAATCCTCGGTCTGCTTGGGCAGCCCCATGCGCGCGGCCGGGTCCCAGAGACCGACGACGCCGATGGTGGTGTTCAGCAACAGGCGCCCGGTGATTTCCATGGAACGCTGGCCCTTGAGCTGCAACATGCTGTTCAGCAGGTTGGGCACGTCGCCCAGGTTGCTGAAGAAGTTGCTCACGCCGCTGCGCAGGAATCCCGGCGTGACATACCGGTAGCCGCGCACCACGGGCAGGAACACCCATTCATCGAAACGGTAGTTGAAGTGGTAGATGCGCCGGTTCCAGGCTTCGTAGGGGTCGTAGACATTCAGCGCGTCCAATGTCGAGCGCTCGAACTCGCGCTGGTCGAGTCCGGGGTTGAACTTCAGGTCTTTCAGCGGTTCGGTGAATCCGTCCTGGTCGGGCTCCTGGGCCCAGGTCAGGCCGCTGGTCAACAGCAGGGCGATGAAGAGTGCTTTCTTAGCCACGGAAGAACTCCAGCATGGCGTCGCCGTTGACGCGGTAGTTGAGGTTGCCGCAGTGACCGCCGTGGGGGTACACGGTCAGGCGGTCGCCGATGGTGCGGCGCAGGAAGCCCAGGTCGCCCGGACCGAGGATGAGGTCGTCGGCGTTGTGCATCACGGCGATCTTGCTGTTGCCCTTCAGGTAGTCCTCCAGCGCATAGAGGCTGACCTGGTTGATCAACTGGGTCAGGCTGCCGCCGTCATAGCGGGCGCGCCAGTAGGGGATCAGTTGCTCCGTCATGTAGCAGTCGAAGTCGCACTGCAGGGCGCGTTTATAGAAAGGCGTCAGGCTGGTGCCTTCGCTGATCGGGTATTTCACCGGGGTGATCAGGCCGCGATGGTTGATCAGGTCCGAGGTGAAGGCGATATCCGACGACGAGAAGCGGAAGGCGGTGCCGATCAGCATCGCCATCTGCTCGTTGGACAGCCGCTGCTTGGACTCCTGGAAGTCGAACATCAGCGCGTCGTTGAGATCGATGTAGCCTTTCTGCTGGAAGTAGCGGGTCAGCTTGCCGAGCACCACCTGGTAGAAGGTCGTGTTGTCGTCGACGCCTTTCACGCGGGTCTGCACCAGGCGGTCGAGGTTGGTCACCGAGGTGTAGAGATTCACCGGCGGGTTCAATAGCAGGACGCGCTTGAAGTTGAAGCTGCGGCGAGTTTCATCCAGATGACTGACGAAGGCGGCTTGCAGGGCGCCAAGGCTGTAGCCGGTGAGGTAGAAGTCGCTGACCTCCAGGCCCGGATGCTGGGCGCGTACGGCCTGCATGACGCGGTAGAGGTCGTCGGCATCCTCGGCTGAAAGCCCGGGGGTGGCGTGGCGCGAGGCGGCGGCCATGAAGTCGTAGCTGGTGGGCGAGGAGAGCTGCACCACGTGGTAGCCAGCGCCATAGAACAGCTTCTTGAGGCTTTCGGCGTGCGTGCTGGCGTAATTGCCGCCGGTGCCGGCGATGACGAACACCAGCGGCGCGGAACCCTTCTGCTGGGCGAGGCGGTAGCGCAGCTTCTTCACCGACCAGAAGTTGTCGGGCAAATCGGCCTCACGCTCGGGGCGCAGTTTCAGGTCGTAGTCGGCCTGGTTGATGTCTTCGTCCGCCGGCACTTTGCTACGCAAGTCGGGCGGCGTCGTGGCGATGGTCGCTTCGAAGGGGTTGCTGATCGGAAAGCCGTAGCTTGCCGCATCCAGGTCCGTGGCCAGCACATGGGCACAGAAAGTCAGGCTGCCCAACAGGGCGGCAAGTCGAAGACGGAGCATAGGAAAGGTCCCTGTTCAGTTTCTGCGGAGGCCGTGCCGCAGTCGCTTGCAGGCTCCAGCCTCTCCCCCGGTTCCACCCCGTTCAGGGGCCACCGGGCCGTGTTCCTTATAAGAGAACGTGATGAGTGAATACCGAGCCTATGACAACTGCAAGTCCCGTGAGTGCGGGCCGTACGTCAGGCCAGGTTGTTACCGATGGTTGGAAGGTCCTTGCATAGCCTGGGCTTGGGGGTATCCTTGGCGCCGCTTACCCATTCGGAGATCACCATGTCCAGCCGTTCGTCCCTCATCCTGCTGCTGATCCTGCTGCCACTCTGGCTGGCCGCCAGCTACGGCGTTCGTTTCGCCCTGATGGAGGACGGCCAGTGGGTCGGCTTGTGCGTCGATGAAGCGCAACGCTGGGAATGCCAGGTTCGCGCAGGCCTGGGCCTGTTGATCCATTTCCGGGTGATCGCCTGGATCGGCCTGGGCGCCGCGCTCGCCGCGTTCTTCGTTCCCGGCCGCGCGGGTTGGATTCTCGCTCTGCTGGCCCTGCTGTTCGCCCTGCCGGCCCTGGTGCTCTACACCGCCAGCCTCGCCGTGTTCGCCTGCGTCATCGCCGGCCTGCGCCTGGTGCGCCGTGAAACGGAACTGGTTGCGGCCACCGCCTGAGTTTCCAGCGAGCAATAAAAAAGGACGCCTTGGGCGTCCTTTTTTGTTTCCTGCGATACCGTGCCTGTGGGAGCGATTTCAATCGCGAATGAATTCGCTCCTACAGAGGCAGAGCATGTCCCGGATTAGCCGCGAACCCGCAGGCTGCGCCACAGGGCAGCCAGCAGCAGAACGCTGACGGCGGCCCAGCCGATCGCCTGGACGTTGCCCAGGGTTTCTTCGTAGAGCTGCGGCACGATGCCGGCGCCGACCAGCACCGCCATCAAGGCGACTTCGCGGCGCGGGGCGGCAACCGGGCGGAACAGGTACACCAGGGCCGGCAGCAGCAGGGCTGCGCTGGGGAAGCTGCGGTAGCGAGCGTCGAACACCAGTGCCAGCATCAGCACCGCGCCGGCAAAACCGGAAGCCAGCAACCACCAGCCGCCACGGGACTCCAGCCAGTCGAACAGGCGGCTGCGTACCCCGCCACGAGCTGAAAGCGCCAGGGCGCCGTGAGCCAGGACCATCAGGTTGAGGCCGACCAGGAAGGCCGCCCACGCCCATTCGCCGACGAAGCGACTGGTAACCCGCGCCATCTCGCCCCACAAACCGATGCACGCTGCGCCAGTTGCCGCCAGCAGCGGCAGTACCAGAGCTGCGCGCGTGGAAGCGGGACGGCCGGCAAGCAGCAGGGTCGTCAGGAAAATCAGGCCGGAAACGCCCAGCCACATGGGCCAGTAGGGCAGGTTGGTGACCGGGCCGGCGAGCACGCCTTTTTCCTGGCGGTCGGCGTCGAACAGACCCCAGTAGCCGCCCACGGCGCCTTCGCTGGCGCGCTTCCACGGCTGGTCGAAGGCTTCGATCAGGTTGTAGCCCCAGCCGTTCTGCTCGGCCATGGCGACGAAGCCACGGATGAACTTGGCCTCGTTGACGCGGCTCGGTAGAGCGGTTTCACGCTGGCGGCCTTCGCTGGGCCAGCCGGTTTCGCCGATGAAGATGTCCTTGGGGGCGAACTTGTTGCCGAATACCTGGCGGATTTCGGCGACGTGACGCAGGGCCTGGTCGATGCCGGCAGGATCGTCTTCCCAGTAGGGCAACAGATGGATGGTGAGGAAATCAACCGCCGGCGCGACTTCCGGATGGCGCAGCCAGAATTCCCACACGTCCGCGTAGGTCACCGGCTGCTTCACCTGAGCCTTGACCTGCTCGATCAGCTTGGCGAGTTGGGCGCCGGTGACTTCCTTGCGCAGCAGGGTCTCGTTGCCCACGATCACCGATTGCACCACATCGGGGTTGGCATTGGCCGCCTTGACCAGGGCGTCGATTTCTTTCTGCGTGTCCACCGGGTTGCCGTTCACCCAGGCACCCAGCATCAGCTTGAGGCCGTGTTTGCGGGCGAGTTCCGGGATGGCTTCCAGACCGGTCATGGAATAGGTGCGCACGCAGTGGAAGCGAGTCGCCAGCAGGGCCAGGTCGGCGTCCATGCGCTCGGGGCGCAGCACGAAAGGCTGGTCGAACGGCGATTGGTCCTTGTCGAACGGGCTGTACGACGCGCACTGCAGCTTATGGCTGGGAGTGGCGGCGTCCGGCAGGATCACCGGCTTGCCAAGGCCGTACCAGAGGCCGGCAAGGGCGAGCGCCGCGATCACGAAGGAAAGCAGATAGGGGAGTGCAGGGAAGCGGTCGTTCTGACTCATGGCTAAGGGTGCTTGCGTTGGGGGCAAAGCCGCGCATCTTAGCGGATTAGCCCCCCGCGCTCCTACGGCCAGGAAGGGGAAATTCCTGACAGCGCATTTCGGTCCCGAGCCCCGTTACGCGTGGTGATGCAGCCAGGCGTGCTTTGGAATCTCCTGGCCCGGCTTGTCGCCTTTTTCGAAGCGCTTCCAGAACTTCTCGTGGAAGTAGAAACCGACCGAGTTGCACAGCGGCTCAACCGCCGCGACCAGCCCGCCGACCGTCACACTGCCGGTCAGGGCATAGGCCACGCTGAAGGCGATGCAGAAGTGCATGAGGGTGAAGGTCACGGTCTTGAGCATGGCGCACCTCGGGAATGAGAATGATTATTCGGTGTGCTCAGGCTAGGCCCATCGCGTGATACAGGGAAATGTTCATCCAGCATGGCGCTGATAGTTTCACTGCATGGACGGCGTACGACCTTGGTCGAGAATCGCCCCGAGTAAGACTAAGGTCGTCTGTTGCGCTTGTACCGCCGTTCTATTGTTGGCTTCACCAGCAACCCGCGCTGTGGAGGACAACAATAATGAACGACAGCACCTACAAGCGGATTCAAGAGAATCCGCGTTTTCAGGAACTGGTTTCCAAGCGAGAGCGCTTCGCCTGGATCCTCTCCGCAATCATGCTCGGCCTTTACCTGGCCTTCATTCTCCTGATCGCTTTCGAGCCACAAGTGCTCGGCACCCGCATCAACCCTGATTCTCCTGTCACCTGGGGTATCCCGATCGGTGTCGGTCTGATCCTGTCCGCCTTCGTGCTGACCGGCATCTACGTACGTCGTGCCAACGGCGAGTTCGACCGTCTCAACGTGGAAATCCTCAAGGAGGTCCAGTAATGATCGCGCGCATCCTTGCCGTGCTCGGCCTGATGGTCGTGGCGCCCGCCCTCTGGGCCGCCGGCGCCATCGAGGGCGATGTCCAGCGCCAGCCGCTGAACGCCTCGGCCATCGTCATGTTCGTCGCCTTCGTCGGCGCCACGCTGTACATCACCTACTGGGCGTCCAAGCGCAGCAAATCCGCTGCGGACTTCTACACCGCCGGCGGCAGCATCACCGGCTTCCAGAACGGCCTGGCGATTGCCGGTGACTACATGTCCGCCGCGTCCTTCCTGGGTATTTCCGCCCTGGTATTCACCTCCGGCTACGACGGCCTGATCTACTCCATCGGCTTCCTGGTGGGCTGGCCGGTGATCCTGTTCCTGATCGCTGAACGGCTGCGCAACCTCGGCAAGTACACCTTCGCCGACGTGGCCTCCTACCGCCTGAAGCAGAAGGAAATCCGCACGCTGTCCGCCAGCGGTTCCCTGGTGGTGGTGGCCTTCTACCTGATCGCCCAGATGGTGGGTGCCGGCAAGCTGATCGAGCTGCTGTTCGGCCTCAACTACCACGTCGCCGTGGTCCTGGTCGGTATCCTGATGGTGCTCTACGTGCTGTTCGGCGGCATGCTGGCGACCACCTGGGTACAGATCATCAAGGCGGTGCTGCTGCTCTCCGGCGCGTCCTTCATGGCGATCATGGTGCTCAAGCACGTCAACTTCGACATCGCGACCCTGTTCAGCGAAGCCATCAAGGTTCACCCGAAAGGCGAGGCGATCATGAGCCCCGGTGGCCTGGTGAAGGACCCGATCTCCGCGATCTCCCTGGGCCTGGCGCTGATGTTCGGCACCGCTGGCCTGCCGCACATCCTGATGCGCTTCTTCACTGTCAGCGATGCCAAGGAAGCCCGTAAATCGGTGTTCTACGCCACCGGCTTCATCGGTTACTTCTACATCCTGACCTTCATCATCGGCTTCGGCGCCATCCTGCTGGTCAGCACCAACCCGGCCTTCAAGGACGCTACCGGTGCCCTGCTGGGCGGCAACAACATGGCGGCGGTGCACCTGGCCAACGCCGTAGGCGGCAGCCTGTTCCTGGGCTTCATCTCCGCCGTGGCCTTCGCCACCATCCTGGCGGTGGTTGCCGGACTGACCCTGGCTGGTGCCTCGGCTGTGTCCCACGACCTCTACGCTTCCGTGTTCAAGAAGGGCAAGGCGAGCGAGAAGGACGAGCTGCGCGTATCGAAGATCACCACCGTGGTGCTGGGCTTCGTGGCCATCGGTCTTGGCATCCTGTTCGAGAAGCAGAACATCGCCTTCATGGTGGGCCTGGCCTTCTCGATTGCCGCCAGCTGCAACTTCCCGGTGCTGATCCTCTCCATGTACTGGAAGAAGCTGACCACCCGTGGCGCCATGATCGGCGGCTGGTTGGGCCTGGTCACCGCAGTGGGTCTGATGATCCTCGGCCCGACCATCTGGGTACAGATCCTCGGCCATGCGACCGCGATCTACCCGTACGAGTACCCGGCGCTGTTCTCCATCCTTGTGGCCTTCGTCGGTATCTGGTTCTTCTCCATCACCGACAAATCCGCTGCCGCAGACGAGGAACGCGCGCGCTTCTACCCGCAGTTCGTACGTTCCCAGACCGGCCTGGGCGCCAGTGGTGCAGTCGCCCACTGATCCCTGGCTGGTACGCAAGACCATGGGGCAGCCTTCGGGCTGCCCTTTTTCATTTGGACTCAGGGCTAATGTAGGAGCGAGCTTGCTCGCGAAAGATCGTGCGCGGACCCTTCGCGAGCAAGCTCGCTCCTACAAGTTTTGGCAGGCGCAGAGCGGGCGGCTAGATCATTCCTAGCAGCATCAGCACGACCACGATGACCAGCAGTACACCGACCATGCCGGATGGGCCATAGCCCCAGTTACGGGAGTGGGGGAAGACTGGCAGGCCGCCAATCAGCAGCAGGATAAGGATGACGAGCAGCACAAGGGTGATCATGGGCAATGGTCCTCGGTATCTGGGATTGCCAAGCGCACGTCGCGTTATCGTTGGTGGCAGATTGACGTGCCTGTAATAACCGACTGACCACCTTTCGTGATGGTTCAAGGAAAACGACCCTGTGGATGACTCGCCATGAGCTACCGGATCGCCGCTGATGCCGTACTGCTGCTGCACCTGGCCTTCATTCTCTTCGTGGTGCTGGGCGGGCTGTTGGTGCTGAGGTGGCCGCGCCTGGCACTGCTGCACCTACCGGCGGTGGCCTGGGGCGCCACGGTGGAGTTCCTTCATCTGATCTGCCCGCTCACGCCGCTGGAGAACCGTCTGCGCCTGGCGGCGGGGGAGCAGGGTTACAGCGGCGGATTCATCGAGCATTACCTGGTGCCGATGATCTATCCGGCTGGACTGACACCGGCCATCCAGCTCTGGATCGGCGCCTTCGTGCTGCTGCTCAACCTGGTGCCCTATGGGCTGCTGGCGATGAGGCTGTTGCGGCGCCACTAGCGGCGTTTGCCCTCATCATTCAGCGCCGTGATTTACGGGTGGCGGAATTATGGCCTTCGCTACACTGCGGCTCATCTACCGCACAAGCAGAAAGGCACCTCACCATGCACAACCGCATCATGATCACCGGCGCCGGTTCCGGACTCGGTCGCGAAATCGCCCTGCGCTGGGCGCGCGAGGGCTGGAAGCTGGCCCTGTCCGACGTCAACGAAAGCGGCCTGGCCGAAACCCTCAAGCTGGTCCGCGAAGCCGGTGGCGATGGCTTCACCCAGCGCTGTGACGTTCGCGACTACAGCCAGCTCACTGCCTTCGCCCAGGCTTGCGAAGAGAAGCTGGGCGGCGTCGACATCATCGTCAACAACGCGGGCGTCGCCTCGGGCGGCTTCTTCGAGGAGCTGTCCCTGGAAGACTGGGACTGGCAGATCGCGATCAATCTGATGGGCGTGGTCAAGGGGTGCAAGGCCTTCCTGCCGCAGCTGCAGAAGAGCAAGGGCCGCATCGTCAACGTCGCTTCCATGGCGGCGCTGATGCAGGGCCCGGCCATGAGCAACTACAACGTCGCCAAGGCTGGCGTGGTGGCCCTGTCCGAGAGCCTGCTGATCGAGTTGAAGGAAGAGGGCGTCGGCGTGCACGTGGTCTGCCCGTCGTTCTTCCAGACCAACCTGCTGGACTCCTTCCGCGGCCCGACCCCGGCCATGAAGCAGCAGGTGGGCAAGCTGCTGGAAAGCTCGCCGATCAGCGCCGCTGAGATTGCCGACTACATCTTCCGGGAAGTCAACGCCGGCACCTTCATGATCCTGCCCCACGAGCAGGGCCGTATGGCCTGGGCGGTGAAGCAGAAGAACCCGCAGGCGCTCTACGACGAGATGGCCAGCATGGCGGCCAAAATGCGCGCCAAGCATCACAACGCCTGATATGACCTGCTGCGCGTCGGAATAACTGCGTTGGGAATGGCTTCGGGCTTGCTCATTTACAGCACGTAAACTCCGCACCCTCAGCCATGACGCGCTGCGCTCGCCCTGCGGGCCAGCCTTCGGCAGTTACTCCGCTTCGCTACGTTTCCCGCCTTGTTCTTCTCTAGCTCGCTAGGTCATGGCTGATTGTTTGGAATTGGCTGTCCAATCGGTCAGCTTTCGCTGCGTTCGGGGTTGCCCGGCGGCGGATCGGGGGAGTAGGGTTGCTCCCCCGGCCTGCCCGCCAACCCGGATGGTTCCATCGTGAAACCCCTTTCCCGTGCGCTGCTGATGCTGGCGCTGGTACTGGCCGCTATCAACCTGCGGCCCGGTATCACTTCCCTTGCCCCCTTGATCGAACGCATCGCCGATGAGCTGGCGCTCAGTCGCAGTCTGATCAGCCTGACCACCGCCCTGCCGGTGCTCTGCATGGGCTTGCTCGCGCCCCTGGCGCCGCAGCTGGCGGTGCGTTACGGCCTGGAGCGGGTGATCACCGTTTGCCTTGGCCTGATCGGCGTTGCCTTGCTGGCGCGCCTAGGCAGCCATGCCAGCAGCGTGCTGATCGGCAGTGCCGTGGTGATGGGAGCCGGTATCGCCGTAGCCGGCCCGCTGCTGTCCGGTTTCATCAAGCGCCATTTCCATGATCAGGTCGGCCGGGTGGTCGCCTGGTACTCCCTGAGCATGACGATTGGCGGCGCTGCCGGCGCGGTGCTGACGCCGCCGGTTACCCAGTTGCTGGGGGACCAATGGCATCTCGGACTGGCCTTCTGGGCCGTGCCAGCACTCGGCGCCCTGTTGCTCTGGCTGATGGTGCCGAATCGCGCCGAGACCGCCAGCGAAGCGGGGCAGGGCGGACTGCCCTGGGGCGAACCGCGAGCCTGGCTGATCACCGCTTTCTTCGCGCTCCAGGCCGGCCTGTTCTATGCCCTGACCACCTGGCTGGTGGCGCGCTACCACGAGGCCGGGCTCAGCCTGCTGCGCAGCAACAGTCTGTTCAGCCTGTTCATGCTGGTGGGGTTGCCCAGCGCTTTCGTCCTGCCCTGGCTGGCCCAGCGCTTCGACAACCGCTACCAGTTGCTGCTGGTCTGTGGCCTGGTCAGTACGGTCTGCCTGGGGATGATCTGCTTCCAGCCGACGCTGCTGCCGGAAGTCTGGGCGGGCTTCCTGGGGCTGGGCCTCAGCGGTTCGTTCGCATTGTCCCTGGTGCTGCCGCTCTATGAAGCGCACACGCCGCTGGCGGTGAGTCGCTGGACAGCGATGATGCTGTTCGCCGGCTACGGGATGGCCAGTTTTGCGCCCGTCCTGGCCGGTTTCGGCCGTGATATGGCGGGGAGTTACCAGGTGCCTTTCATGGTCATCACCGCACTTGCCCTGGTGATGTGCGCATTGGCCTGGCTGCTCGGTCGCAGGCCGGCCTGAAGACTTCGACGCAATTCCTTTCTCCCGTGGCAGTCCTGTGTTAGAAGGCTGCCACTGTTTTACTGGAGTGCCCGCGTGGAGTCCGAATCCATCGTCTATGGTTGCATCCGCGACTGGCCGTCGCTCGACGATCAGGAACACCGCCTGCGCCGCGAGACCAACCGTCGAGTGCTCGACAACCTGCCCAGCGGGGAGGCCTGGCCGTTCCTCGGCCGCGAGATGTTCTCCTGCTGCGAGCACCCCGGCGAAGGGCTCTTCCGCACCCAGGTGATCCATTTCGGTGCCAGCTACCCGGCGATTGAATACGAGTGGAGCCTCTGGGTGAAAGCCTTCGAAGGGCTACTCAAGCAGCTCTACTGGAGCAGTGCGGTGGTCCATCTGGAAACCGAGCTCAACGGCATCCACACCTTCCGCTGGGAAAGCGAGCAGGGCTTCCACAGCCCCCAGGAAGACAACTTGCGTGTGCGTTGTGCCTGGGAGCGTGAAGGCGGCGTACACGGCTGACAACGGGATCGGTCCACCTCGCAGGGAAAACATCGATGCTCAATTACCTGTGGTTCTTCCTCGCCGCGCTCTTCGAAATCGGTGGTTGCTACGCCTTCTGGCTGTGGCTGCGAATGGGCAAGAGCGCCTGGTGGGTCGTGCCCGGCCTGCTCAGCCTGACCCTCTTCGCCCTGCTCCTGACCCGTGTGGAAGCCGCCTACGCAGGCCGCGCCTATGCGGCTTACGGCGGTATCTACATCGTCGCCTCGCTGCTCTGGCTCGGCATCGTCGAGCGCACCCGGCCGCTGGCAAGCGATTGGCTGGGGGCCGCGCTCTGCGTAGTGGGCGCAACCATCATCCTGCTGGGGCCGCGCTTCTCGCAAAGCTGATGGACGGCCGGGCCGTGATTCGCGGGATACGCAGTCGCGTGCCAGTATTTGCGGACAGCGCCTCCACCAGGGAAGGGTTTGATGAAACGCGCCTGGCCGCTCCGCTTCTATCTCGTGCTCTTCATGAGCCGAGCAAGACCCTGGACCAGGCCCTGGCGATCATGCGAAATATGTGCGAGCAGGGCCATCTCGACCCCGACCTGTTCAGCCTGCTGCTGCGTTCCGGTGCCTGCCTGCGGTATGCCGAACGCTACCTGCCTGACGACCTGCCTACACCTGAAGCGCTACTGCGTTTCGTTCCGGACAACCGTGTCCAGGTGTGATTCCCGCAACGCAGATTGTGCCAACCTTTTCCCTGCAGGCACTGTCGAATCGCTCAGGATCGTCCGGAAAACAGTCGTTGCGAGTCTTCGCGTAACGACGTCATTCAGGTGGAGGATGCTGAATGAAATTGCCGTCATCAGGGACAGTGGCGTTTGTCCTGGTGGTGCTTTCATCGCTCCTCCTGGCGTGTACGTCACTGCCCCGTATCAATCCCGACATGGTCCACTCACCCGAGGCGCAAGTGCAGGTCGACGGTGCCCATGGCCCGCTTTCGGAGGCCCGCAGCAAGGCCGTTCTGGAACGACTCAAAGCCTCCGGGATGGAGACCAATATCTTCGACTTGCACCTGGCGATCGAAGAGGCTCTGGTCGGGAGCCCGCTGACCGCCGGTAACAAGGTGGAGTTGCTGCAGGATGGGCCGGACACGTATAAATCCATGTTCGAGGCCATAGAAGGCGCTCGCGACCACATCAACATGGAGACCTACATTCTCGAAGGCGATGAGGTGGGGCAGCGCTTCGCCGACAAGCTGATCGCCAAGCAGCGCAGTGGCGTGCAGGTCAATCTCATCTACGACAGTGTCGGCAGCCTGGGCACTTCGCCGGAGTTCTTCGACCAGTTTCGCCGGGCCGGCATTCGCCTGGTGGAGTTCAACCCGGTCAATCCCATGACCGCCAAGGCCGGCTGGGAACTGAACCAGCGGGACCACCGCAAGTTGCTCATTGTCGATGGACGCATCGCCATCCTGGGTGGCATCAACATCAGTGGCGTGTATTCCGGCGGCTCCTTCGGCTCCGGTACCGAGCCGCCACCGAGCGGAGACCTGCCCTGGCGCGACACCGACCTGCGCATCGAAGGGCCGGTTGTCGCCGATCTGCAGAAACTCTTCATTGCCACCTGGGACGGGCAGAAAGGCGGCACCCTAGCACCCAGACACTACTTCCCGCCCATCCAGCCGTCAGGCAAGGAAGTGGTGCGCGCCATCGGCAGTTCGCCGGATGAACCCTACAGCCAGATCTACGCCACCCTCATCTCCGCATTGCACAGCGCGCAGAGCGAGATCTGGCTCACCAGCGCCTACTTCGTGCCGGACCCACAGTTGCTCGACGCCCTCAAGGCCGCGGTGAACCGTGGCGTCGACGTGCGTCTGGTGGTGCCCAGCAGTACCGACTCCTGGCTGGTGTTCCATGCCGGGCGGGCCTACTACAAGGAGCTGCTGGAGTCAGGCGTACGCCTCTACGAGCGCAAGGACGCCCTGCTGCATGTGAAGGCGGGGGTGATCGATGGTGTCTGGTCGACGGTGGGCTCCACCAACCTGGACTGGCGCAGCTTCCTGCACAACCAGGAAGTCAACGTGGTGGTGCTGGGGGCGGATTTCGGCGAGCGCATGCGCAAGGCCTTCCTGGAAGACGTGAAAGGTTCGCAGGAGCTGACCCTGGACTCCTGGAAGCGTCGTCCCATCCGCGCCCGCGTCGGTGAACGTATCGGGCGCGTCTGGGAGTACTGGCTTTAGCCGGGTTAGCCGTCAGGGCTGCTGGGTCGAGTGGCCGGCCGGTTGTTGCCAGGCACAGATGTCCAGGCTGGCGCCGCGCTGCAACAGGCGTGGGGCCTGGTCGGAATCCACCAGCTGGGAACGGCCTTTGCTGCACACCAGGATGCGTCGCCCCTGATAGGCCAGGTCAGTGAGGATCTGGCCCCAATGCCGGTACTGCACGTCGTGGCCTTCTCCGGGATAGAGACGTTCGGCGGCTACGTTGGGGAAGCGGCTTTTCCAGAATTCCGCGTGTGCCGGGGTCACCGTGGCATCGGCGAGTCCGTAATACAGGAACACCGGGGCGTAGACGGCGGAAAGGTCCGCTACCGGCTGGTCGCAGTACAGGCGGAGTTCATGGGTCAGGGGCGCCATGTCGAAGCCCTTCGAGCCTTTGGCGTAGTAGAACCGCGCACCTTCATCAGCTGCTTCGTCGAGGAAACCATGGATGCGGTTCACCGCCGTGTTCGGTCCCAGGTCCCACCAGACCGAGGGCACATCGTAGTGGCCGGCGAGATAGGCCTCGGCTACCTGCTGATCACTCAGGGCGCAGCGAGCGGGAGTCGCCATCACGCCTTCGGTCTGCGAGAAGGCTGCGGCCATGTGCACCGAGCGCACGCGAGACGCCAGGCCGGAGGCGATCTGTGCCACGTAGGGACCGCCGCCTGAGATCGCCACCAGGGAGAAGCGGCTCACGTTCAGGTGATCGAGCAGGGCGGCTACCTCATCGGCGTATGACTGGTAATTGCCTGCGGGGTCGAACGCGGTCTGGCCGAAACCATTGCGTTCCAGCGTGATGAAGCGCAGGTCCAACTGCTCGCGCAGGCTGCGCAGGAAGTCGGTGAGGGCAAGCACCCGTCCACTGGTGCCATTACCACCGACCAGCACCACGGGCAGGCCATCGCGCGGGCCCTCATCCAGGTAGTGGAGCGTCTTGCCCTTGCCATCGACCCAACTCTGCATCGCCGGCCCCATGGAGTCGAAGCTGTTCTGCACCTGAATAGGCCCGGATGCGTGCGCGGCTCCAATGGCCAGCACCCAGGAAAACGCCAACGCCAATCCATTTCGGTAAACGCTCATGTGCACCTTCCTTCTTGTTGTTGGTGGTCCTGCCCGCATCGCCTCGGTTAGGGGGGGCGAGCAGGCCAAGTCTAGGGAAGGGCGCGTGATGATTTTTGATGCGGTTCGACGCTTTGTTTAAGTGGGCCGACCTTTTCAGTGTGTCTGTTCGGGGGGATCAGGCAGACGATTCGCCCGGACGACGCTGTTCTTCCCTTACGCGCTGGAAGGCGGCTTCGTGGAGGGCCTGGGCATCTGCCAGGAGCAGTCCGAGGGCGGAGGCCAATCGTGCCGTTTCCTGGGCCAGGGAGCTGGTGCGGCTACCGGATTCGATGATCCGCAGCAGGTCGCCCAGGGCGCTCATGCGTTGGTTGGCGGCTTCGAACAGGTGCGCGGAAGGTGCCCGCCCGTTGATGAACAGGACGTCTTCGTAGGGCTGGGATTGTGGCAGGAGCGGCGTGAAGCTGGTGGTGGGCAGTCGCCGGGAAGGGAGATCGGCAGCCGTGCGAGTGTCTGTCTGCGTAGCGTGTGGGGTGTGCATATCCTTGCTTCCTCGCGTGGTAGAGCTACCGACCTTGTTGTCACGACTCCTTTAAGGGCGGCGGGCCGTGCAGGGGTCGCAAACCGGTTACGCGAGGAAAACCCGGCAAGGCTTAAGCCTTCCCTGCACAGCCCACCATGGCGCTTGCGCGTGAGGTGGACGTGGCCTGCGTGAAGTTCGGGTTGCGACTCCCGGTCGCGGTTCCAACCGCGATGGCCAGGGACTTTAGCCATGGGCTGTGTAGGCGCTCAAGGCGAATGTCCTGTGTGAAATTTCTTATCGAAAGCGCCTGGTGGGCGACGGGGATATCAGCAGGATCGACCTGCATCGAGATCGTGCACAGCTATCCCGCGAACTAGAGCGGTTTAACCTGGGTTCGGCGATTTTGCCGACGAAATGCCGGTCGTTTTTCTATGTTCTGTCATCTTTTCGTAGCAAAGCTTCTACACTCTGACCTCAGAGCTTATTGGTGCTCTGCTTTGTTTTGGGTCGCCCCGTGGCGGCCTTTTTTGTGCCCGCCGTTCAGGACTGACAGATCTGTCGCTGGTACTGAATAATCGCCGCTTCATCGCCTGCCACGTCGCATTCAAAAAACGATCAGCCTCATATGAATCAATCGGATAGCTCGCTTGCATAGGCGGGTTTGGCTGTTGCCGGTCCTTTGACGCCGCCCTGCGCTCCAACTACTACTGACTTACCCCCAACTGCGGGGGCGGATGAATCCGGCAGAAGTTTGCTGAAGGAGACGGCCATCGCCGTGATTCTGCTGGATTCGCGCGCTCTTTTGATGGATCAGGTGCAAGCGAGGCAGCGCAATGGGCTATCTGACAAAGAGGTCGTTCACGTCAGCGCCCTATGCGCGGCGTGGAACTTCGCTCCTTCCGCTGGCGGTCTGCGCCGTTCTTGCGTTGCTGGGCACAGTCGTCGCCATCGCTGAAACACCCCCGCGCAATGACAAGTGGCTGGAGCCGGCACGCTCACGCTTGCTGGAAGACAAGGACGGGATGCCGTTCTTTCCCCATCGGGCCAACACGCCAAACAATGCCGTGCTCAATGCAGGTGACTTTGATGACGCGCAGGTCTGCGGCGCGTGCCATGACGAGATCTACCGGCAGTGGCGTACATCGATGATGTCCCACGCCTGGGAAGAACCCATCTACCGAGCGCTACTGCGACACGCCAGCGAGGCCACCGAAGGACGTGTGGATAACTTCTGCACCGGCTGCCATACCCCCATCGGCCTCACCACGGGTCAGATCAACTCGACGGTCAATCGCGCATCCGTGGAATTCACCGCCGAGCACAACCCCATGCCCGGCGTGGACTGCGAGACCTGCCACAACATCAGTGCCCGCACCGGCCTGGATAACGGTGCCTATGTCCTCAGTCCGCGCGCCCACGGCAAACCGACCAAGTTCGGCCCCCGCAGCGACGCCACGTCGCCCTATCACGACACCGTTTATTCCGACCTGCACACCCGTTCCGACTTCTGCGCCACCTGCCACAACGTCACCCATCCGTTCAGCACGGTGGCCGTCGAGCGGACCTATGACGAATGGCTTGAAAGTCCCTACAGCTTCAACGGCCAGACCTGCCAGAGCTGCCATATGCCGGGCTTCGCCGGCAAGGCGGCGATCATGGGGCCGGAGCGCGCGGACGTTGCTTCCCACTGGTTCACCGGCGCCAACGCAGCGGTGCTGGAGTACCTGGGCCAGAAAGAGGCGGCGCAGCGCGCCCGCGAGTACCTGGCCAAGGCGGCCGAGATCAGTTTCGAGTCGGTTCCTGAGCACCTGGTGCCGGGGCAGGAGGTTTCGGTGCGGGTGAAGGTTGCCAATGTCGGGGCAGGGCACAAGCTGCCCACCGGTTTCCCCGAGGGCCGTGAAGTCTGGATCGACTTCCGTGCCGTGGACGCAGCAGGTCACGAGTTCTACCGGCTGGGTGCGGTTCGCGACGGCGCCACCGAGCCCGACACGCGCAACTTCAAGGTTCACCTGGGCGACAAGGATGGCAAGGAGCTGGACATCGAGGTCTGGAACGCCACCCAGATCCTCTCGGACAACCGCATCCTGCCCAAGGGCTACGACGTCCGCGAATTCTCCTTCGTGGTGCCGGCGGATGCGGTGGCTCCCGTCACCCTGACTGCAGAGCTGAACTACTGGCCATTCTCGCAGCGCCTGGTGGATTACCTGCTGGGCGAAGGCAAGCTGAAAGTGGAAGTGACGCGGATGGGCCAGGTGGTGCGCAGCTTGCCGTTGGGCGCAGCCGTGCAGGCGGCGAAGTTGTAACCCAGGCTGACCTGCGATGGTGGGCTGAAGCCCACCCTACGGTTGGCCATGTGCCGATGCCAGGCTCTGTAGGGTGGGCCGGGCGGCGTTCCGCTTCAGCCCACCAGCGATTGAAATCGCCCCCACAGCATTAAGCGTTACTCCTCCAGCCACTCCTTGGGCACGTCCAGCTTGAGCATCAGTTGGCAGAGCTGGCTTTCGGGGTCGTAGACGATGACCGCTTCGCCTTTCTTCAGCGCCTTGCGCACACGCTCGACGCGGGTTTCCAGCGGAGTGTCGTCGCCATTGTCGGTGCCTTCGCGGGTGACGAAGTCCTCGATCAGGCGGGTCAGGGTGTCGGCTTCGAGCAGGTCAAAGGGAATGAGCATCGGGGTATCTCCGGCGGGGGCGGAATGCTAACGCCGCCGCCGGACGCCGTCATCCATCCACGCTCTGGCGCTGGATGAAACGTTCGAGGGTGGCGAACAGCAGCGCGCTGTCCAGGGGTTTGCCGAGAAAGTCGTCCATGCCCGCGTCGGCACCGGCCTGGCGATGCTCCTCCAGGATATGCGCGGTCAGGGCGACGATGGGCACTGGCAGCCAGTTGCGGGCGCGTTCCAGCTTTCGAATCTGCCGGGTGGCCTCGAAACCGTCCATTTCCGGCATTTCGCAGTCCATCAGGATCAACTGGATACCTTCCGGGTCGCGCTGGTACTCGTCCACCGCCGCCACGCCGTTGGCGACGGTGCGCACCAGATAACCGCGCTTCTTGAGGAAACCCTGCACCACCATCTGGTTCACCGGATTGTCTTCGGCCACCAGGATGCACGGCGTTGCACTCACCCGGCGACGCTCATCCTGCTGCTGGGTTCGTTCTTCCAGGCGCCGCTCGCGGTACAGCTCCTGCAAGGTGTCGCGCAACTGCGCCAGGGTCAGCGGTTGGGCCACCGCCCGAAGCCGCAGGCCGGTGCCCATAGGCAGGTTCTGGCAGTACTCCGGCGGGCAGATCAGCATGATGCGCTGGCCCTGCTCCAGGTGCGGGCGCAGCCGGTCCATCCAGCGTTCCGGGTCGCCGGGCCAGGGCGCTTGCAGCACGAGCAGGGGCGGTACGGCGAAGTCCTCCAGATGCTGGAGCAGCCTTTCCGGGTCCTGGCAACGCTCGCAACGCATGCCCCAGCGCCCGAGCAGACGCCCCAGGGCATCCAGGCCGAGGGCGTCCTGGCAGGCGATCAGGGCGGTACGGCCATCGAGCAGCTGGTTCAGCTCATCGGTCCTGAACTCGCCGGGCTGCAACGGGATGTCGAAGCTGAAGCGGGTGCCCACATGGAGCGTGCTTTGGACTTCGATGTGACCACCCATCATTTCCACCAGCTCCTTGCTGATGGCCAGGCCCAGGCCGCTGCCGCCAAAGCGACGGGTCGTGCTGGAGTCGCCCTGGGCGAAGGAATCGAACAACTGGGTCAGGGCTTCGGGGCGGATGCCGATGCCGCTGTCACTGACGTTGAACACCAGGCGCGAATGACCATCGGCCTTTCGGCGCAGGGAAAGGTGGAGGGCGACATGGCCCTCGGCGGTGAATTTGAGGGCATTGCCCAGCAGGTTCATCAACACCTGCTTGAGCCGTGTCGGGTCCCCGAGGACGCGCCGAGGCACGCCGGCGTCCAGGCTCAGGTGCAGGCCTAGGCGCTTGTCCATGGCCTGGGCGGTGAACAGCCCGAGGGTTTCCGAAACCAGGTCTTCCAGGTCGAACTCGATGTGCTCCAGCTCCAACTTGCCGGATTCGATGCGGGCGAAGTCGAGGATGTCGTTGATCACCGCCATCAGCGCGGTGCCGGAGCTGGAAATGGTGTCGACATAAAAGCGCTGGCTGCGATCCAGCGGGGTTTCCTTGAGCAGTTGCAGCATGCCCAGCACGCCATTGAGCGGGGTGCGGATTTCATGGCTCATGGTGGCCAGGAAACGGCTCTTGGCCTGGTTCTCGAAGTCCGCTTGCTCGGCGGCCTGGCGGGAGCGGTAGCCTTCCTCCTTGAGCGTGTTGATGCGGTCGGCGAGACCGATGGACAGGGTGATCAGCTCGATGGTGACGCCGATCTTCACCACCGTGGCGCCGAACAGCCCGAGCACTTCGACGCCGAGGGAGCCGGTGGTGATCTGGATGAAGGCGAACAGCAGCACGCCCCAGGCCAGGGTGTAGTAGGAGCCGTAGCGCAGGCCCTTGCGCCAGACATACAGGCCGGTGAGCAGCAGGAAGGCGGAGATGGCCGATACAGTGAGGCTGGCGAGGATATTCCAGTTCTGCAGGCCGATCAGCGGCGCGCTCAGCAGCGCCACCAGGGTTGCGATCATCAGCCCTTGCAGCACCTTGTCGAGGCGCGGGAAGTGCAGGCCGGTGTGGAGGAAGTGACGGCTGAACTGCAGCGCCGTCAGGCAGTGCAGGTACATGAAGATGTAGATCGCCACCGATTGCAGCACGACGTGGTCGGGCAGCAGCTTGAACAGCATGCCGTCGAAGCAGGCGGCGAGCAGGCCGACGTTGAGGTTGTAGGCCAGATACCATAGGTAGGCCGGTTCCCGCAGCGACAGGTAGAGGAACAGGTTGTAGAAGAACATGGCGAAGAGCACGCCATAGAAGGCCCCGTTGAACCCCATGAGGTTCTCCTGGGCCGCGGCGCTGGCATCGAAGGTGCTGAATACCAGCGGCACGAAGATGGTGCTGGTGCTTTCCACCCGCAGGATCAGCGTGCTCTGCCCGGGTTCGACGTGCAGGGGGAACCAGAAGTTGCGCACCTGCACCGGACGCTGGGAGAAGGCGAAATGGTCGCCGGTCTCCTGCGCCTGCACCTGGCCGTCGGGCGTGAGGTAGTAGAGGCGGAGGTTGTCCAGCAACGGGTAGTTGGCTTCCAGGTAGCCGTCCAGCGTATGGGCTCGGCGGTTGTCCAGGTGCACCTTGAACCACCAGACCGAACCATTCTTGCCGAGGTTGGCCTGCTCGCCACGCACCGGCTGGAAGGCCGGGTCGGGGAGATTGCGGACCTGTTCCAGGTCGAGTTCGCCCCTCGGGTCTTCGAGGTAGCCGACCCAGTGGCCGAGGGAAAGGCGTAGCTGATCCTGATCGAGGGGCACGGCCTCCAGTGCGGAGGCGGGCCGGCAGACCAGGAACAGGAGCAAGGCCAGACCGAGTGCGACAGTTTTCACACAGCCTGAGAGGTGAAGCATGGGTGACCACCCGCGTTGTTATTCGTCCTTTGTCTCTCTACGAAAGGTAGTCGAGGGGCGGGGAAACCAGGCAGAAACCGATGTTCGACATGGCCTCATCGCATCCGCGCAACCTTCGTAATGAGCATAGGTGGCACTTTGCTCCTGGCGGGATCGCCCTTCAAGGGCCGGCGTCACCCTTTCCCACAAGACTTTCCACGGTCGGGACGCGCGTCTCGCTCTCCATCTGCGCGTCGTGTTCCAACTGGTGGCTGAAGGGTTCGAGGGATTGCTGGCTGGTCACCGCGTCGCTGGCGAACACCGGCGGGCTCATCAGGTAGGCGCCGAGCAGCCGGGTCAGGGCCTCCAGGCTGTCGATATGGGTGCGCTCGTAGCCGTGGGTCGCGTCGCAACCGAAGGCCAGCAGGGCGGTGCGGATGTCATGCCCGGCGGTGACCGCCGATTGCGCATCGCTGTGGTAGTAGCGGAACAGGTCGCGGCGCAGCGGGATGGAATGCTCGTCGCCCAGTTTCAACAGATGCCGCGAGAGATGGAAATCGTACGGGCCACCGGAATCCTGCAGGGCCACGCTGACCGCATGTTCGCTGGAGTGCTGGCCGGGGGCGACCGGCGCGATGTCGATGCCGACGAATTCGCTGACGTCCCACGGCAGTGCAGCAGCGGAACCGGAACCGATCTCCTCGGTGATGGTGAACAGCGGATGACAGTCGATGGGTGGCACCAGGCGTGCTTCGGCGATGCCCTTGAGGGCGGTGAGCAGGGCGGCGACACCGGCCTTGTCATCCAGGTGACGGGCAGTGATATGCCCACTCTCGGTGAATTCCGGCAAGGGGTCGAAGGCGACGAAATCGCCGATCGAAACACCCAGGCTTTCGCAGTCGGCCCGCGTAGCGCTGTAGGCATCCAGGCGCAGTTCGATGTGGTCCCAACTGATGGGCAAGCTGTCCACCTGGGTGTTGAACGCGTGCCCCGACGCCAGCAAGGGCAAGACGCTGCCGCGCAATACGCGGCTGTCGCAGAACAGGCTCACGCGACTGCCTTCAGCGAAGCGACTGGACCAGCAGCCAACGGGGGCCAGGGCGAGCCGGCCGTTGTCCTTGATCTCGCGGACGATGGCGCCAATGGTGTCGAGGTGCGCCGACACGGCGCGGTCAGGGCTGTTCTGGCGTCCCTTGAGCGTGGCGCGGATGGTGCCGCGCCGGGTCAGTTCATAGGGAATGCCGATTTCGTCGAGGCGCTCGGCCACGTAGCGCACGATGGTGTCGGTGAATCCTGTGGGGCTGGGAATGGCGAGCATTTCCAGCAGCACTTGTTGCAGGTAGGCGAGGTCGGGTTCGGGGAGTCTCTTGCTCATGACATCTCCTTGGCGTGGACCTTGGGACCGGCCGGAATGGTCAGGGCGCTCGCGTCAGCGGGAACAGCAGGTCGATGAAACACTCCGCCACGGGCTGCGGTTGGTGGTTGGCCAGACCCGCCCGCTCATTGGCTTCGATCAGCACGTAGTCCGGCTGTTCGGCGGAGGACACCAGCAGGTCCAGGCCGACCATCGGGATTTCCAGCGTGCGTGCGGCAAGGATCGACGCGTCGGCCAGGGCCGGATGCAGGGTCGCGGTGACGTCTTCCAGGGTGCCGCCGGTGTGCAGGTTGGCGGTGCGGCGCACGACCAGGCGGGTGCCGGCGGGCAGGACATCGTCATAGGTGTAGCCCGCCGCGCGCAGGGTGCGTTCGGTTTCGGCGTCCATCGGGATACGGCTTTCACCCTGGGTGGCGGCCTGGCGTCTGCGGCTCTGGTGTTCGATCAGCAGGCGCAGCGTTTGCTGGCCGTCGCCCATGACCTCGGCGGGGCGGCGGATAGCGGCGGCCACGATTTCGTAGTTGATCACCACCACGCGCAGGTCGGAGCCTTCGTGGCAGCTTTCCAGCAGCACACGGCTGTCGAAATGTTCGGCGGTGGCGATGGCAGTCTTCACTTCGTCCAGGGTTCGCAGGTCGACCGCCACGCCATGGCCCTGCTCTCCGTTCACCGGCTTGACGACGATGCTGCCGTGTTCGGCCAGGAAGGCGGCATTCGCCTCGTCGCTGCTGGCCAGGCACTGGAACGGCTGCCTGATCCCCACGCGGGCTAGCGCGCGGTGGGTGAGCTGCTTGTCCTGGCAGAGGGTCATGCTCACGGCGCTGGTGAGGTCGGTGAGAGATTCACGGCAACGGATGCGCCGGCCACCGTGATTGAGGGTGAACAGCCCGCCCTCGGCATCATCCACCTGCACTTCTATGCCCCGGCGCAGGGCTTCGTCGACGATGATGCGCGCGTAGGGATTGAGCTTCTCTTCCGGGCCGGGGCCGATGAACAGGGTCTGGTTGATGCTGTTCTTGCGCTTCACGGCGAAGGTGGCCAGCTCACGGAAGCCGAGCTTGGCATAGAGCGCCTTGGCCTGGCGGTTGTCGTGCAGCACCGACAGGTCGAGGTAGTTGAGCTCGCGGCTCATGAAGTGTTCCACCAGATGGCGCACCAGGGCCTCGCCGACGCCGGGGCGGCTGCACTGCGGGTCCACCGCCAGGCACCAGAGGCTTGAGCCGCCTTCCGGGTCGTGGAAGGCCTTGCGGTGATTCAGGCCCATGACGGCGCCGATCACCTGGTTGTCGCGTTCATCCTCGGCCAGCCAGTAGACCGGTCCGCCGAGGTGGCGTGGGGTGATGGCGTCCTGGTCCACCGGGAGCATGCCGCGGCACCGGTAGAGCTGGTTGACCGCCTGCCAGTCGGCATCGCTCTGGGCGCGGCGGATGCGGAAACCCCGGAAGCCCCGGCGCGCCGGGCGGTAGTCGGGGAACCAGAGACGCAGGGTGTCGGACGGGTCGAGGAACAGTTGCTGGGGTGCCTGGGCCAACACTTGCTGGGGCGCGGCGACGTAGAGGGCGATATCGCGCTCGCCGGGCTGCTCGGCCAGCAGTTCGCGGGCCAGGCTGGACGGGTCGGGGAAGGTATGGCCGAGCAGCAGGCGGCCCCAGCCGCAGTGGAGTATCTGCGGTTCCTCGTGAGGCTGCTGGTGGCCTTCGGCAAGCTGGGCCTGAAGGCGCTGATAGGAGGGCGCCTGGCCACGCAGGAGGCGCTGGCTGTGCAGGGTATGGGCTTTCATCGATTCAGAGTCCCTGTTGGTTGAGCCAGAGATTGAGAGCGGCCATCTGCCACAGCTTCGAACCTCGCAGCGGGGTGATGTCTTCCGTGGGGCTGGCGAGCAGCCGCTCGAGCATCGCCGGCTGGAACAGGCCGCGGTCCTGGCTCGGGTCCAGCAGCAGTTCACGTATCCAGTCGCGGGTCCGGCCTTCTAGGTGCTTGAGGCCGGGCACCGGGAAATAGCCCTTGGGCCGGTCGATCACTTCATGGGGAATGACCTTGCGCGCGGCAGCCTTGAGGACCGCCTTGCCGCCATCGCCGAGCTTGAAGCGGGAGGGAATGCGCGCCGAGAGTTCCGCCACCCGGTAGTCGAGGAAGGGCACCCGCGCTTCCAGCCCCCAGGCCATGGTCATGTTGTCCACCCGCTTCACCGGGTCGTCCACCAGCATCACCGTGCTGTCCAGGCGCAAGGCCTTGTCCACGGAGTCGAGGGCACCGGGCTGCTCGAAGTGCTGGCGCACGAAGTCGCCGGCCAGGTCCTCGGTGAGCCAGGCCGATTGCACCGTGGCCTGGTATTCGGTGTGGGCGCGATCGAAGAAGGCCGCGCGGTAGCTGTTGAACGGGTCACGGGTATCGGCCAGGGGCGGATACCAGTGGTAGCCGCCGAACAGTTCGTCCGCCCCCTGGCCGCTCTGCACCACCTTGCAGTGCTTCGACACTTCGCGGGAGAGCAGATAGAAGGCGATGCAGTCATGGCTGACCATGGGTTCGCTCATGGCCGTGAAGGCCGCCGGGAGCTGTTCCAGCACCTCGCGCTCGTCGATCCGCAGTTGCTGGTGGCGAGTGCCGTAGTGGCGGGCGATCAGGTCGGAATACTCGAACTCGTCGCCGCGCTCGCCGCCGGCATCCTCGAAGCCGATGGAGAAGGTCGCCAGTTGCTCCACGCCGGTCTCGGCCAGCAGGCCCACCAGCAGGCTGGAGTCCACCCCGCCGGAAAGCAGCACGCCCACCTCGCGGGCGGCGCGTTGGCGGATCGATACGGCATCGCGCAGGCTGGCCAGCAGGCGGTCGCGCCAATCGTCCATGCCAAGGCCCTGTTCGTCCTCGTGCGCGCCGTACTCCAGTTGCCACCAGATCCCCTGGCTGCAATTGCCGTCCGCGTCGATCTGCATCCAGCTGGCCGGCGGCAGTTTCTCCACACCCTTGACCAGGGTGCGGGGCGCGGGCACCACGGCGTGGAAGTTGAGGTAGAAGTTCAGCGCTTGTGGGTCCAGCCCGGTGTCCAGGTCGCCGCCCTTGAGCAGGGCCGGCAGGCTGGAGGCGAAGCGCAGGCGTTGATCCGTGCGCGAGAGGTACAGCGGCTTGATGCCGAGGCGGTCGCGGGCGAGGAACAGGCGCTGCCGGTCCCGTTCCCAGATGGCCAGCGCGAACATGCCGTTGAGCTTCGGCAACATGTCCTTGCCCCAGGCGTGCCAGGCCTTGAGCAGCACCTCGGTGTCACCGTCGGAATGGAATCGGTAACCCAGGGCCAGCAGTTCCTTGCGCAACTCGGGGTAGTTGTAGATGGCGCCATTGAACACCATGGCCAGGCCCAGTTCGGGGTCCAGCATGGGCTGCCCGGAGGCTTCGGCCAGGTCCATGATCTTCAGTCGTCGATGACCCAGGGCGATCGGTCCCTGGCTGTGCAGACCCCAGGCGTCTGGGCCGCGGGGGGCGAGATGGTGGGTGATCCTGTCGAGGGCGGCCAGGTCGGCCGGTTGTTTGTCGAAACGAAGTTCTCCAGAAATGCCGCACATAAGTCCTTACCGGTGTTGCCGTTGGGGAATTCGTGCCGCCTTTTGCAGCAGGCACTAAGGGTCCGACCCCTGTGCACTTCTGTGAGTTTTATATCGTTTGGTTATGAAATCGCGACATAGGAAACCGTCCATGACCGCAAGCGGGATACGCGCCGGTCATGGAGTAGTTCTCAGGAGAAGAGTTTCTGTGCCGCCAGGGACAGGCTCACGGCCACCAGCATCAGGGCGAACAGCCGTTGCAGGGTGGCGCCGCGCAGGCGCGTGGCCAACTGGTTACCCCAGAGGACGCCGACGGCACCGCCGGCCGCCAGTCCGCCGAGCAGGGCCATGGGGGGCTGGGCACCGGTGAGATAGAGAAGGAAACCGCCGCCGGAAACCAGCGCGATCACCGCCATCGAGGTGGCCGTGGCAGCCAGCATCGACAACGGTGTGTACCAGAGCAGCGCCGGCACGACGAGGAAACCGCCACCGACGCCCATCACCCCGGACAGCAGACCGACACCGGCACCGATCATCACCAGTGGCGCGCTTCGCAACGGACCGTCATGGATCTTCGGCAGCGCCGCCCCGCGCCACATGCGCCATGCGGACCAGAGCACCAGCATGCAGAAACCGAGGATCAGCACCGTTTCCGGAATGAATCGGCCCAGCCATTGGCCGACGGCATTGCCGGGCAGCCCGCTGATGGCCAGCAACAGCACCGGACGCCAGGCCACCATCCCCTGGCGGGCGCGGGGAATGGCACCAATAGCGGCGGACAGGGCGACTGCACCCAGGCTCACGCCGATGGCATCGCGCAGCGGCAGGTGCAGACTGAGGAGCAGGGGCAGGGCCACCAGCGATCCGCCGGCACCGGTCAGGCCCAGCAACAGGCCGAGCACGCCGCCGATGACCAGGGCTTCGATCAGGAGCAGATCCATGTTCAGGCGCTCCTGCCGCGAATCAAGCGGCGCAGGGCGAAGCGGTTGGGATGGCAGGCTTCAGCTACCGCGCGGGGCACCGGCAACGGTTCGTCATCCAGCCAGGCGGCCAGCAGTTCACCCGACAGTGGCGCGGTGATCAGTCCGCGCGAGCCGTGGGCGCTGTTCACGTAGAGGCCGTCGAGCCACGGCGCTGCCACATCCGGCACCTGGCGTGCGTCCTTGGCCAGCACCGCGTAGGTTTCGGCGAAGGCTTCGGCATCGGCTAATGGGCCGACGATGGGCAGGTAGTCGGGCGTGGTGCAGCGGAATGCGGCGCGGCCTTCGAGACGCGCGGGTTCCAGATCAGCGACGCGCAGGCGGCGGCCGAGGTCGGGGGATATTTCGTCCAGCAACTCCAGGTTGCCGGCATGTTCCGCGGCGGTCGGCGTGATGTCCGTGCTGTGGAAGTCGAAGCTGGCGCCCAGGGTGTGTTCGCCGTCGCGCGGCGGCGCCACATAACCCTCGGCACAGAGCACCGTGCCCAGGCCCGCGCTCTCGGCGGTGGCCGGCAGGCGGCTGATCTGCCCACGGATGCGCTTGAGTGCGAGCCCGGCGGCCTGGGGAAAACGCAGCACCTCGGCGGCACCGGCCAGCACCACCACCGGCGCTGAGGCCAGGGTGACGTCGCCGGCGCGGGCGTGCCAGCGACCCGCTTCTTGGCGCAGTTCCAGCGCTTCGGCGTGGCTGACCAGGTGGATGTTCGGATGCCCGGCCAGCAGTTGGCACAGGGCCGGCGGATGGACCCAGCCGGCATCGGGATAGAACAGGCCGCCAGCGGGCAGCACGACGCCCGACAGGGCTTCGGCCTCACTGCGGTCGAGGCTGTGCAGCAATTCGGCAGGGAAGGCCTCGGCCAGTTTGGCCTGGCGCTGTGCTTCCTTGTCGTCGAAGGCCAGCTGCAGCACGCCGCAGGCCTGCCAGTCGCGGCCTTGCTCCAGCCGCTGCAGCAGCCGGCGGGTATGTCCGAAGCCGCTGAGGATCAGCCGGGAAAGCGGCGTGCCATGGGCAGAAAGCTTGAGATAGAGCACCCCTTGGGGGTTTCCCGAAGCCTCGCGGGCGGGGGCGTCATGACGCTCCAGAAGGGTCACCTGCCAACCACGGGCTGCGAGGCTGGCGGCACTGGCGCAGCCGGCGAGCCCCGCACCAATCACCAGGGCCTCACGGCGCTCCGGCACGAAGCCTGGACGGGCGAACCAGGGTTTGCCGGCATCCATGCAGGCCTGACCTTCGAAGCGGCCCTGGCTCATTTCCCATTTCTTGCCGAACCCCGGCGTGCGCTTGATGGCGAAGCCAGCCTCCTTCAATGCGCGGCGCACGAAACCGGCGGAGGTGAAGGTGGCGAGCGTGGTGCCGGGGGCGGACAGTCGAGCCAGTTGGACGAAGAGGGTGGGGCTCCACATTTCCGGGTTCTTCGCCGGGGCGAAACCGTCGAGGAACCAGGCGTCGATACGGGCGTCCAGCTCCGGCAGGCAGTCCATGGCATCCCCCACCAGCAGGGTCAGCACCACGCGGCCGTTGGTCAGGCTGAAACGCTGGAAGCCGGGGTGTACGGCTACGTACTGGCCGATGAACTCGGCGGCGAGCGGCGCCAGTTGCGGCCAGAGGGCCAGGGCGCGCTGGATGTCGTCGCGGGAGAGGGGGAATTTTTCCACGCTGACGAAATGCAGCCGGGCGTCGGCCGGGGCATGTTGCACGAACAATTGCCAGGCGCAGAGGAAGTTCAGCCCGGTACCGAAACCGGTTTCGCCAATGCAGAAGCGCCCGCCGGCCGGCAATTCGCCGAAACGCCGGGTCAGGTCATTGCCATTGATGAACACATGATGGGTTTCGTCGATGCCCGATGTCGGGGAGAAGTAGACGTCGTCGAATTCCCGCGACAGCGGTTGGCCCTGGTCGTCCCAGTCGAGTCGGGCGTGGTGGAAGTCGGACATGGAGGTTTCCGAGACTGCGAAGCGCGAATGTTAGCCGATCGGGGTTGGTTCTGAGATTGGAATTCCGGCTTTTCTTGTGGGGGCGAATTCATTCGCTGAGCAGGTCGCAGACCTGCCCTGCTTGGGGCTGCTGCGCAGCCCTTTGCGAATGAATTCGCCCCCACAATCGGAGTGCTCCTCTGGAACGCCCCACAGACAGTCCCTCATCCGCTACCTTTTCTCCATCACGCCAAGGAGGTCTGCATGTTTGAATCCGCCGAGATCGGCCACTCCATCGACAAGGAAACCTACGAGAAGGCCGTGCTGGAACTGCGCGAAGCCCTGCTGGAGGCGCAGTTGGAACTGAAGGAAAAGGCGCGCTTCCCGGTGCTCATCCTGATCAACGGCATCGAAGGCGCCGGCAAGGGCGAGACGGTCAAGCTGCTCAACGAATGGATGGACCCGCGCCTGATCAACGTCGAGAGTTTCATGAGTCCAACCGATGAAGAACTCGCGCGGCCGCCACAGTGGCGTTTCTGGCGCAAGCTGCCGCCCAAGGGACGCATCGGCATCTATTTCGGCAACTGGTACAGCCAGATGCTCCAGGCTCGCGTCGAGGGCGATATCAAGGATGCCCGCCTGGACCAGGCGATCAATGATGCGGAAGGCTTCGAGCGCATGCTTTGCGACGAGGGTGCGCTGGTCCTCAAGTTCTGGTTCCACCTTTCCAAGAAGCAGCTCAAGGGGCGCCTCAAGGCCTTGGAGAAGGACCCCCAGCGCAGTTGGCAGCTCAATCCGCTGGACTGGAAACAGAGTCAGGTCTACGACCGCTTCGTGCGCTTCGGTGAGCGCGTATTGCGCCGTACCAGCCGCGACTACGCGCCGTGGTACGTGATCGAAGGTTCCGACGAGTATTACCGCAGCCTCAGTGTCGGACGCATCATCCTCGAAGGGTTGCAGGCGGCACTCGAACAGGACTCCGGTCGCAAGCCGCACACCCGCGCCGCGCCGCTCATGTCCAGCCTGGACCGGCGCAGCCTGCTGGACAGCCTCAACCTTCAGCTCGAGCTGGAAAAAGACGCCTACAAGGAACAACTGGCCATCGAGCAGGCCCGCCTGAATGGCCTGATGCGCGACAAGCGCATGCGCGGCCACGCACTGATGGCGGTGTTCGAGGGCAACGATGCGGCCGGCAAGGGCGGTGCCATCCGCCGCATCACTGGCGCGCTGGACCCACGGCAATACCGCACCGTGCCGATCGCCGCGCCCACCGAAGAAGAACGTGCCCAGCCCTATCTCTGGCGTTTCTGGCGGCATGTGCCCGGTCGCGGCCAGTTCACCATTTTCGACCGCTCCTGGTATGGCCGCGTGCTGGTGGAACGGGTCGAGGGCTTCTGTGCCCAGGCGGACTGGCTGCGTGCCTATGGCGAAATCAACGACTTCGAGGAGCAACTGCACAACTTCGGCATCGTGCTGGTGAAGTTCTGGCTTTCCATCGACAAGGACACCCAGATGCAGCGCTTCAAGGAGCGCGAGGAGGTGTCCTTCAAGCGCTACAAGATCACCGAGGAGGACTGGCGCAATCGGGACAAGTGGGACCTCTACGTCGACGCCGTGGACGACATGGTCGACCGCACCAGTACCGAGATCGCGCCCTGGACCCTGGTGGAGGCCAACGACAAGCGCTATGCGCGGGTGAAGGTTCTGCGCACCATCAACGATGCCCTGGAGGCTGCCTTCAGGAAGGATTGAGCAAAGGATGGGCGCGCATACGCGGGGTGAATGATCGTGGTGCCTGAATATGGGCCGCAACTATGCTCGCCCCACTATCCCTCCCAACTGGAACGAGGTGCGTCATGCGTGAAGTGGTGATCGTCGACAGCGTGCGGACTGGCCTGGCCAAGTCCTTCCGCGGCAAGTTCAACATGACCCGGCCGGACGACATGGCCGCCCATTGCGTGAACGCGCTGCTGGCGCGCAACGATATCGACCCGGCGCTGGTGGACGATTGCGTGGTCGGCGCCGGTTCCAACGAAGGTGCCCAGGGCCACAATATCGGCCGCAACGTCGCCGTGCTTTCGGGGCTGGGCGTCGGCGTCGCCGGCATGACCCTCAACCGCTACTGCTCCTCGGGCCTGCAGGCCATCGCCATCGCCGCCAACCAGATCGCCTCGGGTTGCAGCGACGTGATGGTGGCCGGCGGCGTCGAGTCCATCACCCTCACCCTGAAGAGCATCAACCAGGACAACTTCGTCAACCCGCGCCTGAAGCTCGAACACCCCGGCATCTATTACCCCATGGGGCAGACCGCTGAGATTGTCGCGCGCCGCTACAACGTCACCCGCGAAGCCCAGGACCTCTATGCCCTGCAGAGCCAGCAGCGCACCGCTCGCGCCCAGGCCGAGGGCCTGTTCAACGATGAAATCGTGCCGATGAGCGTGAAGTACTTCATTGAAGACAAAGCCACTGGCGAGAAGAAAATCGTGGACGGCGTGGTCGACCGCGACGACTGCAATCGCGCCGACACCACCCTGGAAGGCCTGTCTTCCCTGAAACCGGTGTTCTCCGAGGATGGCTCGGTGACCGCCGGCAACTCCTCGCAGCTGTCCGACGGCGCTTCCATGACCCTGCTGATGAGCCTGGACAAGGCGCTGGAGCTGGGCCTGAAACCGATCGCGTACTTCCGTGGCTTCACCGTCGCCGGATGCGAGCCAGACGAAATGGGCATCGGCCCGGTGTTCTCGGTGCCGAAGCTGCTCAAGGCCAAGGGCCTGTCCATCGACGACATCGACCTCTGGGAACTGAACGAAGCCTTCGCTTCCCAGTGCCTCTATGCACGTGATCGCCTGGGCATCGACAACGAGAAGTACAACGTCAACGGCGGTTCCATCTCCATCGGCCACCCGTTCGGCATGACCGGCTCGCGCCAGGTCGGCCATCTGGTGCGCGAACTGCAGCGTCGCGACAAGCGCTTCGGCATCGTCACCATGTGCGTCGGCGGCGGCATGGGCGCCACCGGGCTGTTCGAGGCGTATCGCTGAAAGCTGTGTTGCCTGCTTTTCGTGGGGGCGATTTCAATCGCTATGCGGACCGCAGGTTCGCCCTGCGGTGTCGAGTGGGGCAGCTGCGCTGCCCATAGCGAATGAATTCGCCCTCACAGACAGGTAGCTCCACGTAAAAGAAAAACCCGCGCCTGGCGCGGGTTCTTTCATTGCGGGGCACTCATCGACCCCGGAGCGCGAAGAGCGCATTGGATTGATGGATGCGGCGAATGTACAGGGCGATCTCCCGCTCTGCATCCACACGTGTGAAGAAGGGTCCCTCCAGCGTTCCTTCTCGGGTGGAAAAGAAGTACTGACCGTTCACGGCGCTGACCCGCTCACTCCGATAGTGGGTGTTTGAGGCCGCGTCGCACGCACGTCGACCGAACATCGGACCACCTCCGTCATTCATTGGCAACTTCAGTCTAACCAGCGCTGACGAGCGTGCTCTGGGGCTCGACGGGCGGCTATCGGCGATGATCCCGGTGCGACAGGTACAGTTGTGCCGTCGACAGAGCGGAAACTGTTCCTGTGCCCTGATAGCGGACGCTCCTAGAATGGCCTCTCCCTTTTCGCCCGCCGCCAGGCGGGCGCGCTCCTCCTGAGGTCTCCATGCATATCACCTCCGGCCGTTGGGTCTACGGCCTGCTCCTTGCCCTGGTTACGGCCGTGCTCTGGGGCGTCCTGCCGATCTGGCTGAAGGAAGTCCTGCAGACCATGGACCCGGTGACTGTCACCTGGTACCGCCTGATCGTCGCGGGCTCGCTGCTGTTCCTGTACTTGGGCGCCAACCGCCGGCTGCCGGCGATCCGTCCGCTGGGCGCGCGTGGGCGCTGGCTGGTGGTGCTGGCGGTGGGCGGACTGACCGGCAACTACGTGTGCTACCTGATCGGACTCCGCATGCTCAGTCCGGGCACCACGCAACTGGTGATCCAGGTGGCGCCGATCCTGTTCCTGCTGAGCAGCCTTTTCGTCTTCAAGGAGAGCTTCAGCCTGGGCCAGGCATTCGGCCTGGTGGTGACGGTGCTGGGCTTCGGCCTGTTCTTCAACCAGCGACTGGAGGAACTGCTGACCTCCATGAGCGAGTACACCCTGGGCGTACTGGTGATCCTGCTGTCGGCCTTCGTCTGGACCTTCTACGGCCTGGCGCAGAAGCAACTGCTGAGTCACTGGAGTTCGGCGCAAGTGATGATGGTGATCTACCTCGGTTGCGCCGCGTTGCTGACGCCCTGGGCGCACCCCATGGAACTGCTCAATCTCAGCCCGCTGCAGGGCTGGCTGCTGCTGGCTTGCTGCCTGAACACTCTGATTGCCTATGGCGCCTTCGCCGAAGCCCTGGCCCACTGGGAAGCCTCTCGGGTCAGCGCCACCCTGGCGATCACCCCGCTGGTGACCTTCGCCAGCGTCGCTGCCTGCGCTGCATTCTGGCCGGACCATGTGCAGCCGGAGGAGATCAATCTGATCGCCTATGCCGGTGCGGTGTTCGTGGTACTGGGTTCGGCCCTCACCGCCTTGGCCCCATCGCTGGTGCGCAGCTGGCGCGCGCGGCGTGAGGCGGCGGCAACCAGCTGAGCCACGCGAAGCCCAACGCCTGTCCGGGCTCCGCTATTGGGCTTCGCTCCGCTCTGCCCAACCTACCTCTCCTTAGCAGCGGGTCCCGAGCGTTTCCGCTCCCTGTAGGTTGTGGCTGAGCTACGCGAAGCCCAACGCCTGTCTGGGCTCCGCTGTTGGGCTTCGCTACGCTCTGACCAACCTACGGGACTGGTCCGTAGGATGGGTGGAGCTTGCGATACCCATCAGCCGTGTCCGCATGGGTATCGCTCCGCTCTTCCCAACCTACGTCTCGGCCTAGCAACGCGTTCCGAGCGTTTCCGCCTTGCGCAGCCAGGTCTGGCGTTGTTCCTCGGAGGAGGGGCGCACCGGGGAGAACTCGGTCAGGCGGCGGGTCTTGATGCCGCAGAAGCCGAGAATGGTGCGCACCATCTGCCGGTGCGCGGGCGCGCCGTAGATCCAGCGGAAGTACCAGGGCGGCGTATCCAGGGTCACCAGCAGGTCGGCGGTGCGCCCGGTCAGCAACTTGTCCCAGGCCTGTGTCTGCTGGCCGCGATAGCGGAAGGCGAAGCCGGGCAGGAAGACGCGGTCGAAGAAGCCCTTGAGCAGTGCCGGAAGGCCGCCCCACCAGACCGGATAGACGAACACCAGGTGCTCGGCCCAGTGAATCTGCCGCTGCGCTTCGAGCAGGTCAGGCTCCAGGTTCTGGCTCTGGTCATACCCCTCGCGCAGCACCGGGTCGAAATGCATCTCGCCGAGCTTCAGCAGGCGCACCACGTGGCCTTCGCTGCGCGCGCCCTGGGCGTAGGCTTCGCTCAAGGCATGGCACAGGCTGCCGCCCTTGGGGGTGCCGAGGATCATCAGGATGCGTTTGCCATCGCCTTCCAGCGGCGTGGCGCCGTGCTTGACCGTCTCAACCATGTTGACCGGCCTCCAGCATGCTTTCCGGTCGCACCCAGGCGTCGAACTCCTCCTCGGTCAGGTAGCCCAGCGTGAGGGCCGCTGCGCGCAGGGTGGTGCCTTCCGTGTAGGCCTTCTTGGCGATCTGCGCGGCCTTGTCGTAGCCGATGTGCGGGTTGAGTGCGGTGACCAGCATCAGGCCGCGTTCCAGGTGTTCGGCCATGCGCGCTGAATCCGGCTCCATGCCGGCCACACAGTGCTGCTGGAAGTTGCGGCAACCGTCGCCGAGCAGACGGATCGACTGCAGCAGGTTGTGCACGATCACCGGCTTGAACACGTTCAGTTGCAGGTGCCCCTGGCTGGCGGCGAATCCGACGGTGGCGTCATTGCCCATCACCTGGCAGGCCAGCATCGACAGCGCCTCGCACTGGGTGGGGTTGACCTTGCCCGGCATGATCGAACTGCCCGGCTCGTTCGCCGGCAGGCGTACCTCGGCCAGGCCGCCGCGCGGGCCGGAGCCCAGCAGGCGCAGGTCGTTGGCGATTTTCATCAGGGCAACGGCGAGAGTCTTCAGGGCGCCGGAGAGGTTCACCAGCGGCTCATGGCCGGCGAGGGCGGCGAACTTGTTCGGTGCCGAGACGAAATGCAGCCCCGTCAACGCCGCCAGTTCGGCCGACATGGAGTCCGCGAAACCGTGGGGTGCATTGAGGCCGGTGCCCACGGCCGTACCGCCCTGGGCCAGTTCCAGGACTGCGGGCAGGGCGGCGCGGATGGCCTTGTCGGCGTAGTCGAGTTGGGCGACGAAGGCCGAGAGTTCCTGGCCGAAGGTGATGGGCGTGGCGTCCATCATGTGCGTACGGCCGGTCTTCACCAGCTGGGCGTGACGGGCGGATTGCTCGGCCAGGCCGCCGGAAAGTTCGGCTATGGCTGGCAGCAATTCCTGCTGTACCGCCTTGGCGATGGCGATATGCATCGCGGTGGGGAAGCAGTCGTTGGAGCTCTGGGCGAAGTTCACATGGTCATTGGGGTGGACCGGGCTCTTGCCGCCGCGTTGTCCGGTGGCCAGTTCGTTGGCGCGGCCGGCGATCACTTCATTGACGTTCATGTTGCTCTGGGTGCCGCTGCCGGTCTGCCAGACCACCAGCGGGAACTGCTCATCGTGCTTGCCGGCCAGCACCTCGTCGGCGGCCTGTTCGATCAGCCTCGCGACGTCCGGCGGCAGGTCGCCGTCGCGCCCATTGACGCGGGCGGCGGCCTTCTTGATCAGGGCCAGGGCGTGCACCAACGCCAGGGGCATACGTTCGCCACCAATGGCGAAGTTCTCCAGTGAGCGTTGGGTCTGGGCACCCCAATAGGCGTCGTCGGCGACTTCGACTGGCCCCAGGCTGTCGGTTTCTGTGCGGCTCATTTGGGTTGGCTCCGGGTATTGATTCCGCAGTTTAGGCTCTCTCTCCCGCACTCGGTTCAACCGTTCGGGCAATTACCAGCGCGCGTGGGTGGCCCCCAGCCAGCCGAGAGCGTTGGTCACCGGCACGCATTCACCGTCCGGGCTGCGCAGCACGCCGTCGAAGCGACCGAACCACTGGCGCGTGTCGGCATAGAACGGCCCCAGGCGCGGACGGGCCTGGTGCAGTTGGAGGGGTGTGAAGGTCAGCTCCACCCGGCGACAGGCGGTGGACAGGCGCCAGGGCGCGAGGGGATTGTTCGGTGCCTGTTCGATCTGCACCGGCCGGTCGAGCTTGGACAGGCTGCCGCCGAACCACAGGGCGTTCTCGGTAAGGCCGCTGGAATCAGTCCAGCCCGCGCCGAAATTCCCGGCGATGCCGCCCGGAGCGGCGAAGGCGGCGCGGGTCCAGTGGCTGTGGAAGGGCCAGACACCCCGACCGAAGTCGAGCGCGGCGAAACTCTGGCCTGTGGTGCAGAGATAGTGGCGTTGCCCCAGCTGCACGCTGCCGCTGGCGGGCAGGCCGAGCTGGCGGCTGCTGGCATGGAAGCAGCGGCCGGGCAGGGGGGCGACCAGGTTCACCGAATCCAGATGGGCCGGGCGCAGCACATCGAGGGCGACGTGCAGCGGATGGCCGCCGAGGTCCGGCGCTTCCACCCGCAGGCTCAGGCGGCCGGGGTGCTCGTCAATGCGTATCTGCAGCAGCGGGTGGTCGAAACCATGACTTTCCAACGGCGTGTCCGGCAGTTGGCAGCCGAGCGCGAATGGCCGCAACTGGGTATGGGCCACGGCCTTGCCGGTGTCGAGATCGAGGAAGTAGGCGGCGCCGAAGCCCAGCAGGTCGAGGTCTGCGAGGGTCAGCGAGAGCATCCAGCGCGGGGTGGTGATGCACCAGTGGTTCCAGCGTTTGCGACGACCGAAGTTGCCGGGGATCGCGCAGTTCAGACGCGGTCGGCTGGACCAGCCGACGGCGGCGGGCTCAAGCTTGCCGCGGGCATCGCAGAGCGCGGGAATTCCCGGCGGCAGGGTGGATATATGGCTATTCATCGGGCACGTCCATGTGTGTGCGAAGCCTGGGCACTTCAGTCTCCGTACGAAGTCCGTCTGCGCTTGACGAGCTTTCGTACGGCGCTTGTGGAAACTGATTGCACCTCATCGGAAATTCCGTCGTCAGGTACGGCAGATTTCCTAGTCGCCAAAGCATGCCCAGTGGGCGGAAGCATGAGCAAGTGATGGCATTTTGACAACAGCTTCGTGGAGTGCGGCATTGCACATTTTCGCCATAGGGTTGTCGAAAAAAACCGTCGCTTGAGCCCGATCTCCGCTTGAGCGCAGAATGACCAGCCCCGGGGCAGTCCCCGTCATCCGTGCTTAGACAAGGATACCCAATGACCAAGCTTCGCATTCTCTGCACCGCCGTCCTGCTGGCTTGCGCCAGTGGCCAGGTCCTGGCCGATGCCGCCAGCCATGCCGCCGATGCCGAGCGCTTTCTCAAGCTCGCCCGTGCCGACAAGCTGACCGTTCCGGTCTACGCCCAGGTGCAGCAGATGTTCGAGCAGCGTTTCCAGCAGACCCAGGCGCCGGCCAGCAAGAAGGCCACCCTGGAGAGCTACCAGGCCAAGGCCAATGCCGCCCTGGACAAGGCCGTCGGCTGGGACAAGCTGAAACCTGAACTGGTGAAGATCTACACCAGCAATTTCAGCGAGAGCGAACTGAAAGAGCTGATCACCTTCTATGAATCCCCGCTGGGCAAGAAGGTCCTGGAAAAGATGCCGGCCCTGACCCAGCAATCCGCCCAGCTCACCCAGAGCCGCCTGGAAGCCGCCGTACCCGAGGTCAACAAGTTGCTCAGCGACATGACCACCGAACTGGCGCCCCAGGACAAGAAAAAGCCGTAAGCGGAGTCGATCGATGTCCATGCGTGACCGCATCCTGACCGCCTTGCAGAGCCTCGAACCCCAGCACCTCGACGTGCTGGACGAGAGTCACATGCACAGCCGCGGATTGGAAACCCACTACAAGGCGGTGATCGTCAGCCCGGTGTTCGCCGGCCTGAATGCCGTCAAACGCCACCAGAAGGTCTACGCCAGCCTCGGCGAGCTGATGGGGCAGGTCCATGCCCTGGCCCTGCACACCTACACCCCCGAGGAGTGGGCAGCGCAGGGCGCAGCACCGGATTCGCCGACCTGTCGTGGCGGCAGCAAGCACGATCACTGAGTAAAACTGTCTGAGTTGCCAATGGCACGTTGCGTCTGATCCTTGGTTTGCCGGTGGCTTCGATCTTCCATTCGGCGCCTGGGACCATTTCACGCAGCGTCCGGCCTGCGGCTTTTTGATAGACTTCGCACCGCGCCGGCCCAGCCGGCGCAGTCGTTTCTATCACCCGGTCCGCCCTTTACGCGGGCGACCACTGGAGGAAGTACCGCATGACCCAGATCGTTGTTGCGGCGCTGTACAAGTTCGTCACCCTGAAGGACTACGTCGCGCTGCGTGAACCCCTGCTCAAGACCATGCTCGACAATGGTGTCAAGGGCACGCTGTTGCTGGCCGAAGAAGGCGTCAATGGCACCGTGTCCGGCACGCGTGAAGCCATCGACGCGCTGATCGCCTGGCTCAAGGTCGATCCGCGTCTCGTGGACCTGGACCACAAGGAGTCCTACTGCGATGAGCAGCCCTTCTATCGCACCAAGGTCAAGCTGAAGAAGGAAATCGTCACCCTGGGCGTGCCCGGCGTCGACCCCAATCAGAACGTCGGCACCTATGTCGACCCCAAGGACTGGAACGCCCTGATCAGCGATCCCGAAGTGCTGCTGATCGATACCCGCAACGACTATGAGGTGGCCATTGGCACCTTCGAGGGCGCCATCGACCCCGAGACCAAGTCGTTCCGCGAGTTCCCCGATTACATCAAGGCCAATTTCGACCCGGCGGTGCACAAGAAGGTCGCGATGTTCTGCACCGGCGGCATCCGCTGCGAGAAAGCGTCCAGCTACATGCTCGGCCAGGGCTTCGAAGAGGTCTTCCACCTCAAGGGCGGCATCCTCAAGTACCTCGAGGAAGTGCCCCAGGAAGACACCCTCTGGCGCGGCGACTGCTTCGTCTTCGACAACCGCGTCACTGTGCGCCACGATCTCTCGGAAGGGGATTTCGACCAGTGCCACGCCTGCCGTAACCCGATTTCCGTGGAAGATCGCCAGTCGGAGCACTACGCGCCCGGCATCAGCTGCCCGCTCTGCTGGGACAGCCTGAGCGAGAAAACCCGTGCGAGCGCCATCGAGCGACAGAAGCAGATCGAACTGGCCAAGGCCCGCAACCTGCCTCACCCGATCGGCCGAGACCCGCGCCAAGCCCTGGAGGATTGAGCTTGCCCAACGCCCGCCTGCTCTATGTGATGGACCCGATGTGTTCCTGGTGCTGGGGCTTTGCCCCGGTGGTCACGGCGCTCGCCGAGCAGGCTGCGGCAGCCGGCGTTCAGCTGCATCTGGTGGCGGGCGGCCTGCGTACCGGCCAAGGCGCCGCGCTGGATGCACATACCAGACGCTACATCCTCGAGCACTGGCAGGCGGTCAATCAGGCCACCGGACAGCCTTTTTGCTTCGAGGGCGCGCTACCTGATGGCTTCATCTACGACACCGAGCCGGCCTGCCGCGCCCTGGTGGTCGCCCGTTCGCTGGCGCCCGAACTGGCCTGGCCACTGGTGAAGAAAATCCAGCATGCCTTCTATGCCGAAGGTCGCGATGTCACCCAGGCCGCAGTCCTGGTGGAGCTGGCCGAGCAGATCGGCATTCCGCGCATCGAGTTCGCCGCCGCCTACGATGCCGCTGCCAGCCACGAGGCGACGGCTGCTGATTTCACCTGGGTGCAGGACCTTGGCATCGCCGGTTTTCCCACCCTGCTGGCCGAGCGTGACGGACAGCTCGCGCTGTTGACCAACGGCTACCAGCCGCTCGAACAACTGTCGCCCCTGCTGGGCCGCTGGCTGGAGCGGGGTGCCCATGCCTGATCGCCTGAGTTGGGCGGAAATCCGTCGTCTGGCCCTGCGCCACAAGAAAGCCCTCTGGCTGGCCAACCTGGTCGCCGTGCTGGCCACTCTCTGCAGCGTGCCCATTCCGTTGCTGCTGCCCCTGCTGGTGGACGAAGTGCTGCTGCAGCGGGGCGACGGCGCGCTGCGCTTCATGGACCACTTCCTGCCCCAGCCCTGGGAAAGCGCCGTCGGCTACATTGGCCTGATGCTCGTCGTGACCCTGCTGTTGCGTGGCATGGCACTGGTGTTCAACGTCTTGCAGGCGCGCCTGTTCGCGCGGCTGGCCAAGGACATCGTCTACCGCATCCGTACCCGCCTGATCGAGCGCTTGAAGCGCATTTCCCTCGGTGAATACGAGAGCCTGGGCGGCGGTACCGTCACCGCCCACCTGGTGACCGACCTGGACACCCTGGACAAGTTCGTCGGCGAGACGCTCAGCCGCTTCCTCGTGGCCGTGCTGACCCTGACCGGCACGGCGGCCATTCTGGTCTGGATGCACTGGCAACTGGCGCTGCTGATCCTGCTGTTCAACCCGCTGGTGATCTACGCCACGGTGCAGCTCGGCAAGCGTGTCAAACACCTGAAGAAGCTGGAGAACGACAGCACCTCGCGCTTCACCCAGGCGCTGACCGAAACCCTGGAAGCCATCCAGGAAGTACGCACCAGCAACCGCCAGGGCTTCTTCTTCGGCCGACTCGGCCAGCGTGCCCAGGAAGTCCGCGACTATGCGGTGGCTTCCCAGTGGAAGAGCGATGCGGCGGGGCGCACCAGCGGCTTGCTGTTCCAGTTCGGCATCGATTTCTTCCGCGCCGCGGCCATGCTCACGGTGCTCTTCTCCGACCTCTCCATCGGCCAGATGCTGGCGGTGTTCAGTTACCTCTGGTTCATGATCGGTCCGGTGGAGCAGCTGCTCGGCCTGCAGTACTCCTACTATGCAGCCGGTGCCGCACTCACCCGCATCAACGAACTGCTGGCCCGTGCCGACGAGCCCCAGTACACGCCGAGCGTCGATCCGTTCCGCGGCCGCGAGACCGTGGGGATCGAAGTGAAGGGATTGCGCTTCGCCTATGGCGAGGAGCCGGTGCTGGACGGCCTCAACCTGTCCATCGCCCCCGGCGAGAAGGTCGCCATCGTGGGTGCCAGCGGTGGTGGCAAGAGCACCCTGGTGCAATTGCTGCTGGGGCTCTACCAGCCGCAGGCCGGGCAGATCCGCTTCGGCGGCAGCCGGCTGGACGAGATTGGCCTGGCCGAAGTGCGTGACAACGTGGCGGTGGTCCTGCAGCACCCGGCGCTGTTCAACGACAGCGTGCGTGCCAACCTGACCATGGGCCGCGAGCGCAGCGACGAGGCCTGCTGGCGGGCCCTGGAAATCGCCCAATTGGCAGAAACCATCCGCAACCTGCCCATGGGACTGGACAGCGTGGTGGGTCGATCCGGCGTGCGCCTTTCCGGCGGCCAGCGGCAGCGATTGGCCATTGCCCGCATGGTGCTCGCCCAGCCGAAGGTGGTGATCCTCGACGAAGCCACCTCAGCCCTGGACGCCGCCACCGAGTACGCGTTGCACCAGGCGCTCGGCACCTTCCTCAACGGTCGCACCACCCTGATCATCGCCCACCGCCTTTCGGCGGTTAAGCAGGCGGATCGGGTACTGGTATTCGACGGCGGCCACATCGCCGAGGACGGCGACCATCAGCAGCTCATCGCCGAAGGCGGCCTCTACGCCAAGCTCTACGGGCATCTTCAGCAGGGCTGACGGCGGATTCTCTTTGTAGGAGCGAGCTTGCTCGCGAAAAGATCCTGCCTGGGCTCTTCGCGAGCAAGCTCGCTCCTACACGTTCGGCCATGAGATAGGTGCAGCGCGCCGCCCTTGGCGAATGAATTCGCCCCCACAAGAGGAGCAAACGGCGGACGGGACAAGCCCTGTCGGAACGCACGTTCCCTGTAGGAGCGAGCTTGCTCGCGAAAAGATCGCGCCCGGGCTGTTCGGCGGAGATCATGGCGCCAGGTCGTTGGGGCGGCTGCGCCGCCCTTGGCGAATGAATTCGCCCCTGCAAGAGGAGCAATCGGGGAGCAGGGTGGCTCAGCCGTGCTTCACCGCTTCCAGGAACACCACGCGCTGGCCGATATCGTGGAACACCCGCGCCGAGGCGATCTGCTTGTAGTCGACTCCGTCCAGCAGGCTGAGCATCTGCACGTCGTGGCGGTAGTGCGGGCGCCAGTCCAGCAGGTCTTCGAGGAAGCCGATGCCGTTGACCCCGGGACGGAAGTTGGCCAGCAACAGGCGCCCACCCGGTCGAACCGCCTGGAACAGCCTGTGGACAAGTCGCTCGCTGCGGCGGTCATCCAGCAGCTCCGTGACGCCGGCGGAATACACCAGGTCATAGCCGTCGAATCCACATTCGCCTGCCAGCAACTCGTTCAGGCTGCCATGACGCGTGAGTACGCCAAGCGCACCGTAGCTGTTGCGCACGGTTTGCAGGCGTACCGCGTCGTCATCGAACACCAGCATTTCGCCGAAGCGCCCATGACGCAGTTCGCGGGCCAATTCCGCCTCGCGGAAATGGCCGCCGGAAATGCACAGGATGCGTGCGGCCTTGCCGGCGCGCTGGCAGGTTTCATCCAGGGCGCGGGCCAGCATGCGCCGCCGGCAACGCAGGGCGCGCGCCGCCGGTGCGCTGGTGGCGAAGTCGAATAGCTGGCGGGTGCGCTCTTCCGGCAGGGTGTGCAAGGCGTCGGATTCCACGCCATAGAGATAGTCCTGCAGCAAGGCGTTGCCGCAGCGCAGGCCTGGACTGGGCAGCTGGCGGCAGGGGAAGGGCAGGATATTGCTCGGTGGCGGCGCTTCCTCGCGGACAGGCGCCGGTTTCTCGAATCGCAACTGCTCACGTTCGGTCTTGATCTGTTGCAGTTCGTCGTGGAGTTGCCGTTGTTCTTTTATGCCTTTGCTCAGATCTTCCGGATCACTGATCTCTTCCACATGCCACCTCGTCTGGCCAGTCGTGGATTCCTAGACCCGTCACGCGGGATGGAGGCAGGTATTCGCTTCGAGTTGAACCTTAGTTGATGGCTATCTGCCTGCAATCATCCAGATAGATGAAATCGCGCTTTCGAAAAGGCGCGACTGCACGATTCAGAGCCCTTGCAGTCGAGTGAGCAGGGTGATCAGCTCGGCCTGGCGTTCCGTTTCAGTCTTGCGGAACAGTGCGCGCAATTGCGTGCGTACCGTGTTGATCGAGACATTCAGCCGCTCGGCGCAGGCTTCCGGGGTCAACCCCTGGAGGAGCAGTTCGGCCAGACGCTGCTCCGCCCGGCTGAGCTGGAACAGATCGGCGAGCCACTGGCTTCCTGGCTGGTGCTCCAGCAGTGCCACCAACGCCAGTGGGCCGCTGTGCTGGGGCGCCAGCCCGGACGCTTCGGGGACCGGGGTGACCATCAAGCGAGCGGGCGGGTCACCGGCCAGGCTCAGCCAACCAGCACGGTGCCTGCCATCGCTGCCGGTGGCCTGGCGGATGAGTGCCTGCAGGCGTCCGTCCTGGGCCTTGCCATGCAAGCGTCCCTGGCGATCCTGTAGGGCAAAGGCCGCCTGGCCCATGCGCCGTTCCGCCTGGCGGTTACAGAACAGGACGCGCCCTTCGCCATTCAGCAGCCAGACCGGCGCCGGGTGGCGCTCCAGCAGTAGGTCGCGGCGAGCCACATCCAGCTTCAGATCCTGCAGTCGATTGCTCATCCGTGCCGCGCGCAGCAAGTGAGGGCTCAGGCGTTGCAGCAGGTCGCGCTGCTGCATCTCCGGCAACGCCGCACCCACCGCAGTCAGGAGCGACAGATAGATGCCCGAGCCCGCCGCCTCGTGCAGCTTGATGCAGGAGATGTTGTTCATGCCAAAGGGGATGTGGAACTCCTGGTAATACGGATCGCGGTGAATGCGCTGCGGGCCGAGGTCTTCCAGGTCGTGGTACCAGCTGCCTACCGGGCGCGGTACCAGCACATCCTTGGCCGGGTCGTACTGGTGGTAATAAGCGTTGTAGGCCTCGACGCTGGCCGGGTCGCACAGGTTGATGGCGGTGACCTGGGGGCGCTGGTCCCGCTGGTCGAGGAACAGGAGGGCGCCCATCTGATGGCCGGTGGCGCTCGCCAGCGCCTCCAGCATCGAACGCCACGCGCCTTCATCGAGGACGCACTCGTAGCAAAGGTTGACCAGGTTGTCGTACAGGTTGTTCAGGTGCGGCATCAGACAGCTTCCCTGCGAGGATGGGTGGCACATCGCTTTCATATGGCACAGGCCAGAGCTCCTTGCCTAATGCCGCTGGTCGGCTTGATGGCTTCCCTCCTGGAAGCCTGGATGAACGCCCTGTCAAGAAATCCTTACGCGAATGGCGCGCCTGCCAGGCGGTATCGGCAATCCCGGGGTGGCGTAAGGAAAACTTTCCGGATCGACCGTTCGGCGCCGCGCCAACCGCAATCCCACGCCTTGTTCGCCAGGCGCTGCCAGAGTGAGATGGCGCAAACAAAAAACGGCCCGACGCCATGAATACCGAACTCACCCTCTACGGCTACTGGCGCTCAAGCGCTGCGTACCGCGTGCGTATCGCCCTCAACCTCAAGGGCCTGGCCTATCGCCAGGAAGCCGTCCACCTGGTCAAGGATGGCGGCCAGCAGCACCAATCGGCCTATCGCGAGCTCAACCCCCAGGGCCTCTTGCCCCTGTTGGTGGATGCGGGCAACGCGGGCGGCGAAATCCGCATCGCGCAATCCCTAGCCATCCTCGAATACCTCGATGAAGTCTTCCCCGTACCCGCGCTGCTGCCGGCTGATCCGGCTCAACGCGCGCTGGTGCGTTCCCTCGCCATGCACATCGCCTGCGACGTGCATCCGCTGAACAACCTGCGCGTGCTGCAGTACCTCAAGGCCGAACTGGGCGTGGCTGATGAGGCCAAGGACGCCTGGTACCGCCACTGGGTCGCTCTCGGTCTCGCGGCGGTGGAAAAGGGCCTGGAGGCCTTCGGCGGTAAGCTCTCCCTGGGGAGCCGGCCGGGTTACCTGGAAGCCTGCCTGGTGCCCCAGGTCTACAACGCCCGACGCTTCGACTGTGACCTGTCGGCCTATCCGCGCATCCTCGATATCGCTGCGCGCTGCGACGCCCTCGAAGCATTCAGGAATGCTGCTCCGGAGGTACAGCCAGACGCGCAATAGGAAGGTTACCCGCCTTGCACGGCTCTGCCGAAATGGCGTCTGCGCTTTGCCAATGCTGCGTTAGAAACCGACTCAGAATGCTCATTTAGGGAACCTAAACTCCGCTTCTTCGCCGGTTTCTGCCTTGCCTTGACTTTGCTCGGCACCCTTTCGACTAGATCCAGATTCCGCCGGACCACAAGCCCGGCGGGTGAAATCCCGTCACGACAACAACAAAAGGTGACGCAATGAGTGATATGCAACACTCAGGCGAGCTGAAACGCGGCCTGAAGAATCGCCACATCCAGTTGATCGCCCTCGGCGGCGCCATCGGCACCGGTCTTTTCCTCGGTTCCGCCGGCGTGCTCAAGTCCGCCGGCCCGTCGATGATCCTTGGCTACGCCATCTGCGGATTCATCGCCTTCCTGATCATGCGCCAGCTCGGCGAGATGATCGTCGAAGAGCCGGTCGCCGGCTCCTTCAGCCATTTTGCCCACAAGTACTGGGGTGGTTTCGCCGGTTTCCTTTCCGGCTGGAACTGCTGGGTGCTCTACATCCTGGTGGGCATGAGCGAGCTCACCGCGGTTGGCAAGTACATCCACTACTGGTGGCCGGACGTGCCCACCTGGGCCACCGCCGCGGTGTTCTTCCTGGTGGTCAATGCCATCAACCTGGCCAACGTGAAGCTGTTCGGCGAAGCCGAATTCTGGTTCGCCATGATCAAGGTGGTCGCCATCGTCGGCATGATCGTCCTGGGTTGCTGGATGCTGTTCAGCGGTAGCGGCGGCGAGCAGGCGGCCGTGAGCAACCTCTGGGCCCATGGCGGCTTCTTCCCCAATGGCGTGAGCGGCCTGGTGATGGCCATGGCCTTCATCATGTTCTCCTTCGGCGGCCTGGAAATGCTCGGCTTCACCGCTGCCGAGGCCGACAAGCCCAAGCAAGTGATCCCGAAGGCGATCAACCAGGTGATCTACCGCATCCTGATCTTCTATGTCGGTGCCCTGGTGGTGCTGCTCTCCCTGAGCCCCTGGGATGCACTGCTGGCCTCCATCAACAGTGCTGGCGATGCCTACAGCGGCAGCCCGTTCGTGAAGATCTTCGCGCTGATCGGCAGTGACACTGCTGCTCACCTGCTGAACTTCGTGGTGCTCACCGCCGCGCTGTCGGTCTACAACAGCGGCACCTACTGCAACGGTCGCATGCTGCTGGGCCTGGCCGAACAGGGCGATGCCCCGCGTTCCCTGGCCAAGGTGGATAAGCGTGGCGTACCGGTGCGTGCCTTGGTGGTATCCGCCGCCGTGACCTTCCTCGCCGTGGTGGTCAACTACGTGGTCCCGCACAATGCCCTGGAGCTGCTGATGTCCCTGGTGGTGGCGGCCCTGGTGATCAACTGGGCGATGATCAGCTACTCGCACCTGAAGTTCCGCCAGCGCATGGACAAGGACGGTGTCCGCACCGGCTTCCGTTCCCTGTGGTTCCCCATGAGCAACTACCTGTGCCTGGCTTTCGTGCTGTTCATCCTCGTCATCATGCTGATGATCCCGGGCATCCAGGTGTCGGTGTACGCCATCCCGGTGTGGCTGCTGGTGATGTGGGGTTGCTACCGCCTGAAGCGGAGCGGTAAAGCCGAGACCAGCAAGGTCGCAGGCTACGAGGCGGGCTGATAATCCGCTGTACCAACAAGAACCCCGGCCATGCGCCGGGGTTCTGCTTTGTAGGTTGGGTAGAGGAACGAAACCCAACAGGCTGGGTTTCAAGCCCTCGCTTAGCCTGTCGTACCTCCCATCGTTGGGCTTCGCTTCGCTCAGCCGCAACCTACGGGTCATCAGATCTGGAACCGCGCCACCGACGATTGCATGGCGCTGGCCACCGCATCCAGGCGTTCGGCGGCGTGGGCGAGGTCCTGCATGGCGCGGCTGTTGCTCCGCGACATCTGGGCGATCAGCTCGACGCGCTGGGCCACTTCGCTGCTGGCCTTGGACTGCTCGCCGATGGTGTAGGAAATCTCCTCCACCACTTCCGCCGCACGATGAGCGCCGCTGCGAATCTCGCTGATCGACTCTCCCGCCTGCCGCGCCAGGCCGACGCCAACCTGCACCCGTTCCACGCCGGTCTGCATGCTGTCCACCGCGTGCTGGGTAGATTCACGGATGCGCTGGATCATCCCGGTGATTTCCTGGGTCGACTGCGCGGTGCGCGCCGCCAGGTTGCGTACCTCGTCTGCCACCACGGCGAAACCCCGGCCGGCTTCCCCGGCGCGGGCGGCCTCGATGGCGGCGTTCAGTGCCAGCAGGTTGGTCTGTTCGGCGATGCCTTTGATCACCTGGATGATGGAGTGGATCTCTTCCGAAGACTCACCCAGGGCGGTGATGGTGCTGGAGGACTGGTTCACTGCGTCGGCGATGCGATTCATGCCTTCCACCACCCCGAGGATCACCTTGCCGCCGCTGCCGGCGAGGTCTTCCGACTGGGCGGAAATGCTCTGCGCATTGCGCGCGTGTTCGGCGATCTGGCCGATGTTGGTGATCATCTGTTCCATGGCTGCGGCCATGCTGGTGGCGCTGTCGGATTGCTCGCTGGCGCCGTCGACGATGCTTTGCGAGGTCTCGCTGAGACGGTGCGCGGTACCGCGCAGTTCCTCGCTCTCGCTGCGGATGGTGGCGATCATCTGCCGCAGGTTGCCCTGCATGTCGGCCAGCGCCCGTTGCAACTGGCCGGCTTCGTCGTCGCTGTCGATGCTGACCTGGGTGGCCAGGTTGCCCTGGGCGATGGCACGCGCCACGCCGACGGTTTTCTCCAGCGGCCGTAGCACGGCGCGCATCAATTGGCCGGTGACCAGGCAGAGCAGGCCGATCACCAGCAGGATGCCTCCGACCAGCCATTTGGCGGCGTTGCTGACGGCCGCTTCGCCATCGGTGCGGGTCTTGGCCGCATGGGATTCGATCTTGCCGCTGAGGGCTTCGTTCTTTTCTTCCAGCTCGCCGAAGCTGCGTTCGAAGGAGGCCAATTCGGCACGGGCCGCCTGCGAGTCGCGCAGGGCGAGGTTGACGATCCGCTCGGCGTCGCCGATGTAGATTTCCAGGGCGGGCTGGGATTCGGCGATTGCGTTGCGGATATCCGCCGTGAGCGGCAGCTTGGCGTTCTCGCCGAGGGTGCGGCGGAACCATTCGCTGTGATCGCGCAGGTCATTGCGCACCTGGTCGGCGCCGGCCTGGTCGCCCGGCTGCACCACCAGGGCGGCCAGCACGTCCGCGCGCAGGGCGTCGTGCATCATGTCGCCCTCCAGGTGGTTGCGCAGCGCGCTGACGCTGAGCTGGTTCTCGGCCAGCGCGTCGGCGAGGTCGGTCTGTCCCCAGTAACCGATGCCACCCAGGAGGGTGGCGGCGAGGACGCTGATTGCCCCGGAGGCGACCATTTTCTGTCTTATTTTCATGTCCTGTACTCGCTGGATTGGCCGAATGCTGGCAAGGGTAGTCCAGCAACAAGTGGCGCTGGAGTGTTTATCGGCCGCCAGGCGAGTGGCATGAGGGGGGGACGACTCAGTGGATTCCCTAGCGCTGCAACAGTCCCGCCCAGCTGGATAGGGGAATCACCTGATCCTCGTGCCAGATCCGCTGCCAGAGCAGCTTCAGGCGCTCCAGGTCGCCCCGGCTGGTCGGCCAGCGGCGTGCCTCCGTCACCGGTTGCCAGCGGCCGTCGCGCTGCTCCGCGAGGATGAAGCGGAAGGGGTGGAAACCGGTCATGCCGAGGCGCAGGTCAGTGACCACCAGCATCTGGTCGATCTGGTCGTAGCGCAGGATGCCGTGGGTGAACCAGGCCAGCCGCACGTGCTGCGGGGAGTCCCGCAGGCGCCGGGCCAGGTCGGTGCCGCGCGGTATGCGCTCGAGCCTGGGTGGCGCGTCGTCGAACCAGCTGACCAGCGCTTCGTGGTAGTCCTCGCCGTCCAGCACAGTCACGCGCCAAAGCAGCGTGTTGAAGGGTGTAGGCGCGCTGAAGATGGTTTGCGGACGGATGCCGTCCCGCTCCAGCACGTCATACACCCGCTGTTCGGCCATGAACTTGCCGCCAAGGCTGGAGAGCAGGTAGAGGCTCGACAGGGCCAGCGCCGCCACCGGTAGGCGCGGCTTGCGTCCACGCAATCCGAACAGCAGGCCACCGATCACCGCTGCGATCAGCGGCAGGGTGTAGAGCGGGTCGATGATGAAGATGCTCGACCAGGCGATGGGCGGCGTCTGCATCGGCCAGAACAGTTGGGTGCCGTAGCTGGTGAAGGCATCCAGCAGCGGGTGGGTGACCAGCACCAGCCAGAGGGCGAGGAACAGGCGCTGGGTGGTATACTCCGGATTGGGGCGCCATCGTCGTACCAGCAAGGTCAGCAGGGCCGCCAGTGCCGAGAGCACGAAGATCGAATGACTGAAACCCCGGTGGTAGGTCATCGCCGCCACCGCGTCGGTGTAGCGGATCACCACGTCGAGGTCCGGCAAGGTGCCGAGCATGGCGCCGTAGAGCAGCGCCTTGCGTCCTTGCCAGCGCCCGAGCAGCGCCCCCTGGATAGTGGCGCCGAGCACCGCCTGGGTGAGTGAGTCCATTGCCATCTCTCGAAAATGATCCGCCGGCTAAATTACTGCGCCGACAGCCATCCCGGCAGCGGGAAATTCTCACCAGATTTTTCCGACAATGGAGAGGGTGAAAGACCGTATGGATGCGAAATGAATCCTGCTGATTCCCCTCCTGGTGCGGGGCGGACCAGGAGGGGAAGCTGTTGCCGACCGATTACTCGTACACCACTGGACGATGATGGATGCGTGATTGATAGCGGGATTTCTGTGCGGGTTCAGCCGCTTGCGTCGGGGTCCCTGACCCGGCCGCCGTGGGTTTTTCCTCGACCAGTTGGGCGAAACGCTCGCTTTCGTCCTGGGTCGTCTGCTCGCGCTGTGCTTGCAGCTCCTTGTGCTGGATGAGCCGGTCGCTGCCTCCTTCAGCTGTGGCCTGGAAAGAGGTCAGCGCGACAAGAGAGAACAACAGGCTGGAGAAGGCAGTGGTGCTAATTGCGGATTTCATGTTTCTTCCTCGTTTAAACACTTGAACAACCCCCGAGGCCGGATATTAAGGAAGAACTTAGGTGCCGCCAGAAGTATTTTGTGGTGCCTGACAAATGGCCAATTTAAAGATAATTGGTAGTTTTATAAGGAGCTGATTGGCATGGAGTATTCCGTAATTCATGCTCTTTTGAAGGGCATGTAACGGACTGTTGTTAGGTATGTAATTGGCTGTAATTGAGTTGTTTCTGTCGGGTTTCAGGGAAACACTTCAGAAACAAAATAAGTTGGGCAACAGAGCTCACTGGTCCGACTTTTGACTTGGAATGCCGGTAGTGATTTCAATGCCGCCCCGAAACGCCCGCTCGCGTTCCCCCCGATACCCCGTTCTACAAGCGCCAGAGCCCCCGTCCTACGTGCCTTTCGCGCTAGTCCCATTGGACGATGCCCACCTCCGGACCTGCGGATTTAATCCATCCCCATAGTGCCCCGTGCCCCGAGTGCGCGGCGATAACGACAATGAGGAGAACCGCATGGATATCCGTGGCCTGGGTTACGTCACCGTAGCCTCGACAGACCTGAAGCGCTGGGGCGACTACGCCTCCGGGGTGCTCGGCATGATGGTGGATGCCGTGGCGGACGAGTGGCTCTACCTGAAGATGGATGAGCGCCCCTACCGCATCCTGGTAGAACGCGCCGACCGCGATGGCTATGGCGCCTGCGGTTGGGAAGTCGCCGGCAAGGCCGCCTTCGAGCAGGCCATCACCGAGCTGCAACAGGCCGATGTGGACGTCCAACGTGGTAGCGCGGCCGATGCCGCCAGCCGCAAGGTGCAGGAACTGGCGCGTTTCGCCGACCCGGATGGCAACCGCCACGAACTGTTCTGGGGCCCGCTGCAGAATTTCGCCCCCTTCATTTCCCCGGCCGGTGTTTCCGGCTTCGTCACCAGCGATCTGGGCATGGGTCACGCCGTATTGCCGGCGCCGTCCTTCGACCGCTGCCTGGATTTCTACGAGCGCGTCATGGGTTTCGGCCTTTCCGATCTGATGAAAGTGCGCTTCACCCCTGATCCGGCTGAGCCGGAAAAACGCATCCACTTCCTCCACTGCAACAACGGTCGCCATCACTCCCTGGCGCTGTTCGAGTGCCCGATTCCTTCAGGCTGCGTGCACCTGATGGTGGAAGTAGGCGAGCTGGACGACGTGGGCCGCGCCCTCGACCGCATGCACGCCAGCGGCGTGAAGCTCTCCGCCACCCTCGGCCGTCACACCAACGACGACATGACCAGCTTCTACATGCAGACCCCAGGCGGCTTCGACCTGGAGTACGGCTGTGGCGGCAAGGTCATGGACTGGGAGCGCCACACCCCCTTCGAGAGCACCGTGGTCAGCCACTGGGGCCATGACTTCAGCGTCGGCCGTCAATAAGGAACCGCCCCATGGACAAACGCATGACTGCTGCCGACGTCGTCGGCCAGCTGAGCGACGGCATGACTATCGGCATCGGCGGCTGGGGTCCCAGGCGCAAGCCGATGGCCCTGGTGCGCGAGATTCTGCGCTCCGACCTCAAGGACCTCACGGTGGTCGCCTATGGCGGCGCCGACGTCGGCATGCTCTGTGCGGCCGGCAAGGTGAAGAAGCTGGTCTACGCCTTCGTATCGCTGGACTTCATCCCGCTCGAACCCTACTTCCGCAAGGCCCGCCAGGACGGCGCGGTGCAGGTCATGGAGATCGACGAAGGCATGTTGCTGCTCGGCCTCAAGGCCGCCGCCATGGGCGTGCCGTTCATTCCCACCGCCGTGGGCCTGGGCACCGACGTACTGAGCATCAACCCGGAGCTGAAACTGGTCAGCTCACCCTACGACGACAGCCGCGACTGGGTCGCCATGCCGGCGCTGAAGCTCGATGCGGCACTCGTCCATGTCGACCGCGCCGACGCCCGTGGCGTCTGCCAGATCGCCGGTCCCGACCACTACATGGACGACCTTTTCGTGCGCGCCGCCCAGAAGGCCTTCGTGAGTTGCGACGAACTGGTCGACAGCGCCTGGTTCCATGAGGACCCGGCCCGTGCCCGCCAGGTGTTCTGGGAACGCAACCGCACCAGTGCCGTGGTGCATTTGCCGGGCGGCGCCCATCCGTCGTCCTGTGCGCCGCTCTACGGCTTCGATACCGCTCACTTCAAAGCCTACAACGCCTCGGCCACCGAGCCGGATGGTTGGCAGGCCTACATGGAGCGCTACGTGAACTGCGGGGAAGCGGAGTACCTCGCGCGTGTAGGTGGCCTGGACGCCATCCGCCAACTGCCGCTCCCGGTTTTCTGAGGACGCTGAGATGACTGCCACCAAACAACCCTACAGCCTCGCTGAACTGATGATCTGCGCCGCCTCCGAAGCGTTCGCCGGTGACGGTGAGGTGCTCGCCACCGGTATCGGCGTGCTTCAGCGCCTGGCCGCGTCGCTGGCGATGCTCAATTCCAATGCTGAACTGATGATGACCGACTCCGAAGCCTTCATGGTCGCCGAACCGGTGCCGATCGGCCCGCGTGGCGGCTACCAGCCGAAGTTCGACAGCTGGATGGGCTTCTCGCGGATTTTCGACAACGTCTGGAGCGGCAAGCGCCATGCCCTGGTAGGGCCGGTGCAGATCGACCGCTTCGGCCAGGCCAACATCTCCTGCATCGGCGAACACGCCAAGCCCAAGTCGCAGATGCTCGGCGTCCGCGGCTTCCCCGGCAACTCCATCAGCCACGCCAACTCGTTCATGGTGCCCAGCCACAACAAGCGCGTGTTCGTTGATGGCGAAGTGGATGTGGTGGCGTCGGTCGGCTACAACCCCGAGCGCCTCGCCCGTGGCTGGTCGCTGGACGAGATCGACCTGCGCCTGATCGTCACCGACCTCTGCGTACTCGATTTCCAAGGGCCCGGCCGGCAGATGCGCATCCGTTCCCTGCACCCCGGCGTCAGCGTGGAAGACGTACAGGCCGCTACCAGCTTCCCGCTGCACGTGCCGAACACGATCCCCACCACCGCCGCACCGACTCTCGAACAACTGATCCTCATCCAGCAACTGGACCCGCACAACCTGCGCGCCAGCCAGCTCAAGGACAATCCGCCGGGCGTGCGCGCCCAGGCCATGACCCACTAAGGCGGAGCCGCACACATGAGCCACGAACAGGCCGCAGAAGCAGAGGTGGTGCAGTACGAGGTGCAGGGGCCGTTGGCCCTGGTCACCATGCACCGCCCCGAGTACCACAACGCGCAGAACTCGCGCATGACCTACGCCCTGGATGCTGCCTTCCGCCGCGCCTGTGATGACGACGCGGTCAAGGTCATCATCCTGCGCGGTGCCGGCAAGCACTTCTCTGCCGGCCACGACATCGGCACGCCGGGTCGCGACGTCAACCAGAGCTTCGAGCGCACCAGCCTCTGGTACGACCACGTGAACAAGCCGGGCGGCGAGTTCCTCTACGCCCGCGAGCAGGAGGTCTACCTCGGCATGTGCCGGCGCTGGCGCGACATGCCCAAGCCGACCATCGCCATGGTGCAGGGCGCCTGCATCGCCGGCGGCCTGATGCTCGCCTGGGTCTGCGACCTGATCATCGCCTCGGAAGACGCCTACTTCGCCGATCCGGTGGTGCGCATGGGCATTCCGGGAGTCGAGTACTTCGCCCATGTGCACGAACTGAATCCGCGCATCGCCAAGGAATTCCTCTTCCTCGGTGAACGCATGGGCGCCGAGCGTGCGTACCAGATGGGCATGGTCAACAAGGTGGTGCCGCGCGACGTGCTGGAAGACGTGACCCTGGACGTGGCCCGGCGCATTGCGCAGATGCCGCGCCTGGGCCTGCAACTGACCAAGCAGGCGGTGAACAACGCCGAGGACCTGATGGGCAAGCGCGCCACCATGGACATGGTGTTCGGCCTGCATCACTTCGCCCATGTGCACAACGAACTGGTCAGCGGCGACAAGCTCGGCGGCTACGACGCCCGTGGCATGGCGCAGTCCCAGCGCAACCCGTCGGAGGCGTGATGGCGATTTCCCTCGATACCCGCCTGACCCGACTGCTGGGTTGCCGCTACCCGATCATCCAGACCGCCATGGGTTGGGTGGCCGATCCGAAACTGGTGGCCGCCACCGGCAATGCCGGCGGCTTCGGCTTCCTCGCCGGGGCCACCATCGAACCGCAACACATGGAAGCGGCCATCCTCGAGACAAAGCGGCTGACCGACCAGCCCTTCGGCGTCAATTTCCACATGTACCAGGCCAACGCCGGTGAGATCGTCGAACTGGTGCTCAAGCATGGCGTGCGTGCGGTGAGCTACAGCCGCTCGCCCGGCAAGGCGATGATCACCCGGCTGAAGGATGCCGGCGTGGTCTGCATACCCACCGTGGGCGCACTCAAGCACGCGGTGAAAGCCGTGGAGATGGGCGCCGACGCCGTGACCGTGCAGGGCGGGGAGGGCGGTGGCCATACCGGCTCGGTGCCCACCTCGATCCTGCTCGGCCAGGTCGTGGATGCCGTTGATGTCCCGGTGGTCGCCGCTGGCGGCTTCAAGGACGGACGCGGCCTGGTATCAGCCCTGGCCCTCGGTGCCGAGGGTATCGCCATGGGTACGCGCTTCTTGATGAGCGCCGAGAGCCCGGTGCCGCCGGCCACCCTGGAGCGCTACCTGAAGGTCCGCGATCCGGCCGCCATTATCGTCAGTCGCGCCATCGACGGCATGCCGCAGCGGATGATCCGCAACGAGCTGCTCGACAGCCTGGAGCGTTCCGGCGGTCTCAAGCGCCTGTTGCTGGCCCTGCGTAGTGCCCTTGCCTATCGCCGCCACAGTGGCGCCAGCATCGGCCAGTTGCTCGGCAGTGCCCTGAAGCTCGGCGGCGCAGATGGCCTGACCGCCGCGCAGACGCTGATGGCCGCCAACGCGCCCATGGTGATCCAGAAAGCCATGGTCGAGGGCCTGCCGGCAGCGGGCGTGCTCCCCGCCGGGCAGATCGCCGCAAGCATCGACAGCCTGCCGGGCTGCGCCGAACTCATCGAATCCATCGTGCAGCAGGCCGAGCAGCGACTCGCCGAGCTGTGCCGCCGTGCATCCTGAGGGGAGAAGGCCATGGCAACACCATTCAACGTCAGTCTCGACAACGGCATCGCCGAGATGGTCTTCGACCATCCGCCGGTGAACGCCTTCGACAGCAAGGGCTGGGCAGCCATCGCCGCCGAGCTGGAACGCCTGGGCGAATCGCCCGAGGTCCGCGTCATCGTCATCCGTGCCGAGGGGCGGGGTTTCTGCGCCGGTGTCGACATCAAGGAACTGGCCGCCGACGGCAACCTGATCGTCGCCGTCAACAAGGGCAACTACGACAGCTTCAAGGCCGTCCACCGCAATCCCAAGCCGGTAATCATCGCCGTGCACGGCTTCGTCCTCGGTGGCGGTATCGGCCTGTGCGGCGCGGCGGACATCCTGGTCGCCTCCGAATGCGCGCGTTTCGGCGTGCCTGAAGTGGACCGTGGCGCCATGGGCGGCGGCGCTCACTTGCAACGCCTGTTCCCGGTGCAGAAGGTGCGCCACATGTACTTCACCGGCGAAATGATCGACGCCGCCGAGGCCTACCGCCTGGGCGCCGTGGAACGCGTGGTACCCCGCGCTGAATTGCGTGAGGCGACCCTGGATATCGCCCGCAAGATCGCCGCCAAGAGCCCGGCCATGATCGCCCTGGCCAAGGAGGCGCTGACCGGTATCGAGGACGGCAACCTCGAAGACAAATACCGCTGGGAGCAGGGCTTCACCCTGCAGGCCTATCGCTCGCTGGATTCCCAGGAAGCCCGCGATGCCTTCGTCGACAAGCGCACTGCCACTTTCAAGGGCTAAAGCCATGGAACTGACCTACACATCCGAACAGCGGGCCTTCCGTGAGGAGGTCCGCTCCTGGCTGGCGGCCAACGTGCCGGCTGAACAGCTGCAATCCTTCGATTGCGAGGAAGGCTTCCGCCAGCACCGCGCCTGGGAGGCGAAGCTCAACGAAGGTCGTTGGGGCATGGTGACCTGGCCCAAGGAACTCGGCGGTCGCGGCTGCGACCTGATCGAGTGGCTGATCTTCGAAGAGGAGTATTACCGCGCCGGCGCCCCGGCACGGGTCAACCAGAATGGCATCTTCCTGCTCGGCCCGACCCTGATGGAGTTCGGCACCGCTGCGCAGCAGGAGCGCTTCCTGCCGAAGATGGCCACCGGTGAAGAAATCTGGGCCCAGGGCTGGTCCGAACCGAATGCGGGCTCGGACATGGCCGCCATCCGTTGCCGTGCCGAGCGCAAGGGCGATGTCTATGTGATCAACGGCCAGAAGACCTGGTCCACCCGCGCCGTCTGGGCCGACTGGCTGTTCGGCCTGTTCCGCAGCGACCCGCAGTCCAGCCGTCACCACGGCCTGACCTTCATCCTCCTGCCGCTGAACAGCCCCGGTATCACCGTGCGGCCGATTCCGCAGCTCAACGGCCTGCCGGGCTTCGCCGAAATCTTCTTCGATGACGTGGAAGTGCCGGTGGAAAACGTCCTGGGCGGGGAGGGCATGGGCTGGCATGTGGCGATGTCCACCGCTGGCTTCGAACGCGGCCTGATGCTGCGCTCGCCAGCCCGCTTCCAGGAAACCGCGCGGCGCCTGGTGCAGCTCTACCTGGCCAACCGCGAGCAGGCCGACCTGGACCCGGCCATCGGCGAAGCCGTGATGCGCGCCTGGATGGATGCCGAGGCCTACACCCTGAACACCTACATGACCGCATCGCGGCTGGTGAAGGGCGGCAAGATCGGCCCCGAATCCTCGACGAACAAGATCTTCTGGTCCGAACTGGACCAGCGTATGCACGAGACGGCGCTGTCGATCCTCGGCCTGCGCGGCGAACTGCTGCCGGAAGCACCGGACGCGGGCGATGTCGGCCACTGGCTGGACGGTTTCCTGTTCGCCCAGGCCGGCCCCATCTACGCCGGCACCAACGAGATCCAACGCAACATCATCGCCGAGCGCATGCTCGGCATGCCGCGAGCCTGAGGAGCGCGCCATGGACTTCACCTTCAGCGACGACCAACTGCTGTTCCAGGACAATGTGCGTGCCTTCCTCACCAACGAAGTGATCCCGGAACGCATCCGCGAGCTCTGGCGGACCGAGAGCGGCCGCAGCGATGCGCTCTGGGGGCAGCTCACCGAACTTGGCCTCACCGCCCTGACCGTGCCGGACGGCTTCGGCGGCCTGGACATGAACGAACTGGACTTCGTCCTATTGGCCCAGGAGTGCGGCTACGCGGGCCTGCCCGAGCCCCTGGTGGACACCATGCTCATCGGCGTGCCGCTGCTTGCCGCCCTGACGAACCAGCTCGACCTGCAAGGCGAATGGCTGACCCGCATCGCCGAAGGCAAGGCCCGCCTTGCTGTGGGCGAGCCGGGCAACCCGCTGGTGGCCGACGCCCATGTGGCCGATCTGTTGCTGCTGCCCCATGGCGATGAAGTACACGCCGTGCTGCCCGAGCAGGTGCAGTTCACCCGCAACGAATCGGTGGACCCGAGCCGCCAGCTGTTCCGCGTTGACTGGACGCCGAGCGCGGAGACCCGCGTGGCCGAAGGCGAGCAGGGCCGGGCGCTGTGGGCCGCCGCGAAGAACCGGGGCGCGCTGGGCACCGCCGCCCAGCTGCTCGGCCTGGCCAAGCGCATGGTCGACCTGGCGGTGGACTACAGCTTCGAGCGCAAGCAGTTCGGCAAACCGGTGGGTTCATTCCAGGCCGTGAAGCACCTGATGGCCAACGTCGCCGTGCAGATCGAGTTCGCCAAGGGCCCGCTCTACCGCGCCGCCCATGCCGTCGCCCAGGGGCTGCCGGAACAGGACGTACAGGTTTCCCACGCCCGCCTCGCCTGCACCGAGGCCGCGCTGCTGGCGGCGAAGAACGCCATCCAGACCCACGGCGCCATGGGATACACCTGGGAAGTGGACCTGCAACTCTTCATGAAACGCGCCTGGGCCCTGGACAAAGTCTGGGGCGACCGTGGCTGGCACAAGGCGCGGGTGCGCCAAGCGCTGTTTTCCGGCGCCGTCGAGCCGGGGGCGGGGAATACCTTCTGATTGATAGCGCCCTCTCCCCCGGCCCCTCTCCCTGAAGAGGAGAGGGGTGACTCGCGCCTGCCATACCGTGCACGGACAGCCCCCTCTCCCTTAAGGGAGAGGGCTGGGGAGAGGGCTACCGACTTCACCCTTACAAAGAGACCACCTCATGCCCGAAGCCTACATAGTCGACGCCCTGCGCACGCCCACCGGCCGGCGCAAGGGTGGCCTGAGCAAGATCCACGCCGCTGACCTGGGCGCCCATGTACTGCGCGAACTGGTCGCCCGTAACTCCATTCCCGACGCCGACTACGACGACGTGATCTTCGGCTGCGTCGACACCATCGGCCCGCTGGCCGGTGACATCGCCCGCACCTGCTGGCTGGCCGCTGGCCTCGACCAGGCCGTGCCCGGCACCACCATCGACCGCCAGTGCGGCTCGTCCCAGCAGGCCGTGCACTTCGCCGCGCAGGCCGTGATGAGCGGCACGCAGGATGTAGTGATCGCCGGTGGCGTGCAGACCATGACGCAGATTCCGATTTCCTCGGCCATGACTGCCGCCGAACCGTTGGGCTTCACCGACCCGTTCTCCGGCTCCGAAGGCTGGGTGAAGCGCTACGGCAAGGTGCCGCCGACCCAGTTCCGCTCGGCACAGATGATCGCCGAGCGCTGGGGCCTGTCGCGCGAGGCGTTGGAGGCATACTCCCTGGAGTCCCATCGCCGCGCCCTGCACGCCATTGCGGAAGGCCGCTTCGCCCGCGAGATCGTGCCGCTGGCCGGCGTCGAGCACGACGAGACCCCGCGTCAGACCAGCCTCGACAAGATGGCCGAACTGGAAACCCTGTTCGGCTGCGACCGCGTCACCGCCGGCGTATCCAGCCAGACCTGCGATGGCGCCAGCGCACTGCTGGTGGTTTCCGAGGCTGCGCTCAAGCGCTACAACCTGAAGCCCCGTGCCCGCATCCACCACATGAGCGTACGTGCCGACGACCCGGTGTGGATGCTCACCGCGCCGATTCCCGCCACCGAGTACGCGCTCAAGCGCGCCGGCATGAAGCTGGAAGACATCGACCGGGTAGAGATCAACGAAGCCTTTGCTTCGGTCGCCCTGGCCTGGCTGAAGGAAACCGGCTACCCCCATGAACGCACCAACGTCAACGGCGGCGCCATCGCCCTCGGCCACCCCCTGGGCGCCACCGGCACCCGCCTGATGTGCACCCTGCTGCATGAGCTGGAACGCAGCGGCGGCCGCTTCGGCCTGCAGACCATGTGCGAAGGCGGCGGCCAGGCGAACGTGACCATCATCGAAAGGCTCTGAGCCCGTGCTGGACCGTAGGTTGGGCTGAGCTACGCGAAGCCCAACAAAACCCCCGCACCGACGTTGGGCTTCGCTGCGCTCTGCCCAACCTACGAAACTACCGGAGAACCCCACATGCCAATCTGCCAAAACCGCTCCGTCATCATCACCGGCGCCGGCGGCGGGCTGGGCCGGGCATACGCCCTGGCCTTTGCCGCCGAAGGCGCCAAGGTACTGGTCAACGACATTAACCTGCCGGCCGCCGAAGCCGTGGTCGCACAAATCCGTGCCGCTGGCGGACAGGCCATTGCCAACAATGGCGACATCACCCACTACGCCGCTGCCGGTGAAATCGTCCGCCAGGCCATCGAAGCCTTCGGCGACCTGCACGTGCTGGTGAACAACGCCGGCATCTGCCGCGACCGCATGTTCGCCAGCCTCACTGAAGCTGACTGGGACGCCGTCATGGCGGTGCACCTGAAGGGCCATTTCTGCCTCGCCAGCCACGCCGTGAAGCACTGGCGCGAACAGGCCAAGGGCGGCGTCGCGGTCAAGGCGCGGATCATCAACACCAGCTCCGGCGCCGGCCTTCAGGGCTCCATCGGCCAGTCCAACTATGCCGCGGCCAAAGGCGGTATCGCCTCTCTGACCCTGGTGCAGGCCGCCGAGCTGGCGCGCTACGGCATCACCGCCAACGCCCTGGCCCCGGCCGCGCGCACGGGCATGACCGAAGACGTGTTCGCCGACGTAATGAAGAAGCCCGAAGACGGCTTCGACCACTTTGCCCCTGAGAACGTCGCCCCCTTGGTGGTCTGGCTCGGCTCCGAAGACTCGCAAGCCATCACCGGGCGCATGTTCGAAGTGGAAGGCGGCAAACTCTCCATCGCCGACGGCTGGCGCCGTGGCCCCGAGTTCGACAAGGGTGCGCGCTTCGCGCCGGAGGAACTGGGCGGGGTGGTGCAGCAACTGCTGGCCGAGGCCGTGCCGGCGCAGAAGGTGTATGGCAGCTGAGCCCGTCGTTCTACTGAGGCGCCCGGTAACCCAGGTTCCGGGCGCCAGCGTCGCCCTATTGCCTGAACTGATCGGGCTGGTCTACGAAGGCCTGAACGAAACCATCCCCTGGTTCGGCCTGGCCGAGCGCCTGCGGCATGCGCTGGCGGCGCGCAATGTCACGGTCACCCTGCATCATTCCGATGACCGCCCCTCCGATGTCCAGGTGATGTCCGTCGAGCCCCATGACGATACGGACTGGCTGCTGGCCGAACGGATTTACCGCGAGCGCTTCACGCATATCGAGCTGTTGGACCCCGAGTCGGTGCTGCCGGGCGATATTCTCGTTTTCGGTCCGCGCGATGTGGAACCCGATTGCGCCGACTTCATGCGTTCCTTCGAAGTCGCCAGCTGTCTGCGCACCTGCTTCGCCGAGCCCGGCGGCATGCGCTGCTGGGTCGACGTGGTGCGTGGGCACAAAGCGCCGGAACAGGGCTTCTCGTCCAGCGACGTGGAGCTGATCAGGAACCTGCTGTCGCACCTTTTCCGCGCCCTCGGGCTCTACGCACGGCTACAGCGCCAGGAGGCGGAACGCTCGATCTACGAGGGCTGCCTGGATCACCTGGTGCTGGGCTGCCTGCTGCTGGATGGCGAAGGGCGGCTGCTGTGCGTGAACCGGGCAGCCAGGGCCATCATCGGCAAGCACCCGGGCATCGAACTCAGCCATGGGCGCATGCAGCTTCAGGACCGCGCGACCCAGCGCGCCCTGGATGCGGCGATCGCCAGCGCCATCGCCGCCAGAGCCTGGGAAGGCGCTGCCTATCGTGGCGAATTGGTGCGCCTGCAGGCCCAGGATGGCGTGTTGCTGGGCATGCTGGCCGCGCCGGCGCCCTTGCTCGATTACTACCAGGGCCGCCATGTGCCGAGCGTGATCATCTACCTCTCGGAGCTGACCGAGAACCAGGCCATGCAGCCGGTGCCGCGCGGATTTCCGGCGGAGCTGATCGCCCAACTGCTGGACCTGACCCGCCAGGAAGCCAGGCTGTCCGCGTTGCTGGCCTGCGGCCAGACCATCAGCGAAGCCGCCGGCGAGATGGGCATCGCGGTGACCGCCGCGCGCAATTACTCGAAGAACATCTACGCGAAGCTCGGCATCAAGGGACAGACCGACCTGGTGCGGATCCTCTGCAAGAGCTTCGCCCTCCTGCGCTGACCCTCCCTCCTAGTCCACGTGCCGGTGCCCCTGCAAGGCGATCGGCAGCGAGGCCGAAGCCGCCAGCACCGCGCACAGCAGCAGGGCGGGCGTGTAGGTGTGGGTGGCGTCGACCAGGTGGCCGACGAGTTGCGGACCGAACGCCGAGCCGAGTCCGGCGACCAGGTTGCCAATGCCCAGCAGGCTGCCGAAATTGCGTTGTCCCATGGCTTGCACCAGGAGCAGCGGCGAGAGTTGGTTGACCAGGTTGAAGGTGGTGCCCCAGCTCAGGGAAAACGCCACGACCGCCAGTAGGCCCAGCGCCGGGTGGGGCGCCACCAGCAGACAGAGGATGCCGGCGGTGCCAACGGCGTTTCCGAGCAGGAGGATGTTCCTGGCTTCCCAGCGATGGCTCACGGCCCCGAAGAGGAAGTTGCCCGCCAGCGCCGCGGCGCCGATTCCGGCATAGAAAACGGCGGCGGTCTGAGCTGAATAGCCGGCCGATACCAGATAGGGCACCAGGGCGATGTAGATGCCCAGGCTGCTCAGGGTCAGGAGCAATTGCATGGCGATCCACAGCCAGTAGCGGGGCATGCGCAGGACCTGGCCGATACCGTGGCCAGGGACCTCCTCTGTCGCGTTCCGGCTCGCCGTCATGCTGGCGTCGGGCAAGCGCGCCAGCCACAGCAGCAAGGGCATGCAGACGAGCAGGATCAGAGCGGCGCTGGCTTGCATGGCGTCGCGCCAGCCGAGCGTGCTGATGAGGTGGGTCAGCCCGATGGGAAAGACGACGGCCCCCATGGCGGCGCCGCCGAGCAGGACGCCGAAGGCCAGGCCCTGCCGTTCGGGCGCGATCCAGCGCGTGGCCAGGGTAATGGCCGGGACATAGGTGGAGGCGCCGACGCCCAGGCCGCCCAGTGCCAGGGCAAGGGTCAGCCGGTCAATGTCGGGGCTGCGGGCGGCGAGCAGGTAGCCCAGTGCCGCCAGGGCGGCACCGGCGGTCATCACCAGGCGCGGTGCGGTGCGGTCCAGCAGCCAGCCGGCCAGGGGCATGGCCAGGGTCATGCTGACCATGAAGGCGGTGGCGATGCGCGCGGCCTGTTCACTGGTGCTGTGCAGCGCTGTGCTGATCGGCAGGGTATAGAGGCCGAGGGCGTTGAGGGTCGTGCCGAAGATCACGCACAGCACCAGCGCCAGGCCGAGGACCAGGCGCCACCCCTGGCGCTGGTCCGGCAGCGCCGGAACCCTCGCCGGAGGAATGGTGAAGTCCTGCGCTGCCGTCGCGTTGTCCAGTGCCGCTGCCGTCTGTTGCCAACGCGCCATGCTGATTCTCTCTGAAGATGATGGGCCGGGATGCCTGGTCCGGAGTCTACCCAGCGGCCTATCTCGCTCAGCAGTACCAGTTGGTACTGGAGCGTCGATTGGCCTCCTCAATAGGATCGAAACCGCTGTGGCAGGCAGAGGCGGTCAGATTCCGTTCAGCCTCGATCAGTCCCAAGCAAGGGTTCTGAATTGCATTCGAGGAGACGGCAGTGAGCTGGAGTGAATATCGGCGTGCGATGACGGGACAGGTGGCGCTCTTTCCTGTCTCGGAGGCGTATGAGTCGGGGTTGGTGCCCATTCGCTTCAGTGGCTGGCCGATGCCACGGCAAATTCCGGCCTACCCGGCGCTGGACCACGACATTGAGGCAGATGTTGTCGTGGTCGGCGCCGGGCTGGTCGGCTCTTCCCTGGCCCTGCGCCTGGCCGAGAACGGCGTGCGTGTCGTCGTGCTGGAAGCCGACCAGCCGGGCAGTGGCGCCTCCGGCCGCAATGCCGGCCATGTGCAGCCGTATCTGGCTTCGTTCGCTCCCCTGCGTGCCCATGCCGACCAGGGGCGGCGCTTCACCGAGTACTTCATCGAGCACCGCGACGTGGTCTTCGATCTTTGTCGCCGGCATGGGCTGGAGGCCGATGCAGTGAAGTCCGGCATGGTCGATGCGGCCTGCCGCCGGCATGTCGCGCTTGAGGAAAAGGTCAAGCAGTGGAAGGCCTTCGGCTACGACGTCGACCTGGTCGGCGCGGAGCGCCTCAAGGAGCTGTTGGGCACCAGCGCTTACAGCCACGGCATCCACTGGCGTGAAGGCGGCCGGGTCAATCCCTATCTCTTCACCAACGGCATGATTGCCGCCGCCGCCCGCCTGGGCGCCAGGGTGTACGGCAATTCCAGCGTGCTGTCCTGCGAGCGGCGCACAGCGTACTGGTGCGTGCGCACCGCCACCGGAAGCGTGAACGCGCAGCAGGTGGTGATCTGCACCAACGGTCATGCCGGCAACTTCTTCTTCCCGGAACTGAACCGCACCCAGTTCCCGTTGGTGGCCTGCGGCATGGCGACGCGACCGTTGCCTCGGGCGGTCCTGGACATCGTCAATCCGGCCCGGGTCACCCTCATGCAGTATCCGACGGGCCTGTATCCGCTGATCATCGACGGCCGCGACCGGCTCATCACCGCGACCATTCCGGGCGCGGGCCGCGCGCAGCGCGCGGCGGATCATTTCACCTACTTCCTGCGTTACCTGCGGCGCACCTACCCGCAGCTCCGCGATACCCCCATCGAGATGGAGTCGTACTGGACCGGCATGACCGCCAATTCGTCCTCGGTCTACGACGCGTCCTACCCGAAGTTGTACCGGGCCGCCGATGGCGTGTTGGCCCTGATGAACTTCGGCTCCTGGGGCAACGTCATGGGTCCGATGCTGGGCGTCAACCTGGCTGACGCACTGGCCAGCGACCGCCTGCAGGACTGCCTGCTCCCACTGGAAATCCCCAAGGCCGTGCAGTGCCCCGGCCTGTTCGAAACCAAGATCCGACGCGTACTGATTCCCGCGGCCCGCTGGGCCGACAGGTTCAACCTCGTCTGAGGAACGCGTTGGCTGGTAACGCCAGAAAAACCGGCGAGGACTATCGGGCATGGATGTCCCGCCCGGGAAGGCGTGATCCGGCGGTCATGAATCGCCATAAGACAAAAACAAAAGGTGGAGATTTAAGAATGAGAGTCTTGCTGTTGGGCTGCGGAAACGTCGGCGCGAATGTCGCGCGCCAGTTGCTGCCCCGTAACCCCGAAGTCGAATGCATCATCGGCGACCTCAACCTCGAAGCCGCTGAGAAACTGGCCGGCTCGCTCGGCCCGCGGGCCAGTGCCGTCAAAGCCGACATTCGTGATCCGGCCAGGCTGGACGCGTTGCTCGACGGTGTGGACCTGGTCTTCAACGCCGTGGGGCCGTTCTATCGCAGCGCCGTTCCGGTCATCGAGGCGGCGCTGCGGGCACGGGTCGACTACATCGACATCAACGACGACCACGATGTCGCCGAGACCCTGTTCCTCGACCCAATCTGGAACCAGCGCGCGCTGGAGGCGGGGGTCAAGCTGGTCATCGGTTGCGGCTCGACGCCGGGCCTGACCAATGTGATGGCCAAGATGCTCGCCGACCGCCTCGACAAGGTGCGCGAAATTCACCTGGCCACCGCGGTGCCCTTCGTGCCGGACCTGCTGTCGCCTTCTGTGATCGACCACATGATGCACATCACCGCCGACGACGTGGTGCAGTTCGTCGACGGCGAGTATCGCAAGATGCCGGGCTGGGGCGGCCGGCTGGAGGTGCCCTATGCGGCGCCATTCAAGGCCTACCCGTCGTTCTTCATCGGCCATGGCGAAACCGTCACCCTGCCGCACTTCATCAAGGGGCTGGACCAGGTGACCAACCGCATCGCCTTCTTCCCCGAGGCCGGCGCTGAAGTCTGGCGTTCGCTGATCGACCTGGGGCTTGGCAGTTCCGAGGTGATCGAAGGCCTGGGCATTTCGCCGCTCAAGTTCCTCACCCACCACCTGGCCAGCGAGGTCGGCCGCGCGAGCGTCACCGTCGACCTTTCGGACGAGCCCTGGGCCGTCGCCTCCCGCGTGGAAGTGGTGGGCGAGCGCAACGGCAACGAAGTGCGCTGCGTGCTGGAGCACCACCTGGACCTGCCCACCGAGCAGGTCGAGGACAGCACCCCCGACCCCACCCCGACCTGCGCCCGTCTGGTCATCGAGGCCTGGCTGGCTGGTTGCGTCACCGGCGAGGGCCTGCTGGCGCCCGAGGTCTGCCTTGACGCAGAGGCTTACGTTCGTGCCTTCGCGAAGGAGACCGGCGGCCGCCTGATCGAAACGGAAACGGTGCTCAAGCGCGATTGCTATGCCTGAAGATCGTCGGCGCCGCCGGGCAACGATGGCGCCGCAACGACCTGTCGACCAATCCGGGGTCGCCCTCCGCTGGAGGGCTGGCCCCCAACAGGACAACAAGAAGCATGATGAACATGAGATTGCGCAGGACGTTGCCGCTGCTCGCAGCGGCGATGCTGGTCGCCCAAGGGGCCTGGGCCGTGGTCAGCGAGAGCGAGGCCGCGAAGCTGGGTGGAGACCTCACCTGTATCGGCGCGGAAAAGGCGGGTAACGCCGATGGCTCCATCCCACCCTTCGGCGGGCAGTGGCTGGGGACTCCGCCGGGCGTAGCGTTCGGCGGCCTGGGCAAGCGCCACCCCGATCCCTATGCCTCTGAAAAGCCGCTGTTCGTCGTCACCGCGAAGAACATGGCGCAGTATGCGGACAAGCTTTCCGATGGGCAGAAGGCGCTGCTGAAAAAGTATCCCGACAGCGTGTCCATCCCTGTTTACCCGAGCCATCGCGATTTCCGCTACGAGGACTTCCGGTGCGACCTCACCCGCAAGAATGCGGTCAGCGCGGAGCTGGAAGACGGCAACATGGGGGTGCGTGCACTGAAAGGCGGGACACCGTTCCCCATCCCGAAGAGCGGTGACCAGTTGCTGCGCAACATCCTGCTGCCGGCCTATGCCAACCAGGAAGATGCGGTGTACGACCAGGCCGTGGTCTACCCGGACGGCAATGTGGCCTGGGGGCGCATGCGTTACGAAATCCTCGACCAGACCAGCGACGCGGAAAATGTCGGCAAGCCGACCGAGGGCATCTTCGCCTACGCGCGGGTGACCATCCTCAAGCCCGAACGGCAGAAGGGCGAGGTGATGCTGACCTACACCTACTTCAACGAGGCGAAGAATCCGCAGACCAGCTGGACCTACAACCCGGGCACGCGAAGGGTCCGCCAGTCTCCCGGATTCGGCTTCGACATGCCGTTGGGGGTGGGCGGCTTCCGTACCATCGACGACGACCGTCTCTTCAACGGCTCGCCGGAACGCTACGACTGGAAGCTCGTGGGCAAGCGCGAGATGTTCATCCCGTACAACGGTTATCGCCTGGAGGCTGCAGGGATCAAGTACGACGCCCTCCTCAAGACCGGCAGCATCGATTCGCAGTTCATGCGCTACGAACTGCACCGAGTCTGGGTGCTGGAGGCGACCCTGAAGGAAGGCTACCGCCATCAGTACGCCAAGCGCGTCCTGTATGTGGACGAAGACACCTGGAATGCCGTGATGGCCGACAACTACGACGCCCATGGCGAGTTGTGGCGCACCAACTTCATGAACACCTATTACGCCTATGGCGCGAAGCTGTTCCACGCGGGCGTCACCGTCTATCACGACCTGGTGTCCGGGGCCTACCTGGCCGACCGCCTGACCAGTGAACTCCTTGCACCGAGGGTCAATGGCGACCGGCTGAAGCCGTTCATGTTCACCACCGACCTGTTGCGCCAGTCGGGTAAGTAAGCGTGCCGGGCGCGGCGCCCGGACACGGAATTTATTCACCAAACCTTTCATATGACGACAGCCCTGGCGACGGCACGACCGCCGCCAGGGCGTGCGGCTGCGCGCCCGTGCCCGCTGACTTGGCGAGGCCGGCACGCGGAACAGGAGACTGTAGATGAAGCATTTCGCAGGCAATCTGGTACGGGAAAGCAGGGCGGTTCGGGGCGGGCGCTTGCGCCAGTTGATGCTCGGGTTGTCGATGGTGCCATTCGGCGCGCCCGTGTCCGCCGGCCAGTTCAGCATCGGCGAAGAGATCGGCGTCGATTACCTGGTCAACATGACTTATGGCGCCGCGTACCGGCTGAACGATCCCTCGCGGGCCCTGGTGGACGGGCCGGTCGATCAGGCCACGGGGCTGCCCACCACGGTCAACGCCGATGATGGTGACCGAAACTTCAAGCAGGGCGCCCTGATCAACAATCGTGTGTCCCTGCTAGGCGAGATGGACATCAAGTACCGGAACTATGGCGCCTTCGTGCGGGCCAGCAGTTTCTACGACGATGTCTACCAGCACGAAAACGACAACGACTCGCCGGACACGGTGAACAAGGCCGGCGCCCACGACCATTTCACCAGCCATGCGCAGAACCTGGCGGGCAGCCGCAGCCGCTTCCTGGATGCCTACGTCTACGGCAGTTTCCAGACGGCCGAGCAGTCCATGCTCAACGTGCGTCTCGGACGCCAGGTGGTGCAGTGGGGGGAAAGCCTGTTCTTCCCCAACATCGCCGGTGCCCAGTCGCCTGCCGATGCCACCAAGGCCAACGTGCCGGGCACCGAGGTAAAGGACATCCTGCTGCCGGTCGGCCAGTTCTCGGGCCAGTGGCAGCTGACTCCGGATTTCGGCGTGGCCGCGTACTACCAGTACGAGTACAAGCGCACCGAACTGGACCCGGTGGGCACCTACTTCTCCTACACGGACGTGGTCGGGCCGGGTGCGGAGTTCATCCGTGCAGCTCCCGGTTTCAACATTCCCCGGTCCCCGGACGACCAGCCCAGCGACAGCGGCCAGTGGGGGGTGAGCACCCGTTTCTCGCTGGGTAGCGAGAGCGAGTTGAGCCTCTTCTACCTGCGCTACCACGACAAGAACCCCAACGTGGTGACGAACTTCGATGGCGCATTCCCGACCGACTACAACGTGGTGTATTTCGACGATATCGCGTTGACTGGGGCGAGCTTCTCGACGCGCCTGGGCGATTTCAACGTGGCCGGCGAGGTCAGCTACAAGGATGGCGTGCCGGTCCTGGTCGATTCGCTGATCGGCCCCTCGGCAACGCGTGCCGATGCCACTCAGGCGAACCTGTCCGCCATCTACCTCCTCGGGCCGATGGGGCTCTCGGACCAGACCACCTTCATTGCCGAAGCCAGCTACCTGCACGTGAACGATGTTGATCCGTTCGAGTTCGCCGGCGAGCAATCCGACCAGCTCACCCTGGACCGCAACTCCTGGGCATACCAGCTGCTGATGACGCCCTCCTGGAACAACTTGGTCGATGGCTGGGATCTGACGATGCCGGTTTCCTTCGCCCATCAGGTCCGCGGGGCGCCGGCTGTGGCCGGTGCCTTCGGCAGCCTGGTCGGCGAAGGGGACAAACGGGCGAGCGTCGGGGTCAACGCCAAGTACCTCAACAACCTGGAGCTGGGCATGGCCTACAACGCCTTCCTCGGCGAGGCGGACCTGGAAAAACGACCCCTGGCCGACCGCGATTACCTGGCGATCAGCGCCAAGTACAGCTTCTGACCGCTTCGGCGATGGGCATCCGGGTACCGGATGCCCATCGCCCATGAAGGAGTGCACCATGAAAGTGTTTGTAGGGCTCGCGATTTCGGCCCTGGTGGGGCTGGCCGGTGTGCTGGCCTTCGCCCCGAGATCGATGCCGGCGCTGCAGCCGACGCAGATTCCCGCCGAGCGCATGCAGATCAACGGGATAGAGGTAACCCGCATGGGCTGGGTCATGGCAGGGGAACTGGGCCATATCCTGATCTCCCGCGACCAGGGGCGGTCCTGGACCGCCGCGGCCGTGCCGTCGTCGCGCCAGGCGCTGATCAATCGCCTGGTCTTCGCCGACGACACCAACGGCCTGGCCCTGGGCCACGAAGGCTGGATCCTGCGTACCGCCGATGGCGGGCGCAGCTGGAAGGAGTCGGCGTTCCAGGCCGAAGCAGGCGAGCCGCTGATGGATGCGGCACGCCTGCCGTCTGGCGATTGGCTGGCCGTGGGCGCCTTCGGCCGCGTGCTGCGCTCACGCGATGGCGGCAAGAGCTGGCAAAGCGAGGCGATGCCGGAACCTACGGACTGGCACCTGAACGGCATCGCCGCATCGAAGGATCGACGGAACTGGCTGATCCTGGGCGAGGCGGGGACGCTGCTGCGTTCCCAGGATGGCGGGGAGAACTGGCAGACGGTGGAGCCGTTCTACAGTGGCTCGCTGTATGGCGCCGTCAGCCTCGGGGGGGCCACCTGGGTCGCCTACGGCATGCGCGGACACCTGTTCCGCAGCAGCGACAACGGGCGCAGCTGGTCCGCAGTCACACTGCCCAGGCTGGCGTCCCTCTATGCCGGCACCCTGCTGCCGGACGGCAGGCTGCTGCTCGCGGGGCAGGGCGGTGTGGTCCTGGCCAGCGATGACCGGGGCCTGTCCTTCCAGGTCCTGCGGGAAACCGGGCAGGAGAACCTGACGGACATCCTGGTTCCGTCTTCGGGCCCCTGGCTGCTGGTCAGCGACGCCGGCCTACGCAGGCTCGAACGGCCCGGCGCAGAGCCCCATGCCCCTACCACCATGCCGATCACCTCGTCGCATCAGGGAACCCCGTGATGACCCACTCGCCACCTTCGACTCGCACCGAACGCCTGGTCGCCGTCCTCGCCCGCGGCCTGATCGCGCGGCGCCTGCCCCTGGGCATCCTGTTCCTGCTGTTGACCGCAGGTCTCGGTTTTTCCGCCCTGGATACCCGGCTCGACCCCGGTTTCAACAAGCTGATCCCACTTTCACACCCCTACATGGCGGCCTTCAAGGACTACGGCACCACCTTCTCCGGCGCCAACCGCGTCATGGTCAGCGTGCACTGGAAGGGGCCGGGCGATCTCTACAACGCCCACTTCCTCGATGTGCTGCGCAAGGTCACGGACGAGGTGTTCTTCACCCCCGGAGTGAACCGCAGTCGCGTGCGCTCCCTGTTCACCCCCAATGTGCGCTACATCGAGGTGACCGAGTCCGGCTTCACCGGCGACGTGGTCGTGCCGTCGCGCTTCGAGGCCAATGGCGCCGGTCTGGCGCAGATCCGCTCCAATGTGGCCAAGTCCGGGGAGATCGGCCAGTTGGTGGCCAACGACCTGCGCTCGGCCATGGTCCAGGCGGACCTGCTGGAGACTGATCCGCAGACCGGCAGGAAGCTCGACTATGCGGCAGTGGCGAAGCGCCTGGAGTCGATTCGCGCCACCTACGGTAGCGACGAGATCGATATCCAGATCGTCGGCTTCGCCAAGGTCATGGGCGAGGTGATGGACGGCCTGCTGGGGGTGGTGCTGTTCTTCGCCATCGCCTTCGCGATCACCACGGCCATGCTGTGGCTGTATTGCCGCTCACTGAAACTCACGCTGCTGGCGGTCGGCGTCGCTCTGCTGCCAGTGGTCTGGCTGCTCGGGCTGCTGCCGCTGCTGGGTTACGGCATCGACCCGATGTCGGTGCTGGTGCCCTTCCTGATTTTCTCCATCGGCGTATCCCACGCGGTGCAGATGACCAACGCCTGGAAGCAGGACGTGCTGGCCGGCGCCGGCGCGCGGGAAGCCGCCGAGGCTGCCTTCCGCAAGCTCGCCGTGCCGGGCACCGTTGCCTTGCTGGCCAACGCTCTGGGCTTCATGGTCATTATGGTGATCGACATTCCCATCGTCCGTGAGCTGGGCCTGACCGCTTGCCTGGGCGTGGCCCTGATGATCGTCACCAACAAGATGTTCCTGCCGATCATCCTCTCCCGCCTGCAACTTGAACCGGGCAGTCGCGACGCGGCTGTCGGGGCGGGTGCCCGTCATCGGCTCTGGTGGCAGCTGTCGCGCCTCGCCGAGCCCGGCCCGGCGCTGGCCTGTCTGGCCGTCATGTGCCTGCTGCTGGCGGCTGGCACCTACCAGGCGCGGTTCCTCCTGACTGGCGACGTGGGGGCCGGCGCGCCGGAGCTGCACGGCGATTCGCGCTACAACCGGGACAATGCGGCGATCATCGGCAGCTATGCCATCAGCATGGATGTGCTCTCGGTGTTCGTGGAAACCACCGGGCTGGAAGAGGCCTGCCTCGACTGGTCGGTGATGAACGCCGTCGAACGCTTCGACCTGCACATGCGCGGGGTTGCCGGCGTGCAGTCGGTGAGCACGGTGGCCGGCGGTGTGAAGCTGTACATCGCGGCCAACAACGAGGCCAATCCGCGCTGGGCGGCCCTGCAGCGCGACGCTGCGGCTCTGCGCACGGGCGGCGGCGCCTCGAACCCGGAGTTGGGCCTGAACACCGAGGGCTGTCGGGTGCTCAACCTGCTGGTCTACCTCGACGACCACCAGGGCTCGACCCTGAAGCACGTGACGGCTGAGGTCGAGAAATTCATCGCCAGTGAGCACACGCCGAATGTGAATTTCCGCCTGGGTGGCGGCAACGCCGGCGTGGCGGCCGCCACCAATGAGGCGGTCGAGCAGGCCGAGGTGCAAATGCTCGGCTCGATCTTCGCGGCGATATCCCTGCTGTGCTGGCTGACCTTCCGGGCCTGGCGCGGGGTGCTTTGTGTGATCGTGCCGCTGATGCTGGTGACCATCCTCTGCAACGCCCTCATGGCCCTGCTCGGCATCGGCCTGAAAGTGGCGACCCTGCCGGTGATCGCACTCGGCGTGGGGGTGGGCGTGGATTACGGCGTCTACCTCTACGAGCGCATGCAACACGAAATGGCGAACGGCCTGGACCTGCGCGAAGCCTTCTACCAGGCCATGTGCCAGCGCGGCACTGCGGCCGTGTTCACCGCGCTGACCATGTCCATCGGCGTGGGTACCTGGGCCTTCTCGGCGCTCAAGTTCCAGGCCGACATGGGCGTGCTGCTGGCGTTCATGTTCCTGGTCAATGTGCTGGGCGCGATCTTCCTGCTACCAGCCCTGGCGGTATGGCTCGGGGTAGGGCAGCGCCGCCGCGTCACGGCGCTGGCCTCGGCGTGAGCCCCATCGGCTTCCGCAGGTTGGGTAGAGCGAAGCGAAACCCAACGATCCCGGGTTACGCCCCAACCCTGTGGGGGCGGATTCCTTTGCCAAGGGCAACCCCGTTGCCCTATACGGCCCCTCCCCGGTTCCGGAGAGGGGTCACTCACTCAATTCACCCACTCCTGGCGTTGGAAGTGGTCTGGTAGTTCAGTTGGACGAGGGCCGTCATACCCTTCGCGGTTAAGGTGGGCACTCACCTGCCTGCCCGAACGGCGCCGACTTCGCGACCGATCGCCAGCGTTCCCCGGACCCCACAGGTCTACTCGCCAGAACAACAATAAGGATCGCCTGCATGTCAGTACCTTTCTCCGTAAACCGGCCTTGCCGTCTGAATAACGTCTCCGCCTGGGACCAGGAAGCCGATGTGATTGTCGTCGGCTTTGGGGCCGCGGGCGCCTCTGCCGCCATCGAGGCCGCCAGCGCGGGAGCCCAGGTCGTGCTGCTGGAGGCCACCTCCGGCAACGGCGGTACCAGCGCGCTTTCGGGAGGCGAGATCTACCTGGGCGGCAGTGGTGGCACCCCGGCCCAGCGGCAGGCTGGCTTCGACGACGACACCGAAGACCTGTATCGATACCTGATGATGGCCGGCGGCCCGGATGCCGATGAGGCCAAGGTGCGCCTCTACGCGGAGAACAGCCTGGACCATTACCACTGGCTGGTGGCCCAGGGCGTCCCCTACAAGAACACCTTCCTGCCGGAGAAGATGCTTGAACCCGTGACCGACGATTGCCTGATCTGGTCCGGCAGCGAGGAGGCCTGGCCGTTCGCCGAAGAGGCCAAGCCGTGTCCGCGCGGCCACGCGCCGCAGTACAAGGGCTGGGGCGGTGGCCGCCTGCTGATGGACGTCCTTGCGGCCCGCGTCAGCGAACTGGGCGTCGAAGTGCACTATGACAGCCGCGTGATGGCACTGGTGGCCGATGACGATGGCAAGGTCCACGGCGTGGTGGTGCGCAGCGATGGCCGCCTGCGTTTTGTCCGTGCGCGCAAGGGCGTGATCCTGTGCGCTGGCGGCTTCGTCATGAATCGCGAGATGGTACGCAGCCATGTCCCGCAGTTGATGCATAACGAAAATCCGATCGGCACACCGGGGGACGACGGCAGCGGTATTCAGTTGGGCATTAGCGTCGGCGGCGCGGCCATCCACATGGACGAGGCCTTCGTCAGCCTGCCGTTCTATGCGCCGGAATCCCTGGTCAAGGGCATCTTCGTCAATGAATGCGGACAACGCTTCATCAACGAGGACAGCTACCACGGCCGCATCGGCTACCACATCCTGCGCCAAGGCGGGAACCGGGTGTTCCTGCTGGCGGACAACGCCACATTCGAGCGTCCCGCCGAGTTCACCCGTATCGATATCGCCGCCGTCGGCGAAACCTGGGACGAGGTGGAGCAGGAATTGGGGATGCCGGCGGGCACCCTGGCAGCGAGCGTGGCCTTCTTCAACCGTCATGCCGCCGAGGGCCGCGACCCGCTCTTCCATAAGGCGGAAAAGTGGCTCAAACCGCTGGACGAGCCGCCCTTCGTCGCCCTGGAGTGCCGCTTCGATTACGCCTTCTACCCGCACTTCACCTTCGGTGGCCTCGACACGCTGCCTACCGGCCAGGTGCTGACCGCGCAGCGTGAGCTTGTCGCCGGCCTCTATGCAGCAGGGCGCACCAGTTGCGGCCTGCCACGCTGGGGCGGTGGCTACAGCTCGGGCATGTCGCTGGCGGACGCTACGTTCTTCGGCCGTCAGGCCGGTCGCCACGCGGCGACGCAGGGCTGAGTTCGACAAGGGCGCGCGTTACCAGCCCGGCGAAGTGGGCGAGGTGGTTGAACACCTGCTGGCCGAAGCCGACCCGGCTCAGAAGGTCTACGGCACCTGATCCCCGCTGCTCTCCTGCTCTTTCTTCTGTGGGGGCGAATTCATTCGCTAAGGGCAGCGCAGCTGCCCCAAATGGCCGGCACGCAATCACCACCGTAGGAGCGAGCTCTGCTCGCGAACAACCTCACCCCAAATCCGCTCCCATAGATTTCGCATTCCCCAAAAAGAAAGAAGGCGCCATAAGTGGCGCCTTCTGCCTTTCGAGGTGCATACATCATGAATTGCCTGCCTCTGAACTGCTCCGGGAGTTAGCTGATGCGATTGGCACCAGTGCGGTCGGCACCGCCTTCAGCTACTTGGAAAGCCTGGGTGCGGTCGGATCCACCTTCAGCGACACGCAGGGCCTGGGAACGCTCGGAACCATTCTCGGCAACATCGAAGGCCTTGGTACGGTCCGAACCACCTTCAGCCACACGCAGGGATTGGGAGCGTTCGGAACCGTTCTCGGCAACATCGAAGGCCTTGGTACGGTCCGAACCACCTTCGGCAACGCGCAGAGCCTGGGAACGCTCGGAACCGTTCTCGGCAACATCGAAGGCCTTGGTACGGTCGGAACCGCCTTCAGCCACACGCAGAGCCTGGGAACGCTCAGAGCCGTTCTCTGCAATGCGGTGGATGCTGGTGCGGTCAGCGCCACCTTCAGCGACGCGGTGGATGGAAGTGCGGTCGGAACCACCCTCGGCAACCGACAGTGCAAAAGCGGAAGCAGACAGGCTGGCGATGAACAGGCTGGCGAAGATTTGCTTTTTCATTTTGGTCACCTTGGTTGGAAGGGGTTGGAATTCGTCTACGGAGCTCATGTTACTGATGTGATTTCGATGAAGAAGTGATGCTGCGTAATGGTTGCTATCGATGTTATTGATGGTTGATTTATTTCAATTAAAAACAATCAGTTAACAATGTTATAAGTGCGTGGTTGCGTTAAACGGAAAAGCTTTTTCCGCTGGCTTGAATAATCAATTTTCTAGATGCATTCAGGCTGAATTTGCTCGTTTTCTGAGCATTTTGTGAATCGAGCCCTCGCTGCTACCAGGCGCGCCGGTGGCAGCGAGCCTGCCCTGTCTGCACTTCAGAGGTTGTCGGCGTCGATGATGGCCTTGGTGAAGTCATGGCGATGTCTCCGTTGCAAGCCAGTGGTCAAGGGGCGGGGGTCCCCTCTGTGTCTGGCTTGCAGTTGAACAGTGCGACTTATCTGGCCTGTGTCGATTACCGGGCCATATCGATGCCCATGTATCTCGATGCATTTCAGACACACTGTGATGCACGGCGATCCTCCCCAGATCCGCCCACCTGTAGGGATCGCCAATGGCAGCGCAGCTGCCCTCAAGACCGGCACGCGATAACCACCGTAGGAGCGAGCTCTGCTCGCGAACAACCCCTAAGCCAGCGCTATCGTTCAGGTACGAAAAAGCCCGCTCAATGCGGGCTTTGATACCTCGGTAGGCGGGTGACGGTGCGCTTCCCCAAACCTCGCGCGCAAGGCTAGGTCGTCCTGACTTCGTTCAATAGTTCCGGGTGGCGATCAAGTATCTTGAGTAGTTTCACCAGAGCCAACGGCGGTTTGGTTTTGCCGTTTTCGTAGCGTGAAAATGCATTGACGCCACCGCCGAAAATCTCGGCCGCTTCACGCTGGTCGAGTGCGAGCTTCTTGCGAACGCTGGCGATGTAGCTTGGATCGACAATCGAAGCATTCACCTGTTTGTTGAATTCCAGCATCGCCGCACTGACGCGGGCCGACTCGGCTACATCGAGAACCGCTTCGCCACAGGCCGGGCAGAAGTCACCGGTAACTGTCGGAAGAATTGTCGACTCGTTCTTGTAGGTGTACGGCAAATCACGGGTGTCATGCACCAGTTCTGACGCTGCACAAGATGGACATTTCATGTTCATAGCTCCTTGAAGGACACGATGAGCACGTCATCAATGACCGTGAGTTTCAGATAGACCTCTCCGGCTTCCGTGTTAGTTCGGTACACGTCTTGCCAAACCTTGTGATCGGCGTGCGTGGTCATGCTCTTGTAGAAGTCTGCCGGGGCCAGCGCCATGACAACCCTGACGATTCCTTCAAAGTCGAATCCCAACGACGCCCCGCCAGCCAGCGCAGACATGGTGGAGCGCACTTTGGCGTTCGAAGACGATGTGTATTGGCACTGATTGTTTTGACGGGGGGATCGTCACCGCCATTTGACGAGGCTATCGTTCTGTCCATTCGCCTTGTGCTGGAAAACGTCGCGCAGGTGATCGACGAAAAGAGACACCTTTGCAGACAGGTTGAGGCGCTCCAGATAGACGGCATAGATGTCTGCAGGCGGCGTTTCATATTCCCCTAATACCTCTACGAGACGACCATCTCGCAGATGACTGGCAAGGTTCCACTCGGCGCGCATCAAGATACCGTGCCCCTCCAGCGCCCAATTCAATGCCACCTCGCCGTCATTGGTGCTGAGGCCACCACGTACCTTGATCGATTCATTTTGCTTACCTCGACTGAACCGCCAGATACCGAAGGCGGCATCGTTCTGGCGCAAGACGATGCAGTTGTGCCGCATCAAGTCCTTGGGCGACTCCGGCGTACCGAAGCGCTCCAGGTAGACGGGTGCTGCGCACAGGCGACGTCGATTGGCGGCGATTTTGCGGGCGATCAGCCGGGAGTCGGGTAACTCACCAAAGCGGATGGCGACGTCGATGGCATCGTCCGGCAGATTGATCGGCCGGTCGGTCAGGTGCAGTTGCACCTCGACTTCTGCGTAGCGCGCCACAAAGGAAGAAATCGCCGGCCCTACATGGGTACGACCGAAGCCCAGCGGCGCGTTTACCCGTAGGAGCCCCTTGGGCTCCGCCCGGCTGCTTGCGATCTGGCTCTCCATTTCCTCAATTTCGCCGAGGATTCGCTGGGCGTTGACCAGATAGAGCTCGCCCTCGGCGGTGAGGCTGATGCTACGAGTTGTGCGATTGAGCAGCCGTACACCCAATCGCTGTTCCAACTGCGCCAGCCGCTTGGAGACCGCTGGTGGCGTCAGGTTCAGCTCACGCGCCGTGGCCGCAAGGCTGCCAAGCCTGACCAACTGGGTGAAGAAGGCCAATTCGGATACCGGGCTCATTAGTAACTCCAAAGAAACAATGAAATAACTTTCATTGTATTACTCAATTTTTGGGAAACCATTAACTTTGACTCCGTGAATTGCCCACACGAACGCTGGGGCATTTGCCCGCCATAGCCCGGTAAAGCCGCCCGGGTGAAACCCAAATCCGACTCACAACAATAATTCGGAGAAAACCATGGCCAAGCGATTCCTAGGAAAGCTCTATGTCCAGGTCCTGATCGGCGTAACCATCGGCATCCTGCTCGGTGTGTTCTGGCCGCAATTTGGTGCCGACCTGAAGCCGGTCGGCGATGCCTTCATCAAGCTGATCAAGATGGTCTTCGCACCGATCATCTTCGCCACCGTTGTGCTCGGCATCGCCAAGATGGAGAACATGAAGGAACTCGGTCGGGTCGGCGTCCGTGCGCTGATCTACTTCGAGGTCCTCTCGACCTTCGCCCTGATATTGGGCCTGGTCGTGGTCAACTTTGTGCAGCCCGGCCAGGGGATGAACGTTGACCCAGCCACCCTCGACACCAAGAGCATCGCCTCCTACACGGCGACTGCGGCGAGTGGCTCCGGCAGTTTCACCGACTTCCTGCTGCACATCATTCCTGCCAGCGTCACCGATGCTTTTGCCAAGAATGAGATCTTGCAGATTCTGCTGTTCTCGACCTTGTTCGGCATCGCCCTGTCTCACCTGGGCCCGCGCGGTAAGCCGATGGTAGATGTGCTGGAAGCCTTTTCCCACGGCATGTTCTACATCGTTGGCATGGTCATGCGCGTCGCACCGCTGGCTGCCTGCGGCGCGATGGCCTTCACCGTCGGCAAGTACGGACTGGGCTCGATCGTTTCGCTCGGAAAACTGATGGCGACCATGTACCTGACCTGCTTCCTGTTCGTGGTCATCGTCCTCGGCTTCATCGCCCGTCTATCCGGCTTCAGCCTGTGGAAGTTCCTGAAGTACCTCAAGGAAGAGCTGTTCACCGTGCTTGGTACCAGCTCCTCGGAATCGGTGGTGCCGCAGCTGATGAACAAGCTGGAGAACGTCGGCGTGTCCAAGCCGGTGGTAGGCCTGGTGATCCCCTCTGGGCTGACCTTCAACCCTGACGGCCAGTGCATCTACTACACCATGGCGGCCATCTTCATAGCTCAGGCCACCAATACCCCGCTTTCCTTGATGGACCAATTGATCGTGCTTGGCGTGTTGTTGCTCACCTCGAAAGGTTCGGCAGGCGTCACCGGCTCCGGTTTCATCACCCTCGCCGCGACATTGGCCTCTCTGGACAACATCCCGGTCGCCGGCATGGTGCTGTTGCTCGGAGTCGACCGTTTCATGTCCGAGGCGCGCGCTATCACCAACACCATCGGCAACGCGGTCGGGACCATGGCGATCGCGAAATGGGTCGGTGCCCTCGACAAATCCCGAATGGAACAGGTGCTGAACGGTACCGACCTGCCGGAACAGAACCAGGCGCAGGAATCATCGGCGCCAAACCACACCGTAAAGCCGGTAACGACAGCCAGCGGCGCCTAGTTCAGCAGGCACGCCAACGCCATACCAACAGACCCGCCTTGTGATGCAGTGAGGAGAATCAAAGTGGATAACGAATCTGCCGTTCAATCGCTTACCGACGTGATGGCCAAGTTCACCGCCTATATCGGCAAGCGCCTGCCGAAAGACGTCAAGGAGAAGACTGCGAAGTTGCGCGCCGCGGAAACCAATTCTCTGGCGATCGAGATCTACGACTCGATGGCCGAGAATCAGGACTACGCGGACAAACTGGACCGCCCGAGCTGCCAGGACACCGGGGTGATCCAGTACTTCATCTCCGCCGGGGCACGCTTCCCGCTTCTGGGCGAACTGGAAGGCATCCTGCAGAACGCGACCCTGGAAGCCACCATAAAGGGACCGCTGCGCCACAACGCCGTGGAAACCTTCGACGAGAAGAACACCGGCACCAACACCGGTTCGAAAATCCCGTGGCTGGACTGGGAAATTATCCCCGACGCCGACTACGCCCTGATCGACGTCTACATGGCCGGCGGCGGCTGCACCCTGCCGGGCTCGGCCAAGGTGCTGATGCCGGGCCAAGGCTACGAGGGGGTGACCGAGTTCGTCTTTGACGTGATCACTTCGCGCGGCGTCAACGCCTGCCCGCCACTGCTGGTCGGGGTCGGCGTTTCCACCTCGGTGGAGACCGCAGCTCGCCTGTCGAAGCGGGCAATCCTGCGCCCGGTGGACTCCAGTCACCCCAACGCGAACGCAGCGATGATGGAAAAGCTTCTTGAGGAAGGGCTTAACGAGATCGGCATTGGCCCGCAGGGGCTGACGGGCAATAGCAGCGTGATGGGTGTGAATATCGAATCCTCGGCGCGCCACCCTTCGACCATCGGCGTCGCCGTCTCCACCGGCTGCTGGGCACACCGTCGCGGCAAGATCCGCATCAACGCCGACCTCTCCTACGACATCCTCTCCCACGAAGGAGTAGTACTGTGAAAAAAGTTCTTTCGACCCCGATCAAGGACGAAGACCTCGCGGCCCTCAACGTCGGAGATGTGGTCTACCTGACCGGCCAACTGGTGACTTGCCGCGACGTGGCGCATCGCCGCCTGATCGAACTCAAGCGCGAACTACCGGTGGACCTGCGTGGCGGGGCGATCTTCCACGCCGGTCCCATCGTGAAGAAGAAGGACGACGGCAGCTTCGAGATGGTGTCCATCGGCCCGACCACCAGCATGCGCATGGAGAAATTCGAGCGGCAGTTCATCGAGGAAACCGGCGTCAAGCTGATCATCGGCAAGGGCGGCATGGGCCCGGAAACCACCGCTGGATGCCTGGAAAATAAGGCCGTACACGCGGTATTCCCCGGCGGCTGCGCAGTACTGGCCGCCACCAAGGTAGAGGAAATCGAACGCGCCGAGTGGCAGGATCTGGGCATGCCGGAAACCCTCTGGGTCAACCGAGTTCGTGAGTTCGGTCCCCTGATCATCTCCATCGACACCAAGGGCAATAACCTTTTCGAGCAGAACAAGGCGCGATTCAACGAACGCAAGGGCGCTGTCATCGAGAAGATCAACAGCCAAGTGCGCTTCATCAAGTGACGTAGGGCGATCTGGGCCGGAGCCGTGATCGCCACCTCTTCAACTGCCTGCGCAAGGAAGGCCATGGACTGGCTACGGCGAGTTTCCGCCCTCCTTGCGCTGGTTTGCGGCGCTTTTCCTCCATTCGCCCATCACTCACTCCGGTCGAATCGGCGACCTACCAACATCTCGACCGTCAGGTACAGGTCTTGCACAGCGTGACCGGTAGTAAGGCTCGATAAAGACCCGAGGGATAAGATTATGCAAAAAGCCTGTCACCACGATCTGCGCAGCGCCTTCCGTGCCTTGCTTGAAAGCCCCGCCTGTTATCACACGGCCTCCGTGTTCGACCCCATGTCGGCACGCATTGCCGCCGACCTGGGCTTCGAAGTCGGCATCCTGGGAGGCTCGGTCGCCTCCTTGCAAGTGCTCGCCGCACCTGACATCGCGCTGATCACCCTAAGCGAGTTCGTCGAACAGGCGACCCGTATTGGCCGGGTCGCCCGGCTGCCGGTTATCGCCGACGCCGACCATGGCTACGGCAATGCCCTAAACGCCATGCGAACGGTGATTGAGCTCGAACGCGCTGGTGTAGCCGCGCTCACACTGGAAGACACACTGTTGCCCGCCCAGTTCGGACGCAAATCTTACGACCTGATCAATGTCGAGGAAGGCATCGGCAAGCTGCGCGCCGCCCAGGAAGTGCGCGACGACAAGGCCCTGTCCATCATTGCCCGCACCCACGCCGGAGTGCAGCCGCTCGCCGATGTTGTCCACCGTACCCGCGCCTACCAGGATGCCGGCGCTGATGGAATTTGCCTGGTCGGTGTGAAAGATTTCACCCATCTCGAAGCAATCGCTGAAAACCTGCGCGTACCGCTGATGTTGGTCACCTACGGGAATCCGGAGCTGCGCGATGACCACCGCCTGGCAGAGCTGGGCGTACGCATCGTAGTGGACGGCCATGCAGCGTACTTCGCGGCGATCAAAGCCACCTATGACAGTCTTCGCGAACAGCGCGGCATCACCATCGATAACGGCCTCAGTGCATCAGAACTGGTGACCCGATACACCCATCCTGAGGACTACATCACCTGGGCGCTCGACCACATGAATGTGAGGGAGTGAGGCTGAACCCTGTACTTGGCCAGGACTTGACGATGCGCTGATATCGCTTCATTAACGCGCAAGTTGCTGGTTCGTGAGGCGCGGCTATGTCAACCAAGACAGTCCCCACCACGCCGCCGGCCTGAACCAACCCGTCTCTTCACACGTCAATAAATGCCCCTTCCAGGGGTATGCCCATCGTGCAAGCCAGTAAGTCGTCATTACTTGCTGGCCCCGCGTTGGGTTTCGCTGCGCTCTACCCAACCTACGGCCGCCAAGCAGCTTTGAGCGCACACACCGTGTAGGGGCGAATGAATTCGCCCCTACACATTTACCTCGCCCTAACGGCCATTCCCCTCGTCGTCCATCCGGACGATTCCCCCTCCAGCGCAACTCGCCAGACTCCTTCGCACCAGGGGCGCTCGCCCCGAGAATCACATGAAGGCAGCGTTATGGAATTCGCATTCAGCGATGAGCAGGAGATGATCCGCGAGTCCGCCGAGAGCTTTCTCGCGGATGTATCCGACTCCGCCGCCGTGCGTGCGGCAATGGCCAGCGACCTTGGCCATGACCCGGCGCTCTGGCAGCGCGTGTGCAGCGAGATGGTCTGGCCGGCCATCCATATTCCCGAAGCCTATGGCGGCCTCGGCTTGGGCTTCGTCGAACTGGCGATCCTGCTGGAGCAGATGGGTCGACGGCTGTTCTGTTCGCCGTTCTTCGCCAGCGCCTGCCTGGCTACCCCGGCCCTGCTGCTGGGCGGGAGTGAGGCGCAGAAAGCCAAATGGCTGCCGCAACTGGCCGATGGCAGCCTGACGGGCACCCTGGCCTACGCCAGCAACAGCCGCAACGGCCTGGACTCGGTACAGGCCAATGTGCGCGAAGAGGGCAAGGGCTTCGTCCTCGACGGCAAGTTGCGCCAGGTGGTCGACGGCCACAGCGCCAACCTGTTGATCGTGGCGGCGCGCGGTAGCGAGGGCATCGGCCTGTTCGTGATACCGGCAGATACGCCCGGCATCAGTCGCAGGCTGGTACCGACCCTGGACCAGACCCGCAAGCTGGCCGAAGTCGAACTCAACCACGTTTACGTCGGCGCCGATGCTGCGCTGGGGGCATCGGGGCAGGGCGGTGAGTTGCTGGAGAGAATCCTCCAACTGGCCTGCGTGGCCCTGGCCGCCGAGCAGACCGGCGGTGCCCAGCAGGCTCTCGACCTGACCCTGGCGTACACCGCCGAGCGCCAGCAGTTCGGTCGCGCCATCGCCAGCTTTCAGGCCATCAAGCACCGCGCCGCCGACATGATGCTGGAGGTGGAGTGCGCGCGTTCGGCGGCCTTGTATGCCGCCTGTGTGGCCGAAGAAGTCCTGGCCGGCAATGGCGACCTGGACGTCGCCGCCGAACTGCCCCTGGCCGCCGCCCTCGCCAAGTCGCGCTGCTCGGAGGCCTTCTTCCATTGCGCGGCGGAATCGATCCAGCTGCATGGCGGCGTCGGCTTCACCTGGGAATACGACCCGCACCTCTACTTCAAGCGCGCCCGGGCCAGCGAAGCCCTGTTCGGCGCGCCGTCCTGGCACCGCGAGCGCATCGCCGTCGCCCTCCTGGGGGAATACGCATGAAGATCAGTTTCAGTGAGGCCGACGAAGCCTTCCGTCGCGAGGTGGCCGGCTGGCTGGCCGACAACCTGCGCGGTGAGTTCGAACAGCTGCGCTTTCGCGGTGGACCGGGCGACGAACACAGCTTTCCCGAGGAGCGTAAGGCCTGGGAGCGCAAGCTGGCGGAAGGGGGCTGGACCTGCGTGGGCTGGGCGCCGGAATGCGGCGGGCGCGGTCTTTCGATCAACCAGCAGGTGATCTTCCACGAGGAATACGCCCGGGCTGGCGGTCCTGGCCGCATGGGGCACATCGGTGAGGGACTGGCCGGGCCGACCATCGCCGCCTTTGGCACCCTCGACCAGAAACGCCGCCTGTTGCCGGGCATCGTCGCCGGCACCGAGTTCTGGTGCCAGGGCTACTCCGAGCCCGCCGCGGGCTCTGACCTGGCCAACGTGAAGACCCGCGCCGTGCTGGAAAACGGCCAGTGGCGCATCAGCGGGCAGAAGGTCTGGACCTCGCTCGCCCACGAATCCGAATGGTGCTTCGTCATTGCCCGTACCGAGGCGGGTAGTTTCGGCCACCAGGGATTGTCGTTCCTGCTGGTGCCCATGCACCAGCCGGGCATCACGGTACGCCCTATCGAGCAGCTCACCGGCACCTCCGAGTTCAACGAAGTGTTCTTCGACGAGGCGCTGACCGATGCCGACAACATTCTCGGCGCGCCGGGCGATGGCTGGAAGATCGCCATGGCCCTGCTGGGCTTCGAGCGCGGCGTGTCCACCCTCGGCCAGCAGATGCTGTTCCAGAACGAGCTGGAAGAAATCATCCAGATCGCCCGCACCAATGGCGCTGCGCGGGACCCGCTGCTGCGCCAGCGCATCGCCGAAGCCTGGGGCGGACTGCGCATCCTGCGCTACAACTCCCTGCGCATGCTTTCCGGTGCCCAGGACGGCGCGCTGCGCCGCGAGGCGATGATCTACAAGCTGTGCTGGGCCAACTGGCACGTGGCCCTGGGCAAGCTGGCCATGGACGTGCTCGGCCCCGACGCCGAATTGCTGGAAGGCGGGCCCTACGAGCTGGGCCGCCTGCAGTCGATGTTCCTCTTCAGTCGCTCCGATTCCATCTACGGCGGCACCAACGAAATTCAACGCAACATCATCGCCGAACGCGCGCTGGGCATGCCCCGCGAGCCGCGCGTACGTGCCTGACCCGAGGACCTTGCATGAGCACTCCCACCTACGTTCCCGGCCACGGCCTGCTGCGCGGCAAGTCGGTGCTGATCACCGCCGCCGCTGGCGCCGGTATCGGTTTCTCCGCCGCCCTGCGTGCCGCCGAGGAAGGCTGCCGCGCGCTGATGATCAGCGATATCCATGAAGGCCGTCTGCAGGAAGCCGCTGCGAAGATCCGCGAAGCCACTGGCCTCGACCAGGTCCATGTCCAGGTCTGCAACGTCACCAACGAAGAGCAGGTGCAGGCCCTGGTGGCCGCCGCCGAGCGCGAACTGGGCGGCGTCGATGTACTGATCAACAACGCCGGCCTCGGCGGCTCGCGCCTGCTGGTGGAGATGGGCGATGAGGAGTGGAATCGCGTCCTCGACGTGACCCTCACCGGCACTATGCGCATGACCCGCGCCATGCTGCCGAAGATGATGGATCGTGGCCGCGGTGTGATCGTCAACAACGCCTCGGTCCTCGGCTGGCGCGCACAGAAGGAACAGAGCCACTACGCCGCGGCCAAGGCCGGGGTGATGGCCCTGACCCGCTGCGCAGCGGTGGAAGCGGCCGAGCACGGCATCCGTATCAACGCCGTCAGCCCGAGTATCGCCCTGCACGACTTCCTGAAGCGTTCCGCGCCCAAGGAGCTGCTGGACCAGCTCGCTTCCCGCGAAGCCTTCGGCCGCGCGGCGGAAGTCTGGGAAGTGGCCAACGTGATGATGTTCCTGGCCAGCGACTACAGCTCCTACATGACCGGCGAAGTGCTGTCGGTTTCCAGCCAGAGGGCATGAACATGTCGACGATCTTCGCGACACCGTCCGCCTTGCTGGAGCACGTCGGCGAACAACTGGGCCGGAGTGACTGGATCAGCGTCGAGCAATCGCGCATCGACCAGTTCGCCGAAGCCACCGGCGACCACCAGTGGATCCATGTCGACCCCGTCCGCGCCGCTGGCGGCCCCTTCGGCTCCTGCATCGCCCACGGCTACCTGACCCTCGCCCTGGTCAACCTCTTCCTGCCGCAGATAGTCGAAGTACGCGGCATTTCCATGGGGGTGAACTACGGCTGCGAAAAGGTGCGCTTCCCCAATGTGGTCCGTGCCGGCAGCCGCGTGCGCGGCAGCGCCCAACTGGTCGCCGCCGAAGAAGTGAAGGGCGGCATCCAGGCCACCATCCGCGTCAGCGTGGAGATCGAAGGTGAGGATCGGCCGGGCTGCGTGGTGGACACCATCAGTCGGTATTACCCCGAGTGAGGGCGATTTCCTTGTAGGGGCGAATTCATTCGCCAAGCAGGCCGCAGGTCTGCCCTGCAAGGCCCGATGGGGCAGCTGCGCTGCCCTTTAGCGAATGAATTCGCCCCCACAAAGAAGCCATAGCCGGCCAACGAATTTCGAGGACAACCCAATGAAAGAAGCCGTAATCGTATCCACCGCCCGCACCCCCATCGGCAAGGCCTTCCGGGGTGCTTTCAACGACACCGAAGCGCCGCTGATGGGCGGCCACGTCGTGCGCGAGGCACTGCGTCGTGCCGGTGTCGAAGGGGGCGAGGTGGACGACGTGATCATGGGCGCCGCCGCCCAGCAGGGCACCCAGGCCTATAACCTCGGCCGACTCTGCGCGGTGGCCGCCGGGCTGCCGTCCAGCGTCGCCGGCATGGCGGTGGAGCGTCAGTGTTCTTCCGGTCTGATGAGCATCGCCCTGGCCGCCAAGAGCATCATGTGCAACGAGATCGACATCGCCGTTGCCGGTGGCCTGGAGTCCATCTCCCTGGTGCAGAACAAGCACAAGAACAGCTACCGCAACCAGTCCGAAGCGGTGCTGGCGCAGGACCCGCGCGCCTACATCCCGATGATCGAGACGGCGGAAATCGTCGCCGAGCGCTACGGCATCTCCCGCGAGGCCCAGGACGAATACAGCTACCAGAGCCAGATACGCACCGCCCTGGCCCAGAGCGCAGGCTTGTTCGACGCCGAGCTGGCGCCACTGACCGTACGCAAGCTGGTAACGGACAAGGCCACCGGCGAGAGCCGCCACGAATCCGTGACCCTGACCCGCGACGAATGCAACCGCGCCGACACCACCCGCGAAAGCCTGCGCGCCCTGGAGCCCGTGTGGCAGGGCGGCCAGTGGAGCGGTGCCGGCCGCTTCATCACCGCCGGCAACGCCTCGCAGCTCTCCGACGGCGCCAGTGCTTCGGTGCTGATGAGCGCGCAAGCGGCTGCCCGCCGGGGCCTGGAGCCCCTGGGCATCTACCGCGGCCTGGCGGTCGCTGGCTGCGATTCCGATGAAATGGGCATCGGCCCGGTGTTCGCCATTCCCAAGCTGCTCAAGCGCCACGGTCTTTCCATGGACCACATCGGCCTGTGGGAGCTGAACGAGGCGTTCGCCTGCCAGGTCATCCACTGCCGCGACACCCTGGGAATTCCCGACGAGCGCCTGAACGTCAACGGCGGTGCCATTTCCATCGGCCATCCCTTCGGTATGTCCGGTGCACGCATGGTCGGCCACGCGCTGATCGAAGGTAAGCGCAGGGGCCTGCGTTACGTCGTGGTGAGCATGTGCATTGGTGGTGGCATGGGTGCCGCTGCCCTTTTTGAAGTGGCATGAGGAGCGTCCGATGATCAGTCCGCAACAAGTACAGGAAACCATGGCCCGCTACGTCGAACTGGTGGACGCCTGCGACATCGACGGCATCGTCGCGCTCTATGCGGCGGATGCCACCGTAGAGGACCCGGTAGGCAGCCCGCCCCATGTCGGCATCGAGGCCATCGACCGCTTCTACCGCGAAGGCCTGGGCCGCGCCAGCGCCCGTGCCCGCCGCACCGGCCCGGTTTCCGCCAGCCACGCCGGCAGTGGCGCGGTGCCCTTCTGCGTGGACCTGGTGTGGAACGGCGCGCCGTGCTCCATCCAGGTGATCGACGTGATGGAGTTCGACGCCGAAGGTCGCATCCGCTCCATGAAAGCCTTCTGGGGCGAGGCCAACCTGGTGGCGAGGGACGCGTCATGAGCCTTGAGGCGCGCATCGCCGGGCTGGAAGCACTGGAAGCCATCCGCCTGCTCAAGCACCGCTACTTCAACGCCTGCGACCTCAAGGACGTTGAAGCGATCCGCGACTGCTTCGCCGAAGGGCGCATCGCCATCGACTACGGGCCGGTGGGCACCTTCCAGGAGCGCGACAGCTTTGTCGCGCTCTACCAGTCTCTGGCCTGCAACGAACGGGTGATCGACCTGCACCACGGCGCCAACCCGGAAATCGAGCTGGCGGGGGAGGGTGAAGCGGTCGGGCGCTGGGCGCTTTACTACTTCAACCTCGACGCCGAGACGGGTGCCACGCGGCAATTGGGTGGGATTTACCGGGATCGTTATCGGCGCATCGATGGGCGCTGGAAGATCGTCGAGACGGTGTTCAGGGCGCACTCGATGGTGGAGGGGAGTTCCCTCTCCCCCAGCCCCTCTCCCTGAAGGGAGAGGGGAGTTAGTCCGCGCAGTGCTCTATCAATTCGTTCAGATGAACTCCGCGTTGCCGGCAGCCTTCATACAATCAGGCGCGAGTCACCCCTCTCCACTTCAGGGGTGAAGAGGCATGCTTTCGGATGCACTGCATTCGGTGCCGATGAACGACTGAGCGCGAAGCGATCAGGCCGGGGCGCAGGGCGGGGGCCGGGGGAGAGGGTTTTCAGTTCACCCCCGCCGCATCCAGAAACGCCGGCTTCTCCCCTCCGCCATGCACACAGATATCCGCACCGCTCACATAGCTGGCCAGCGGTGATGCCAGGTACAGGCACGCATCGCCAATGTCCTCCGGGCTGGCCATGCGCTGCAGGGGAATCCCCGCCGCCACCCGCGCCACGCCCTCGGCATCGCCGTAGTGCAGTTCGGCCTGCTCGGTGAGGATCAGCCCCGCCGTCACGGCATTCACCCGTACCTTCGGCGCCCATTCCACGGCGAGGGAACGGGTCAGGTTGAGCAAGCCAGCCTTGGCTGCGCCGTAGGCGGCGGTGCCGGGAGAGGGGCGGGTGGCACTGACGCTGCAGATGTTGACGATGGCGCCGCCGCCCGGCTGTGCCTGCATCACCCGGTTGGCGAGTTGGCAGAGGTTGAGCGGTGCCAGCAGGTTGAGGCGGATGATGGATTCCGAGAAGCGTGGCGACGCAGTGGCAGCCTCGGCATGGGGCGCGCCGCCGGCGTTGTTCACCAGCACGTCGAGACGGCCGAAACGGTCGACGATGGCGTCCACCAACTGCTGAAGCTGCTCGATGTCGCGCACGTCGCAAGGCAGGAAGTGCACCTCGCGGCCGCCATGGCTCGGCAACTGGTCCGGCGCATTGCGACCACAGATCACCACCTCGGCGCCACAGGCGAGAAAGCGCTGGCTGATTCCCCGGCCCACGCCCTTGCCGCCTCCGGTCACCAGCACCACCTTGCCGCTGAAATCCAATGCATCGCCCATGGTCGCTTCCTCTGAATTGTCGATGGGCAGAGGCTAGGTCGAGCAGGGCGGGGTGCCTACGTCCGGGAGGACTAGGGCCGGTACGGGGAGAACATCTGTGGGGGCACTCCTTGTGGGGGCGAATTCATTCGCTAAGGGCAGCGCAACTGCCCCCAAGGGCCTTGCCGGGCAGACCTGCGGCCTGCATAGCGAATGAATTCGCCCCCACAGAAAAGCTGGACCTCTGCATGGGTTGCTAGTCCTCTCGGACGATGTTGCCCACTGGAGCGCGCCGAATAATCCGGGCACAACAACAAGCCGAGGAGAGTCCCATGGACGCGCGATTGCCAGGGCGTTTCGTCACGCTGCCCGATGGCCTGCGACTGCATTACATCGAGGCGGGAGAAGGCGAACCGGTGGTGTTCATCCATGGCAGCGGCCCCGGCGCCAGCGGCCATAGCAATTTCAAGCAGAACTACCTGGAATTCGCCGATGCCGGCTACCGCGTCATCGTCCCGGACCTGCCGGGCTACGGCGCTTCCGACAAGCCGGAAACCACCTACAGCCTGGACTTCTTCGTCTCCGCCCTTACCGGCCTGCTCGACGCCCTGGACATCCAGCGTTGCGTGCTGGTGGGTAATTCCCTGGGCGGCGCCATCGCCATCAAGCTGGCGCTGGATGCACCGCGCCGCGTCAGCCGACTGGTGCTGATGGCGCCCGGCGGCCTGATGGAGAAGGAGCAGTACTACCTGCAGATGGAAGGCATCCAGAAGATGGGCGCCGCCTTTGCCAATGGCGAGCTGAACGACGCTGACGGCATGCGCCGGCTGCTGTCCCTGCAGCTCTATGACGCCTCGCTGATCAGCGATGAAACCGTCAACGAGAGGGTGGCCGTGGTGCAGCAGCAGCCGCGTTGCGTGCTGAGCACCATGCAGGTGCCGAACATGGCGGCGCGTCTGTCCGAGCTGTCCTGCCCGATCCTCGGTTTCTGGGGCATGAACGACAAGTTCTGCCCGTCCTCCGGCGCCCAGACGATGCTGGAGAACTGCACCAACATCCGCTTCGTGATGCTCAGCGAGTGCGGCCACTGGGTGATGGTGGAGCACCGCGAGCTGTTCAACCGCACCTGTCTCGAGTTTCTCGCGGAGGGCCGGCCATGAGCGAAGTCCGACAACGCGAATTTGGCGAGGAGCTCTACCAGGCCCTGCTCGCCGGTCGCACCCTGGCGCCGCTGACTGAGCGCTGGCCAGAGATCAGCATCGAAGACGCCTACCGCATCTCCCTCTACAGCATCGAGCGCCGTGTGGCGGCGGGCGATGCCATCGTCGGCAAGAAGATCGGCGTCACCTCGGAAGCCGTGCAACGCATGCTCAACGTGCACCAGCCGGACTTCGGTTTCATTACCCGAGACATGTGGTTTGACGACGGCGACAGCATTTCCCTGTCCGGCAACCGCCTGATCCAGCCGCGCGCCGAAGGCGAGATCGCCTTCAAGCTGAAGCTTGACCTCATCGGCCCCGGCGTTACCGAGCAGGACGTGCTCGACGCCACTGAATACGTGATGCCCTGCTTCGAGATCGTCGACTCGCGCATCCACGACTGGAAGATCCGCATCCAGGACACCGTGGCCGACAACGCCTCCTGCGGTGTCTTCGTGCTCGGCCGCGAGCAGGTGGACCCACGCGAGCTGGACCTGCCCAACCTGCGCATGACCGTGTTCAAGAACGGCACGCAGATCAGCGAGGGCCTGGGCTCGGCGGTGCAGGGCAACCCGCTCACCGCGGTGGCCTGGCTGGCCAACACCCTGGGAGCCTTCGGCATCCCGTTCAAGGCTGGGGAAATCATCCTCTCCGGCTCCCTGGTTCCATTGGAGCCGGCTCGTGCCGGCGACCTCTTCGAACTGACCATCGACGGCCTGGGCAGCGCCCGGGTGTCCTTCCGCGACTGACTCCGGGGAAAGAGCATGAGCAAGAAACTCAAGGCGGCCATCATCGGGCCGGGCAATATCGGCACCGACCTGTTGATCAAGATGCGCCGTTCCGAATGGATCGAACCGGTGTGGATGGTGGGCGTCGACCCGACCTCCGAGGGCCTGAAGCGCGCCGCCGAATTCGGCCTGAAGACCACCGCAGAAGGCGTCGACGGCCTTTTGCCCCACGTGCTGGACGACGATATCCGCATCGCTTTCGATGCCACCTCGGCCTACGTCCATGCCGAGAACAGCCGCAAGCTCAATGAGCTGGGCGTGATCATGATCGACCTCACCCCGGCGGCCATCGGCCCGTATTGCGTGCCGCCGGTGAACCTCAAAGAGCACGCCGAGAAACTGGCGATGAACGTCAACATGGTTACCTGCGGCGGCCAGGCCACCATTCCCATGGTGGCGGCGGTGTCCCGCGTGCAACCGGTGGAGTACGGCGAGATCGTCGCCACCGTGTCGTCGCGCTCCGTAGGGCCGGGCACCCGGCAGAACATCGACGAGTTCACCCGCACCACGGCCGGTGCTGTGGAGAAGATCGGCGGCGCCAAGCGCGGCAAGGCCATCATCGTGATCAACCCGGCCGAGCCGCCGCTGATGATGCGCGACACCATCCATTGCCTCACCGAAGGTGAACCTGACCAGGCGGAAATCCGCGCTTCGGTGCTGCACATGGTCAAGGAAGTGCAGCGCTACGTGCCGGGCTACAAGCTGATCAACGGGCCGGTGTTCGATGGTCGCAAGGTGTCGATCTTCATCGAAGTGGAAGGGCTGGGAGACTTCCTGCCCAAGTCCGCCGGTAACCTCGACATCATGACCGCCGCCGGCCTGCGCACCGCCGAGATGTTCGCCGAAGAGGCCCACAAGGGCGCTCTGCAATTGCCCACTCGCTGATTGGAGATACCCACATGAACCTGCAAGGCAAGCGCGTGCGCCTGCACGACATGAGTCTGCGTGATGGCATGCACGCCAAGCGCCACCAGATCAGCCTGGACGAGATGGTCGCGGTGGCCACCGGCCTCGACGCCGCCGGCGTGCCACTGATCGAGATCACCCACGGCGATGGCCTGGGTGGCAGCTCGCTGAACTACGGCTTCCCGGCTCACTCGGACGAGGAATACTTCGACGCGGTGATCCCCAAGCTGAAGCAGGCCAAGGTCTCGGCGCTGCTGCTGCCGGGTATCGGCACCGTCGACCACTTGAAGATGGCCCACGACCTCGGCGTTTCCACCATCCGCGTCGCCACCCACTGCACCGAGGCGGACGTCTCGGGTCAGCACATCGGCATGGCGGCGAAGATGGGGCTGGATACCGTTGGCTTCCTGATGATGGCGCACATGGTCAGCGCGGAAAAACTGCTGGAGCAGGCGAAGCTGATGGAGAGCTACGGCGCCAACTGCATCTACTGCACCGATTCGGCGGGCTACATGCTGCCGGATGAAGTGACCGAGAAGATCGGCGTGCTGCGCGATGGCCTGAATGCGAACACCGAGGTCGGCTTCCACGGTCACCACAACATGGGCATGGCCATCGCCAACTCCCTGGCCGCCATCGAGGCTGGCGCCGCGCGGATCGACGGCTCGGTAGCAGGCCTGGGCGCCGGTGCCGGCAATACGCCGCTGGAAGTGTTCGTCGCCGTACTGGCGCGTATGGGCGTGGAGACTGGCATCGACCTGTACAAGATCATGGACGTCGCCGAGGACCTGGTGGTGCCGATGATGGACCAGCCGATCCGTGTCGACCGCGATGCCCTGACCCTGGGCTACGCCGGGGTGTACAGCTCGTTCCTGCTGTTCGCCAAGCGTGCCGAGAAGAAGTACGGCATCCAGGCCCGCGAGCTGCTGGTGGAGCTGGGGCGTCGCGGCACCGTGGGTGGTCAGGAAGACATGATCGAAGACCTCGCCCTGACCCTGTCGCGGCAGCGTGGGGTGTTGCCGACCTGACGGATCAGGCGATCAAGTCGTCATCACCTGGCCGGTCTTCCTGTGCCAGGTGATGGATGACGTACCAGCGGACGCCCAGCGACGCGCCCAGTGCGGCCAGTACCGTCAGCAGAATCCGAAAGCTTTCCCCGTCCATGATTGCGAATCCGGTTGGTATGGGGGTTCAGCCTAATGCTGCCGTTCGGGGATTGAACAGGTGCAGTTGTGGGCAGGGAGGGTGGAGCAGTTTTGGTAGTTCGAGTCGGGATCGATTGCCCTCTCCCCAACCCTCTCCCTAAAGGGAGAGGGGGCTGCCCGTGCAGGATGGGCAGTGCGTGCCAGGCGCGAGTCACCCCTCTCCTCTTCAGGGAGAGGGGCCGGGGGTGAGGGTAGTCATGCCCCGCACATATCCCTCACACCCGATTCCCACTCCCCCTTCTCCGCGCCTGCGCCAGCAGCGCGGGGCCTATCTCTTCCAGCGGCAACACCTCTTCCGCCGCGCCAATCTCCGCCGCTTCCCTGGGCATTCCGTAGACCACGCAGCTGGCTTCGTCCTGGGCGACGGTGTAGCCGCCGGCTTCGCGGATTTCCAGCAAGCCTCGCGCGCCGTCCTTGCCCATGCCGGTGAGCAGGGCGGCGATCAGGTTGCGGCCGGCGCAGCGGGCGGCGCTGTTGAACATCACGTCCACCGCCGGACGATGGCCGTTGACCGGGGGCGCCTCGGACAGGCGCGCAACGTAGTTGGCGCCGGAGCGGGCCACTTCCATGTGCAGGCCGCCGGGGGCGAGGAGGGCGGTGCCGGGGAGGATGCGGTCGCCGTCGCGGGCTTCGCTGACGCTGATGCGGCAGAGCTTATCCAGGCGGGCGGCGAAGGAGCGGGTGAAGCCGGGCGGCATGTGCTGGGTGATGACCACGCCGGGGCTGTCGGCGGGCAGGCCCAACAGCACTTCCTTGATGGCTTCGGTGCCACCGGTGGAGGCGCCGATGGCGATCAGCTTTTCAGTGCCGACGATGGGCAGGCCGCGTTCGACCGGGCGCTCCATCGCGCTGCGGCGGATCATGCGGGCGCGGGCGGCGACCTTGAGCTTGGCGCGGATTTCCTCGGCGTAGGCCTGCATGCCGTCGGCAATGCCCAGTTTGGGCTTGGCGACGAAGTCGATGGCGCCCAGTTCGAGGGCGCGCAGCGTTGCCTCGGAACCGCGCTCGGTCAGCGAGGAAATCATTACCACCGGTGTTGGGCGGCCCTTCATCAGCTTGTCGAGGAAGGTCAGGCCGTCCATGCGCGGCATTTCCACATCCAGGGTGATGACGTCGGGCGAGTGTTGCTTGATCAGGTCGCGGGCGACATAGGCGTCGGGCGCCACGCCGACCAATTGCAGTTCGTTGTCGGCACGGACGATTTCGCTGAGCAGGCTGCGGATGAGCGCCGAGTCGTCCACCACCAGTACCTTGATCGGCACGTGTTCACTCCTTGAACAGGTCGTAGGGCCCCAGCGCCTCCCCGCGCTTGAGGTAGAGGATGTATTCCAGCTCGCGCTGCAGGATGGTGTCGTTGTGCAGGCTCTTGAGCTTCTTCACCAGTACCTTGCCGCTGGACGGGAAGATATAGACCTTGCGCGCTTCCGCGCCCATCACGTCTTCGGCCAGCAGGGGAATGCCTTCGGTATCCAGGTAGCTGTGGACGAACTCCACGGTGCGCAGCGTGGTATCGACGCGGAGCAGGTCGTTGGGCAGGTTGCCGGCGCCGAACACCTTGGCTTCCAGCTGGTGACGTCGCGCGCCCTGGCGCAGCATCTCGTCGCTGAGCTGTTCCATGATGCGCACCCCGTGGTGGGTGGCGGCGCTGGCCAGGCCGCTGCCGATGCCGGGTTCAGGCAGCATGAACTGATTCATGCCTCCGATGCCTCGTTGCAGGTCGAAGAGGCACACCGCCACGCAACTGCCGAGTACCGAGACCAGCACCTGGTCCTCGGTGGTGGCGTAGAACTCGCCGGGCAGCACCTTGACCGCCGGCAACTGGAAATCCGGGTCGAAGTAGCGGGTGGCGGCAATGGCGCCTGCGGTTTCTCCTTTCATGACGAGGCTCCCGGTACAGGCTGATAGACGGTGCGGCTGACCAGTTTCACCACATGGCTGGCCTGCACGAAACTTTCCGAATGGCCGGCAAAGAACAGCCCGTCCGGCCGCAGCAGGCGCACCATGCGTTCCAGCAGGCGCACCTGGGTGGGCTTGTCGAAGTAGATCATCACGTTGCGGCAGAAGATGGCGTCGAGCCCGCCACTGAGGTGCCAGTCGCGGTCCAGCAGGTTGATGCGGCGGAACTCCACCATCTGCCGCAGCTCCGGCACGACGCGTGCGAGACCGGCATTGGCGCCGGTGCCACGCTGGAAGTAGCGCTTCTTCACCGCCGGGTCGAGCTGGTCGAGGCGCTCGACTGGATAGATGCCGCGCCGCGCGGTTTCCAGCACGCCGGTGTCGATATCGGACGCCATGATCTGCACACCTTGTGCCCGGTCCCCCAGGGCCTGGTGCAGGGCGATGGCCATGGAGTAGGGCTCTTCCCCGGTGCTGGAAGCGGCCGACCAGAAGCGCAAGGGCCGGCTTCGGCGCGAGGGGTCCCTGGCCAGGGCGGCGAGCTGGTCGAAGTGGTGCCGTTCCCGGAAGAAGGCGGTGATGTTGGTGGTCAGCGCATTGATGAAGGGCTGCCACTCTTCGGGATGCTGGTCGAGGTAGGCCAGGTAGCTGGAGAAGGTGCGCAATTCGAGGTGGCGCAGTCGACGTGCCAATCGGCTGTACACCATCTGCTGCTTGCTGGTGGCCAGGCTGATGCCGGCACGACGATAAAGCCGCTCGCGCACCTGCTCGAAATCGTGGTCGTTGTAGCCGAATTCGTGTTCGCCCAGCACCTGCGCATTCATTGCATGACCTCAAGAAACCCCGACGCAGGGCGCCGGGGTGGGTTGGGACTAGAACTCTTCCCATTCCTCTTCCTTGCTCCGCGCCGCGCGGCCGGCACCGCGAGGCGACTTCGCCGACGGCGTCTTCCGTGAGGCATTGCGCGGGGCACCGGCTTGGCCGGCGTGGGCCGGGTCCAGCTTGAACACGGCCACCGACTCGGCCATCAGCCCGGCCTGTTCCTGCAGGGCTTCGGCGGCTGCGGCGGCTTCTTCCACCAGGGCGGCGTTCTGCTGGGTCATCTCGTCCATCTGGCTGACCGCACCGTTGACCTCCTCGATGCCACGGCTCTGTTCGGTGGAGGCGGCGGCGATCTCCGCCATGATGTCGGTGACCCGCTTGATGGCGATCACGATGTCGCTCATGGTCTGGCCGGCCTGGGCCACCAGGGTGTTGCCGTTCTCGACCTTGCTCACCGAGTCGGAGATCAGCGTCTTGATCTCCTTGGCCGCCGCTGCCGAACGCTGCGCCAGGGTGCGTACTTCGGCGGCTACCACGGCGAAGCCACGACCCTGTTCACCGGCCCGCGCCGCTTCCACCGCGGCGTTGAGGGCGAGGATGTTGGTCTGGAAGGCGATGCCGTCGATGACGCCGATGATGTCGGAGATCTTCCGCGCCGAGTCGTTGATGGCGGTCATGGTGCTGACCACCTTCTGCACCACGTTGCCGCCTTCGGTAGCCACCTCCGAGGCGTTCACCGCCAGGGAATTGGCCTGGCGCGCATTCTCGGCATTGAGCTTCACCGTGCTGGTCAGCTCTTCCATGCTGGAAGCGGTTTCTTCCAGGCTGGACGCCTGCTGCTCGGTGCGGGTGGACAGCTCGGCGTTGCCGCTGGCGATTTCGCTGGCGGCGGTGTTGATGGTGTCGGCGGATTCGCGGATCTGCCCGAGCATGCGCGACAGGCTCTGCGCGGTTTCGTTGGAGTAGTCCTTGAGTTCGCCGAAGGTGCCCTGGTAGTCGGCACTGATGCTTTGCGACAGGTCGCCCTGGGCGAGCGCGCCGAGCATCCGCGAGACATCCTTGAGGCCCTTGTCGGCGGTGTCCACCAGGCTGTTCAGGCCGGTGGCCAGGTTGAGGATGAAGCCGTTCTTGCCGGTTTCATCGATGCGCTTGGAGAAGTCGCCAGCCGCCGCTGCGCCGACCAGCGCGGCGACCTCGCGTTCGACCTGAACCTCCAGTGTCCGGTCGGCCCATTCGACGACCGAGCCGAGACGCTCGCCGTCATCGCTGATGACCGGGTTGGCCACGAGGCCAAAGGTCCGTCCGCCGATGTCGATCTGGGTGCGGAAGGTGCTGGTGAAGGTGGCGAGCAGGCGCTTCTGGTGCTCGGGGTTCTTGTGGAACTGGTCGATCGAGCCGCCCAGCAATTTGTTTACGGAGAATGACGGCAGCGCCTTGCGCAGGTCGGCCTCGGCGTTCTGCAGCATGCTGGTGACGGTCTTGTTCATGTAGATGATGGTGCGTTCGCCGTCGGCGATCATCACGTTGGTGCTGCAGTTGTCCAGCGCGCTCTTGATCCGGGTGTTCTCCGCAGCGGCCTGGGCGGCGGCCTTGAGGCGGTCGCGTACGCCGTCGATGGCTTCGGTGATCTGTGCCTTCTTGCCGGGGAGGCGTTCCATGTCCTTGCTGAAGTCGCCGCGACCGTAGGCGGTGACCACGCCCACGACCTGCATCTTCACCGCGATATGGGCGGCCACCAGTTCGTTGATGCCTTTGGCGATGCGCGCCTGGGTGCCGCTGAAGCGGTCTTCCGGGATGACCTGGTCGATCCAGCCTTCAGTGTGCTGGCGGGTCATCTCGACCAGTGCCTTGTCCAGCACCTCGGTGCTGGTGCTCTCCGCCTGCTGCTGGCGCAGACTCTTCTGCAAGCGGGCGAGACTGTCGTAGACCGGCGTCCAGATCGGGTCGTCGCCGGCGCCGATGGATTGGTCGAGATTACCTTCGGCCAGGCCCTGGATCAGGCTGGCCAGGTGTTGTGCGCGAAGCTGAGCTTGTGCTTTTCCGTTGAACAGACCCATGGCTTATCCCCTTGCGTGTCAGGCTGCGGCTGCTTCGACCAGGGCCATTTCGCGGCTGGTCATCAGCTTCTCGATATCCACCAGGATCAACATCCGCTCGGCCACGGTGGCAAGGCCCAGCAGGTACTCGGTATCGAAGCTGGCGCCGAATTCCGGCGGTGGCTTGATCTCCTCGCCCGAGAGGGCGATCACGTCGGACACCGAATCCACCACCACACCGACGATGCGTCGACCGATGTTGAGGATGATCACTACGGTGAACGGGTCGTAGGTGACGTCGGCGAGGTTGAACTTGATGCGCAGGTCGACGATGGGAACGATGGCGCCGCGCAGGTTGATCACGCCCTTGATGAAGGCCGGGCTGTTGGCGATGGTGGTCACCTGGTCATAGCCGCGAATTTCCTGCACCCGGAGTATGTCGATGGCGTACTCCTCGCGACCGAGGGTGAAGGTCAGGTACTCCTGGGCCGGTTGGCCGGCCTGTTCCGCGCTAAGGGAGTTCATGCAGCGCTGCTCCTTGTTGTTTTGCCAGACCCGGCAGGGCGTCGACATCGAGGATCAGGGCGACGCTGCCGTCGCCCATGATGGTGGCGCCGGCGATGCCATCGATCCGGCGGAAGTTCTGTTCCAGGCTCTTGATCACCACTTGCTGCTGCCCGACCAGGTCGTCCACCAGCAGGGCGAAGTGACGCCCGTCTGCTTCGAGGATGACCACGATGGACTGCTCGGCCGGCAGCGGCGGGGTGGATTCGCCGAGCAGGTCGTGCAGCGAGAGCAGCGGCAGGTACTCGCCGCGCACGCGGATCACCGCGCCTTCCTCGCCACCCAGGCCGCGAATGTCGGCGGCTTTGGGCTGCAGCGATTCGACGATGTAGGTCAGCGGGATCACATAGTGGGTGCGTGCCACAGCGACGATCAGACCATCGAGGATTGCCAGGGTCAGCGGCAGGCGGATGCTGATGCGCGTACCGAGGCCGGCGGCCGAATCGATGTCGATGCGACCGCCCATGGCCTGGATATTGCGCTTGACCACATCCATGCCGACGCCGCGACCGGAAAGGTCGGTGACCACTTCGGCGGTGGAGAAACCGGGCATGAAGATCAGCTGCCAGACCTCGGTGTCGCTCATGCCGTCGTGCACCGCCAGGTTCTTCTCGCGGGCCTTGGCGAGGATGCGCTCGCGGTCCAGGCCACGACCGTCATCGCTGATTTGCACGACGATGCTGCCGCCCTGGTGGAAGGCACCCAGGCGTACGGTGCCGCTCGCCGGTTTGCCGGCGGCCAGGCGCACGTCGGGCAACTCGATGCCATGGTCGATGCTGTTGCGCACGATGTGGGTGAGCGGGTCGCTGAGGCGCTCGATCACGCCTTTGTCGAGTTCCGTATGTTCGCCCTGCAGCACCAGTTCCACCTGCTTGCCGAGGCGCGAAGAGGTGTCGCGCACCAGGCGTGGGAAGCGGCTGAAGATGAAGCTGATGGGCAACATGCGGATCGACATCACCGATTCCTGCAGGTCGCGAGTGTTGTGTTCGAGCTGCGCCAGGGCCTGGTGGATGCGCTCGTGCTGGCTCGGATCAAGTGCGCCACCGAGCTGGCCGAGCATGGCCTGGGTGATGACCAGCTCGCCCACCAGGTTGATCAGGCTGTCGATCTTCTCGACGCTGACGCGGATCGAGCTGGATTCGTTTTCCGCCGTTGCAGGTTTGCTGGCAGGCGGTATCGCCGCGGGGGCTGGCCTGGGCGCTTCGGCGACGGTTTTGGCGGGCGCGCCGGGGGCTTCATCGAATAGGCCGAAGGCGCTGGATTCGTCCTGGACGGGCAGGCCGGGAGCATCGTCGAAGAATCCGAAGTCGTCATCAGCGACCGCTTCCGGTGAGCCCGGTGCGTCATCGAAGAAGCCGAAGTCCGCTGCTTCGTCAGGCGTTGGCGCGGCGTCCAGCAACCGGCGCAGACGGGCCACCGTTTCTTCCACCGGCACGCTCGGATCGGGGCACTGCCGGCGATGGGCGTCCAGCAGGCGCATCAGCACGTCACGGGCTTGCAGGAACAGGTCGACCATCTCTGCGCGCAGCGCCATCTGGCCGCTGCGGATGCGGTCGAGCAGGGTTTCCAGCTCGTGGGTCACGGCGGTCAGGTCATCGAAGCCGAACATCCCGGCCGAACCCTTGATGGAATGCGCGGCGCGGAAGATGCCGTTGAGTTCTTCCGCGTCAGGCTGCTGCAGGTCGAGACCGAGCAGCAGCAGTTCGAGGCTTGCCAGGTGCTCTTCGGTTTCCTCGAAGAAGACCTGGAGGAACTGATTCATCCCTTCGCTCATGGGAGGCGCCTTGTGCTGGGATCAGGGGAGGACCTTGCGGGTGACTTCCAGCAGTTTTGGCGGATCGAAGGGTTTGACCAGCCAGCCGGTGGCGCCGGCGGACTTGCCTTGCTGCTTCATGCTGTCACTGGATTCGGTGGTCAGCATGAGGATGGGCGTGGCGCGGTAGCCGGGCAGCCCGCGCAGGCTGCGGATCAGGCTGAGGCCATCCATGTTGGGCATGTTCTGGTCGGTGAAGACCAGGTTGTATGCCTTGCTCTGCGCCTTGCCGAGGCCATCCTTGCCATCTACCGCCTCGTCCACGAGGTACCCGGCGGCTTTGAGAGTGAAGCTCAGCATCTGTCTGATGGATGCGGAGTCGTCAACGATCAGGATCTGCTTGCTCATCAGTGCCGCTCTCCTTGCCGCTTTTTCTTGGGGTGAAGCTTTTAGGGTCTTGTCAGGCTTCGCTTCGCTCTGCGCCAACCTACGGAAAAACCTCGTCTTTCCGATTGGTAGCTAGTGGCCATGTTTATGTGTAGATGGGTGCCTGATGAGCGTCCAGCCGCTGACGCCAGCCATTCGTCGCAATGATGGGCGGCGAATGGCTGCTGTCTATCGATTCAGAAAAGCTCCACCTCTCCGGCACTTACGTTGCTCTGGGCGACGGGATTGGCGACGGGCTTGCGCAGCTCGCGGGTTTCCTGGTCGACCCGATCCGCCCATTGCTCCGACGTCACCGCACGCAACCCGCCGAGCCCCGCAGCGAATCCGCCGAGCTTGGCGAAGTGCTTGCGCATCTGTCCGATCAACTGGCTGCTCATGTCCTGGAACTGCAAGGCGGTAATGGCCTGGTCGACGCCCGAGCCCACCTCCAGCGAAATGCGATCCAACTCCTGGATCACTTTCAGCGTGTGGCGGTTCATGCCCTCGAGGTCTTCCAGCATGTGATGCAACTGCTGTTTGGATTCCAGGGCGATGCCCATGTCCTTGTCCGCCAGTTGGGAGATGGCCGACTCGGCGTCCTGGATTTCGCGGTAGACGACGTCCACATGCTCGCGAATCTTTTCCGAGAAGCCGGTGGATCGAGTGGACAGGGCACGGACTTCGTCCGCGACCACGGCGAAGCCCCGGCCGCTTTCGCCGGCGCGGGCTGCCTCGATGGCAGCATTCAGCGCCAGCAGGTTGGTCTGCTTGGCGATGGCGTCCATATCGTGGGTGGATTTCAGGATATCGGCGATCTTCTGCGTCACCCGGTCCATGCGTTTCACCAGCTCCTGGGAGGTCTGGCTGGTTTCCAGCGTCGCCTCGACGAACAGGCCGAGGGTGTTGCGGGTGGTGGAGATGAACTCCTGGAAATTCATGCCGTCATCGGCGCCCTGGTTGCCGTAGCGCTCGATCAGGGAATGGGAATGGGCGCGCTGCTGGTCGATGCGCGCGGCCAGGCCCTGGAAGCTGTCACCCAGGCGAGCGATGGCGTCCTGCAACAAGCCATCGACCTGCCCGGCATGTGCCTGCAAGGTGCCCAGGTGTTCGTCCACGGCATCCTGGGCCTGCTGCCAGTCAGGTGCCACCACGGCCGGGACTTGTGCTTGCGCCGCCTGCGGACGGGATTCTCGTTGCAACCAGGTCAGCAGCAGGCTGGCCAGCCAGCCACCGGCGAGGGCCAGCCATACCGGCAGGTCTACGGCAACCATGCCGGCGCAGGCCAGCCAGATCAGGGAGTGCAGGGCCAGGCCCTTGATGGGGTTAGCAGGCGACGGATGCGACATGGAGCACTCCCTTGCTGGGGTTGTTTGACCGGACGGCGGCCCCAGGCAGGGTGAAAACTACGGTGACGTTTTCACTCAGCCTGTAATGGGCCATCGGCAACGCTGGTTAAAGCTAGAGGCCGCTCGTCTGCTGTCAAATCGCTATCCATCAGTTTCTTGCGCCATTCATCCCGCTGTTTCTGCCTCCTCTTCAGGCGGGCTGAGATAGCGATGTGCGCCGCAGCGCAGGCAGCGCTGGCAGATCATGGGAACGGCGCCCACTTCTGTACGAAAACCCTCGGTCCATTGGCAACCGAGCAGAAAGCAACGAATACGCATGGCTCCTCCCGGGGGCGTACCCCCTGGTCCAATCCGGCAGTGATGGGATGAACTGCACTCGCCTTGTTCTTGTTGGAGGCATGGGTCGCCGCGAGAATCGGCCGACCGCTCTAGAGCCGGCAACCTAAAAGGGCGAGCGGTGGGACCGTTGGTCGGGGAGGGAGCTGGGAGGGGTTAAGCGGCATCCACCCGCGGCCGGCGCGGATGCTCGTGTTTCAGATACTGGACCAGGCGGGCTTTCTGGCTGGGGCTCATGAACAGGCCGAGCTTGGTGCGGCGCCAGAGGATGTCTTCGGCGCTGACGGCCCATTCCTGCTGGCAGAGATAGTCCACTTCCCGGGAATAGAGACCGGCGCCCAGGTGTTCGCCGAGGTCCGCCAGTTCCCGCACGTTACGCAGCAGGTGCCAGCAGCGGCTGCCGTAGAGGTTGGCCCAGCGCCTGGCGATGTGCGTAGGCAGCCAGCCGAAGCTGGAGCAGAGGGCTTCTACCAGGGCGCTGCGGCTTTCCATCTTTTCTCCGCCGGGCAGCGGCGCGCTGGCGGTCCAGGCGCCTTTGGCGAAGGGGAACCAGGGCGTCAGTTGCTCGAGGGCGGCTTCGGCCAGTTTGCGGTAGGTCGTGAGCTTGCCGCCGAACACCGAGAGCAACGGCGCTTCGCCGGGATGGGCGGCGAGGGAAAGGGTGTAGTCGCGGGTCACTGCTGACGGATCGTCCGACTCGTCATCGCACAGTGGGCGCACGCCGGAATAGCTGTGGAGGATGTCCTGCTCGCTCAGCTGGCGCTTGAAGTGGCGATTGACCACGTCCAGCAGGTAACGGGTTTCTTCGGCTGTGATTGCCACTTCCGCCGGGTCGCCGTGGTACTCGCGGTCGGTGGTGCCGATGAGGGTGAAGCGCTCCAGGTACGGAATCGCGAAGACGATGCGGCGATCTTCGTTCTGCAGGATGTAGGCCTGCTCGCCGTCATGCAGGCGCGGCACGATGATGTGGCTGCCCTGGATGAGACGGATGCCATAGGGCGTCGCCTGCTTGAGGTCTTGCTGGATGAAGCGGGCCACCCAGGGACCGGCGGCGTTGACCAGGGCGCGGGCGCGGATCGACAGCAGGCTGCCGTCGACACGTTCCAGGTGGATGTGCCAGAGGCCCTTGCTGCGGCGGGCGCTGACACAGCGGGTGCGGGTATGCACATGGGCGCCGCGCTCGCGGGCGGCCATGGCATTGAGTACCACCAGGCGCGCGTCGTCCACCCAGCAATCGGAGTATTCGAATCCCTGGGTGATTTCCGCCTGCAACGGGCTGCCGGCGCCAAAGCGCAGACTGCGCGAGGCGGGAAGGTGCTTGCGTTTGCCGAGGTGGTCGTAGAGGAACAGGCCGGCGCGGATCATCCAGGCCGGACGCAGGTGCGGCCGGTGGGGCAGGATGAAGCGCAGCGGCTTGACGATGTGCGGCGCCTTGGCGAGCAGCACTTCACGCTCGGCCAGAGCTTCGCGCACCAGGCGGAATTCGTGGTGTTCCAGGTAGCGCAGGCCGCCATGGATCAGCTTGCTGCTGGCCGAAGAGGTGTGCTGGGCGAGGTCGTCCTTCTCGCAGAGAAATACCGACAGCCCCCGTCCGGCTGCATCAGCGGCGATACCGACGCCATTGATGCCGCCGCCGACGATTGCGAGGTCATAGACTTCCGCGATGGGGGAATGGTTGTGGTTCATTGGCAGGCACCAAGGTCGAAATCGAACTTTCAATGTTCATTTTCGAAAATAGCCTAGATGAGCGGACGCAAAATGACCAGCCCAATGCGCGAACTCGCGCCGGGTGGTCACGGAAAATTCATACAGGTGAAGGGCGGATCACACGCGGTCGAGGTGCACCTTGTGCTCGGCAAGCAGGCGGGACAGGGCGGGGGAGGGCTGGTGGTCGGTGAACAGGCGGTTCACCAGTGCGATGGAGCCCAGGCGTACTACGGCGTTGCGGCCGAACTTGCTCGAGTCGGCGGCGAGGAAGACCTGTCGGGCGTTCTCGATAATGGCCTGGGAGACGCGCACTTCCTGGTAATCGAAATCCAGCAGGCTGCCGTCCTCGTCGATTCCGCTGATGCCCACCAGTGCGTAATCCACCTTGAACTGCTGGATGAAATCCACCGCTGCCTGGCCGACGATGCCGCCGTCGCTGCGCACCGTGCCACCGGCCACCAGCACCTCGAAGTCCGGCTTGTCGGCCAGTTGCGCCGCCACGTGCAGATTGTTGGTGATCACCTTGAGGCCCTTGTGGCCCATCAGGGCGCGGGCGATGGCTTCGGTGGTGGTGCCGATGTTGATGAAGAGCGAGGCGTGGTCCGGGATGTATTCGGCCACCGCATCGGCGATGCGTTGCTTTTCATCGCGGTTCTGCCCGGCGCGCATGGCGTAGGCGGTGTTCTGGGTGCTTGAACCTTCGCTGGCGGCGCCGCCGTGGGTCCGTCGCAGCAGGCCATGTTCGGCGAGCTGGTTGATGTCGCGTCGGATAGTCTGCGGGGTGACGGCAAAGGCCTGGGCCAGTTCGTCGATGCTGACGTAGCCGCGATCGCGCGTAAGGTCGAGGATGTCTTGCTGCCGTGGGCCCAGGTTCATGCTGGCTCCTTGTTTTGCGCGGCATTATAGCGATGGGCTGTCGAATCACCGCTTTTCCGCTAAGGTACGCCGAATCTGTCGCAGGATTTTCACAATCGAACATGACACCCGCAATCGATCTGCTGAAGAAAGCCAAGGCTGAGCACAAGGTGCACAGCTATCACCACGATCCCAAGGCGCCGTCCTACGGCCTGGAAGCCGCCGAAAAGCTCAACCTGGACCCGGCGCGGGTCTTCAAGACGCTGCTCGCCGCCACCGAGAAAGGCGAATTGCTGGTGGCGGTCGTACCGGTGGCCGGGACCCTCGACCTCAAGGCCCTGGCTCACGCTGCCGGCGCGAAGAAGGCCGAGATGGCCGATCCCACCCAGGCCCAGCGCTCCACCGGCTACCTGGTAGGCGGCATCAGCCCGCTGGGGCAGAAGAAGCGACTGCGCACCTTCATTGACGGTACCGCGCGCAATTTCGAAAGCATCCATGTCAGCGCTGGCCGGCGCGGGCTGGAAGTCGAACTCTCCGCCGATACCCTGGCGACCCATACCCAAGGCCAGTTCGCCGATATCGGCCGTCCCTGAAAGCCTGCCCACGTCCGCGAGATCGCGTACAGGCTTGAAAACCAATAACAAGGAAGCATCACCATGGCCCAATACCTGCTCGCCATCGACCAGGGCACCACCAGCAGCCGCGCCATCGTATTCAGCGCCCAGGGTCTGCCGGTGGCGCGTGCCCAGCAGGAGTTCAAGCAGTACTTTCCCAAGGACGGCTGGGTAGAGCACGACGGTGAGGAAATCTGGCTGACCACCCTCAAGGTCTGCCGCGAGGCCATCGAGCAAAGCGGGTTGAACCCGGCCGAGATCGCCGCCATCGGCATCACCAACCAGCGTGAGACGACCCTGGTCTGGGACGCGGTGACGGGCACGCCCATCCACCCGGCCATCGTCTGGCAGGACCGCCGCACCGCGGACTATTGCGCCACGCTCAAGGCTGCCGGCCATGAAGCCGACGTGGCCAATCGCACGGGCCTGCTGATCGACCCTTATTTCTCCGCCACCAAGCTGCGCTGGGTGCTGGAGAACGTGCCCGGCGCCCGCGAGCGGGCCGAGCGTGGCGAGCTGCGTTTCGGCACGGTGGATTGCTTCCTGCTGTGGCGCCTGACTGGCGGCAAGGTGCATCGCACCGATGCCACCAACGCCTCGCGGACCCTGCTGTTCAATATCCACAGCCAGCAGTGGGACGCGGAGCTGCTGCGTCTGTTCGACATCCCTACCAGCCTGCTGCCGGAGGTGCTGGACTGCGCCGCCGAGTTCGGCGATACGGACGCCGCGCTGCTCGGCGCCAGCATTCCCGTGCGCGGCATGGCGGGCGATCAGCAGGCGGCGCTGATCGGCCAGGCCTGCTTCCAGCCGGGCATGGTGAAGAGCACCTATGGCACCGGCTGCTTCATGATCCAGAACACTGGCGACCAGCCGGTGGTTTCTCGCAACCGGCTGCTGACCACGGTCGGTTACCGGCTCAATGGCAAGGTGAGCTATGCGGTGGAGGGCAGCATCTTCGTTGCCGGCGCCGCGGTGCAGTGGCTGCGCGACGGCATCAAGCTGATCAGCCACGCCCGTGATACCGAAGCCCTCGCCGAGCAGACCGGCGATGCCTGCGGCGTCTACCTGGTGCCGGCCTTCACCGGCCTCGGCGCTCCCTATTGGGACCCGCGCGCTCGCGGCGCGATCTTCGGGCTGACCCGTGATACCGGTATCAAGGAAATCGTCACCGCCGGGCTGCAATCCGTCTGCTACCAGACCCGCGACCTGCTGGAAGCCATGGCCCAGGATGGTGCCGCCGCGCCCAGCGCGCTGCGGGTGGACGGCGGCATGGTCGAGAACAACTGGGTGATGCAGTTCCTTTCGGACATCCTCGGGGTTCCCGTCGAGCGTCCCGAAGTCACCGAGACGACAGCCCTGGGTGTGGCCTATCTCGCAGGTTTGCAGGCGGGGCTGTATCGCGATCTGGACGAAGTGGCCAGTCACTGGCATCGTCAACAGCGTTTTGCCCCGCGCATGGCCGATGAGCATCGCAAGAAGCTCTACGACGGCTGGCTGGATGCCGTGCAGCGGGTGCGCAGCGGCGCGTGACAGCGCCGCATGGACGCTGGGAGGCAGGATGGGGAAAGGGCAAGGATCGCTGAAACGCCTTTGGCAGGCACTGACCCTGCTGCTGGCACCTTTGCTCTTCCCATCGGCCCATGCCGAAACCCTGGTGATCGCCGGGGACATCTGGTGCCCGATCAATTGCGAACCCGGCTCGGCGAAGCCGGGCATCTTCGTCGAGCTGGCGCAGGAAATCTTCGGCGCGGCCGGCATCGGTGTGGAGTACCGCCTGGTGAACTGGGCGCGCGCCGTCCATGACACCCGTTATGGCCGCCTGGATGCACTGATCGGTGCCGGCATCCAGGACGCTCCCGACTTCGTCTTCACTCGCACGCCGCCCGGCGTGTCGCGCATGTGCTTCTACGTTGCCCCTGACAGCAAATGGCGTTACCGCGGATTGGCGTCGCTCGCCGAGATTCGCCTGGGCAGCATCAACAGTTACAGCTACGGCCAGGAGCTCGACACCTACATTCGAATCAAGCGGGACGATCCGGCTCGGGTGCAGGTCGTGTCCGGCGACCAGGCCCTGGCCATGAATGTGGAAAAGATCCTGATCAGCCGCGTCGACGCCACCATCGAGAACGCCTGGGTGATGGACGCCTGGCTTGCCGAAAGTGGCCAGCAGGGCAAGCTGGTGAAGGCCGGCTGCCGCTCGCCGGACGTGCCCATCTTCCTGGCATTTTCCCCTGCACTGAAAGGCAGTCCGCGCCATGCGGCGATGTTCGACGCCGGGCTCAAGCGTTTGCGTGAGTCCGGACGGATGAACGAGCTCCTGCAGCGCTACGGCCTGCCTCCGCTAGACTGATCAGGCTGTTCCACCGATATCCACCGGCCACTGTACCGCGCGTGGAGCGTCGGTGACTGGCATGCTGGTGCCCCCACACATCAAGGAGCGAGTCATGCAGCTGGATTTCCATCAGGTCGACGCCTTCACCCAACGGCCCTTCGGCGGCAACCCGGCGGTGGTCTATCGCCTCGACGCCTGGCTGGATGATCAGCTCATGCAACGCATCGCCGCCGAGCACAACCTGTCGGAGACCGCCTTCCTGGTGAAGGAAGGCAGTGCCTGGCACATCCGCTGGTTCACGCCCAGGGCCGAGGTGCCGCTCTGTGGCCATGCCACCCTCGCCAGCGCCCATGTGCTGTTTGATCTCTACCAGGAACCGGGCGACCGCCTGGAGTTCACCAGCAAGTCTGGCGAATTGCGTGTGTCACGCGAAGAGGAGGGCCGTCTGGCGCTGGACTTCCCAGCGCAGGTGCCGCAAGAGGTGGGCGTCACCCTGGAGCTGGAACATGCCTTGGGCATCCCTCCGGTGGATGCGCTGGGCGCCAACTTCCTGATGGCGGTACTGGAGTCGGAGCATGACGTGCGTGAGTGCACGCCGGACTTCAAGGCATTGGCCAAGCTGCCCTGGTCTGGCGTGATCGTCACGGCAGCAGGGGGGAAGCACGACTTCGTTTCGCGCTTCTTCGCCCCGGTGATCGGCATCGATGAAGACCCGGTGACCGGCGCCGCGCACTGCGCCCTGATTCCCTACTGGGCCAATCGTCTCAACAAGCGAGTGCTGCGGGCCCAGCAGTGTTCCGCGCGTAGCGGCGAGCTCTGGTGCCGCCTGGATGGCGACCGGGTGAGCATCGCCGGGCATTCGGTGCTGGTGGCCAGCGGTAGGCTGTGGATCTAAGGCGCGAAACGATCGAAAAGCTCTGATTGGCTTTCTGTAGGTGGGATGTTTCAGAGTGCGCCGCTGATGCGGCGCACGCCGGATTCCTGGGGCGTGAAGTGGGCGGCGACAGTGCCCTGGGCGGGGAAGACCACCAGGTGATCGGCCGCGATGCGGATGCCCACTTCCTGTCCGGGCTGGTGATCGGCGTGGCTGGGGAAGATCGATTCCAGCTGGCTACCGGTAGAGAGTTGCAGGCGATAGAGGGTGGCGGCGCCGAGGAAGGTCTTGCCGATCACCTTGGCGCGCAGATCGCTGTCCGGCGCGTGGACGATGTCGTCCGGCCGCAGCAGTACGTCCACCGCGGAGCCATGGGGCCAGGTGTAGGCGCGATTACCACGGATGGTGCCGAGTTCGGTGGTCACGGCATCGGCTGAAATCAGCTGGCCGCGAATGAAGTAGCCCTGACCGACGAAGCTGGCGACGAAGGGCGTCAGGGGTTCGTGGTAGAGGTTGAACGGGGTGTCCCACTGCTCCAGCAGGCCGTCTCTGAACACGCCGACCTGATCGCTGACGGCGAAGGCCTCTTCCTGGTCGTGGGTCACCAGGATCGCACTGGTGCCGCGTGCCTTGAGGATTTCGCGGACTTCCTGGCTGAGGCGTCGACGCAGTTCGCCATCGAGGTTGGAGAAGGGTTCGTCGAGCAGCAGCAGACGCGGCTCTGGCGCCAGGGCGCGGGCCAGTGAAACGCGTTGTTGCTGGCCGCCGGACAGCTCGTGGGGGTAGCGCTTGGCCAGGTGGTTCAGCTTCACCAGTTCCAGCAGTTCGTCGACCTTGCGCTCGCTATCGGGCTCCTTGCGGATGCCGAAGGCGACGTTGTCGGCCACCGTCAGGTGAGGGAACAGCGCATAGTCCTGGAACACCATGCCGATTCGCCGTTTCTCCGGCGCCAGGGTGAAGCCGGCGCGGGAGATCACTTCGCCGGCTAGCTGGATTTCGCCTTCCAGCACCGGTTCGAATCCGGCGATGGCGCGAAGCGTCGTCGTCTTTCCGCAGCCGGAAGGGCCGAGCAGGCAGCCGATGTCACCGGCGTTGAGATGAAGGTTCAGGCCTCGCACAACCTGCTGTTCGTGATAACCACAGCTGAGGTTGTGGAGGCTGAGGAGCAATTCGCGAGTCATGCGTGATGGGCGTGTTCAACCAGCAGTTCAAGCAGGGCCTTCTGGGCGTGAAGGCGGTTTTCCGCCTGGTCCCAGGCAACTGAACGCGGGTCGTCGAGCAGGTCGACGCTGATCTCTTCGCCGCGGTGGGCCGGCAGGCAGTGCATGAATATCACGTCGTCCGCGGCCAGGTCGAGGAGCGCCTTGTTCACCTGGTAGGGCGAGAACAATGCCAGGCGCTTGGCGGTTTCTTCCTCCTGGCCCATGGAGGTCCAGACGTCGGTGCTGACCAGATGGGCGCCGGCCACGGCTTCGCGCGGGGCGCGCACGACCTTGACGCGGTCGCCGGCCTGGGCGAGGAACGCCGGATTGGGTTCGTAGCCTTCGGGGCAGGCGACGCGCAGTTGGAAGTCGAACTGGATCGCTGCCTCTATATAGGTGTTGCACATGTTGTTGCCATCGCCGATCCAGGCCACGGTCTTGCCCTGGATGCTGCCGCGATGTTCGAGGAAGGTCTGCATGTCCGCGAGCAACTGGCAGGGGTGCAGGTCATCGGACAGGCCGTTGATCACCGGTACACGGGAGTGGGCGGCGAACTCGGTCAGCGTGCTGTGGGCGAAGGTCCGGATCATCACGGCATCCAGCATGCGCGACATGACGATGGCGCTATCGCTGATGGGCTCGCCACGACCGAGCTGGGTGTCGCGCGGGGACAGGAAGATGGCCTGGCCGCCGAGCTGGATCATGCCGGCTTCGAAAGAGAGACGGGTACGGGTCGAGGCCTTCTCGAAGATCATGCCCAGTACGCGGCTTTTCAGGGGTTCGTAACGCACGCCTCGGTTGCGCAGATCCTTCAGCTCGGTGCCTCGACGGATCAGGCTGTTCAGCTCCTGGGGAGTGCAGTCCATCAGGGAGAGAAAATGCCTAGCGCTCATGGTTACTACCTTTCTTCTTTTGTCACTGGCCGCATGTCCTGGCCGGGTGTTGCGGGAACAAAGCAGGCGGGACGGGCGGTTGAAGCCGCACGTGGCGACGATTTGGGGGAAGGCGCGATCTTATAAGGAAATGTCGCATGATGCCAACTTGGGCCACGAGTGGCGCGGCCTAGAGGGGTATCGCTATTTTTCCTGTACCAATTTCGTACCAATTGGCTGGTTTTCCAGCTTCTGCAACTCGCTCCAGTCCGAGGTGGAATTGAGCCACTTGGCATAGGTCGAGAGCAGCATTTGTACACTGTGCCCCAGCTGGTTCGCAATGAACGCGGGGTTCATTCCCGCCATCAGGCACATCGTCGCGTAGGTGTGGCGGGTGTCGTACTGACGGCGGATGCGGATGCCCAGGGCCCGGAGCGCCACGTTGAAATAGCCCTTCGCCGTGCTGTCACTGCGAATCCAATCCTGTCCTTCCTCCATCCTTGCCGGTGCGAAGACATAGGCGCTGCGCGCCTGGGTCAGTGCCCGCGCTTCCTTCAGGGCATGCAGCGCCCTGTCATTCAGCAGCACATGCCGGTGGTTCTTGGTCTTGACCCGGTCCTTGACCTCGCCGTCGACCACGATCCGGCAGACGTGCGCGCTCCTTCCCTTGAAATCGATCTCCTCCCAGCGCAATGCCATCAGCTCGCCCGGGCGCATGCCGGTGAAGAAGGCGAACTCGAAGTAGCAGGCATAGATGCGGGTCAGCCCGGTCAGCTTCTTATAGAGGTGGTCGATCACCGCTTCGGCTTCCGGGCGGGTGAACGGGTCCACCACCTTCTTCGCCACCCGTGGTCGCGCGATCGAGTCGACCGGGTTCCGCGCGATCATCCCATCCTTGACTGCCGACTCCAGTACGCTCGACAACTTGTCCCGGGCATTGCGCCGGACCAGTGCCGAGGTCCACGTGGTTTCCGCCACCACCCGCCGCACGTCCGCCGAGGAAATGTCGTCGATACGGCGGGTGGCGAAGTGGGGCATCCAGTAGGCATTGAGGGTGCCCTTGTAGTTGGACCGGGTGCCATCGACGATTTCCCGGCTGTCCAGCCAGATCTGGGCGTACTCACCGAAGGTGGGCGTCTTACCCGACAGCATGTAGCTGGAACTGGGGAACAGCTCGGCGTACTTGTCGTCGGTCATGACGCCGAGCTTGATCAGCTGCTTTACCTGAGCTCTAAGACTTGCGGCCTGTGCGATACCCGCCGGCGTGGGGTCGACAGCAAGGGTTTCACAGCGACGGTGTTTCCAGGTGAAGCGGATCCGGACAGAGTTGCCGACGACTTCGACTCCCGTGGGGAGGCCCATAGGCTTTCGACCCATTCGTCATATCTCCTTCTGCTGTACATCACACGGCCGTCGATGAGCTGCCAGACGCCGCGAGGGATAACCCCGCGCTCGCGTTTGCGCTGCAGGGCCTTGGTGGTGGTGCCGATCAGATCGGCCATCTTCGATTCCAGCACCTTGTCGTGCAGGTCCTCGTCCGGTGGGGGCTGCTTCAATTTGTGCATAGGAGTACATCTCCGCCGACTCTCGCCGGCAGCTGGTGGGGTAGGTGGGGAAGGGGTTACGGGTTCTTGTTGCGGCGCGCGACGACCAGCTTCTTGGATGCCATGGACACGCCACCGACCACGTCTTCAGGGAGGATTGCTGCGTCGCAGTGCGGGCAGAGCGGGGCCATGCTGGTGCTGCGCCAGGCTTCATCCATCACCTTGGCTGCGCGGCTCCGGAGCGCGAACTTTTCGGCCTCTGCCAGTTCCCGTCGCCGCCGGTTCAAGTCGCTGACGCCGGCGCTGAACACCTCGCACAGGCCTACGAAGGCGTCGAAAGCCTCAACCTCAGACTCACAGTCGCTGCACCAGATGCGGCGCTCCTTGTCGTCGTACACCAGCTTCTTGTGGCGGCAGGAAGATGCGGGCCGCCGGGTGAGACCGCGCGCAACCCGCAAGTCCTCGATCTGGACCACCTTCATCCCGAACAGGTAATCCTGCGGCTCGATGGGGGCGTCAGCCATTCCCCACCTCCTCCCCATCTTTGCCGAGCAGGGCGCGGAGTTCTTCGAAGTCCGCAAGACTGGCCATGCCTTCGTCATCGCTTGCGATTCGGCGAAGCAGCTCCACCGGTATCGCGTTGCGGTTCAGGTGGGTGATGTCGGACATGCGGCAGACTGGATACCAATCGCGCTTATGGCCAAGCGTCGGCAGCGTCCTCTTGAAGCTGTCGTCATCCTTCAAAAGGTCGCCGCCGCGCCAGATATATCCGACAGGCTCCGGCATCACCACCGCAGCCGGGGCGAGCGCGGCGCGGGCTTTCCACGCGAGCGCCGAAGCGTGGTCGTGCTGCCAGTGATGAATGGCGTCAGCCTCGCTGAAAACGGCCGGGAATGTTCCCGCAAGCCATGCGACATATGCCGCTCGCTCATCCCCGCCGACCTGGCGGGCAGGCTGTTCGGCGAGGGCAGCGCGTAGGTTCTGCACTTCGGACTGCAGCTGGAAGTAGTCCTTCTCCTTCTCGCGTGCAGCCTCGGCCAGCTCATCCAGCTCGGCGCGCAGTCTGGCGTTCTCCTTCTCCACCTTCTCGTGATCCTCTTCCAGCACGCACCATTTCCGTTCCTGGTGCTGGTGGAAGTCCACCATGGCGTGGTGGCGTGAGGCTCGATAGCCAGCTGGCGCCATATAAGCCTGCAGCGCCGCCTGGAGCACGCTGGTTTCCGCACGGAACGTCACTTCGATGGGCGCCTGGGCGCGAGCCTGCCAAGCGGCCCAGCCAACACCTTCCCAACCATGGGCATCGCCGTGCTTGCTGATCTCTGGCCATGCCGCGTCGAATCCGGCGCGCTCTTTCCTCAGTTGTTCTTCCGTCATCACTGTTTCTCCCAGACTTCCGCGTTGCTCAGCTGCTCTTCGGGCACTTGCCTGCTGGCGCCGCTGATGGGGTGGAGTTGGCTGACGCCGCCGGAGGTGTAGGTCACCTGGTAGCGGACGCCGCTGGACTTGTGGAGGTAGACGATTCCGCCCTGGAGCTGCTGCTCGATGCGGCGCTGGGTGGCGGAGGGCTGCATGCTGGTGGTCATGGCATCGATCTCCCTATCTCGGCGGCGGCACGGACGATGGCGCGGCGCACGGCGGCCATGAAGTCGGCTCCGTCTTCCTTGCAATCGATGCCGCCGTCGTCGCCGTCTGGCAGGATTTCAGCGACTACGCCACCACCAAATCCCATGTACAGATTCATGGTCAGCGCTGCTGCCAGGCGTAGCGCATCGGCGTCGTTGATCAGCGGATTCCAGAAGCAGACGTATTGGCCATCCTTGTGCAGCTGAGTGGCATCCACCTTGTTGACGTACAGTTCATAGCCAAGAGCCTTGGCGGCCAGTTCCAGCAGTTCACGATCAGTGCTCATTGGTTCCCTCCTTCGCCCAGGGCGATATCCATCGAGTGCCAGCCGCCCAGCCACAGGCTGCGCTTGAACATTCGGCGTTCTCCATACGGACAGGCCTCGCGGCCCAAGTCTTTGCTTCGGGCATCCGCCCCAAGCTGGTATTCGTGCCGGCTCTCCGGCGAGTCGATGCCTTCTGCAGACATGACGGTGCCTCCCTGGCGTGTATCGCCAAGCTGAGTAGGTAGGGGATGGATCAGGACTTGGGTGGGACGGGGATGCAGCGGAGACAGGAGCAGGGGTAGAGCTGGCCGGTGACTCGGCAGTAGATGGGCGGGCTCATCGTCTGTTCCTGCCGCCGCCGGCCTTCAGCGAGGCGTCGTGGTTGGCCTGGCGGAACTCATTGCAGATGACCACCACGTCCGCGCCGTCTCGCCGGTGAACTGGCATGGTGTGAAAGGGCAGGTCCGAGCAATCGTCGTGGGCCTTCTGGCATGCAGAGCAGCGACCGCCCTTGGGGTAGTAGTTCGTCATGGTGTCACCCGCTTGAACGAGATTGCCCAGACCCAGGGGTTGGATTCCCAGTCACCGCCGGTCGACTCCCAGAGCTCACGCCACTGGCGTCTCAGGTCGCACTCTGCGTCGTATTCGCGCAGGTTGGTGCTCAGGCCTTCGGCGATGATTTGCTCGACGGTGATGTCGTGCAGACGCTCGGCGCGCACGTCGGTGATTTCCAAACGGATGCGGCACGCCTCGCGAGGCATGTGAATGCTTGGGCGCCACTTCAGGCCGAAGTCCTTACGGGCCTCATCGCTGGCTGAGCCAGGCGGCGAGTCAGCTCCATAGGCATACCGCTGGAGCGGGCTGTCAGGCGTCGGTCTGTGCTCAACACCGGTGCCTCGCAGATCCATCCAGGTCTCGCGCACCCAAAGCCTCTCCCAGCGCCGGCCGTACGGGGTTTCGCCGTACATGGTCAACTCATCGGCGCAGGTCTGCTCTGTTTCGCCGAAGGCGGCGAAGCCCCATCGAGGATGCTTTTGGGCGATTGCTATCCAGTTGAAGCGCGGCTCGCAGTCAGGCTCGCTCCTCTTTTTCGGGATCTGCCAAGTCGGCAGCAGGCGGCGCGTTACTGTCTTCTTACCGTCGAGAATGGCGCGCACCATGGGGCCGGAGAACAGGATCGGACGCGCCCTCTCGCTGAACGGCACGCGTGGTTCCGGCGGTTTCGCCAGGGCGGCGATGCAGCGCTTGCAGGTGGCATTCTCCTTCTTGTGGGTGCCATCCCACTCAAAGTCCTCGTCACCGGTGAATCCGCAGGCTGAGCTGGCGTAGTACTCGCCGCTGATGTCCTGGCCCGAGGACGTCAGGTAGTGGAGTTTTCTGGGCATGGCTGATCCTTCGCCGTAGTGGCGCTATGGCATGGAGTGGGGTAGGTCGCGCAGCGAAAATGCGCGATGAAAATGTGTGTTAAAATATCGCTTTACAATCAATTGGAGTTGATGTATGGCGACAATCAAAGAAGTGGTTTTGGAACTGTGCGCTGACGACCTCATGAACGGCGCAGGCAGCGTCCATGGTCGAATTGTGCGAGTCGCAGAGTCTGGCGTTTATCAATGCTGCTCGGATCGTCACGTCTCTCGCGTTCCATTTCCTGACCAATCATTCGGCAGCCTGGACGAAGCCCGGGAGGCGCTGATCGATTACTGGCTGGTCTGCGATCGGAAAACCACTGAAGGCCCTTACTACTGGTCAAGCGTTACCTGATCACACCACCCTGCAATGCCACGACTGCGCATAGGCCACCCCGTCGATGATCTCCGTGCCGGTGATCACCAGGGCGAGGGTGGCCATGCCGTGTACCTGGACGTCGTAGAGCGTCGGTAACGTCGGCATCCCACCCATCGTTTTCAGTATCTCGGCGACCAGGGAAGGCCTGCCCATTGGTGAGCGCTCATCCATGCGGATGTACACGTCGCCACGGATGGGCTGGACGTTCTTCATCTTTCGGTCGTCGATGGGTTTGCCCTTGAAGCGGAGGCGGCGGATGTCGAAGTGCATGGCTAATACTGGATAAATAAACAGTATTTTGCGCGTGCACCTCGATTGAGTCCAGAGCCTCAGGCCAGGCGGTCGAGTTGCTGCTGGATCCGGCGCCCGATCCAGCGCACCACCGGAATCGCCTTGCTGTTGCCAATGGCCTTGTAGCGCGGGCCATCCGGGCATTCCTCAGCAGGCTTCCCGCGCCAGGGGATCAGCGTGTAGTCGTCGGGCATGCCCTGGAGGCGCTCGCACTCTCGTGGCGTCAGTCGGCGAACAGACGACCCAGAAACCAGGGCTTCACTGCCGCCTCCGGCGTCGCCGCCTTTGGCGCGCAAGCAGGGCATCCCATCGCCGTAATCGCTGATCCCGCGAAGGGCGGCGACAATCGGTTGCCCGCGCCCGGTACCGTCTTCACTGGCATCAAAGCCTTCGGCCTTCAGGGTGTGGGTGATCTCGCCGGTGATGCAGACGGCAACCTGGCCGCCCGCATTGGCGTGGCTGTCCCCATGCCCCATAGCCCGCAGCGTCGGTGCCAGTTCTCCAGCATCTGCGCCGTAATCCTTGCAGCTGAAGGCGAGCACCGCATTTTCCTGGCCGTGGTTGCGGCCCAGCGGATGAGCCAGGCTGCTGAGGACGTCCGGGTCTTGAGTGCCATGTACCACCAGCAGGCCCGACTCGGCATCCTGACTGGTTGCTGAGCCTGCTGCCTTCCCATTGGCCTGGAGGGTTCCCGCCACCAGGTGGTTGGCCTGGGCGTGTGTGACGTCGCTTCCCCGATCCGAGCCGCGCAGGGTGCCGGCGGTCATAGGGATGTCGTCCATGCTGTAGCCGCCAGCCTTTCGTGATCCGCCCGCCAGTGTCGGAGCCACGCAGAAGGTCTCCGAGGCGAAGTCATTCCGGGCGCCGTGAGCGGTGAGGGCTGGCGCCTGGAACAAGGAACCGCCCTGGTTCTCGCCACCGAAGGCTGGTTGGCCAGCTGTCACGCTGACAGCCGGACCTTCTTCTCCCTCGCAGGCGGGGCATCCGAACTGGCCGAGCTGCTCGTCGAAGACGTATCCACATCCGCACTGGAGCGCAGGGCCGAAAGGAGCGTGTCCGGCAACGTCTTGCCCCTCGCCTCGGCGCGGCGGAGTATCCCGGCGCACGCCTTCTGGCTCAAAAAGTACCGCAGCGGGATCGAATCCAGCTCGAGCACTTGCGACAACGAACACACGGCGGCGTCGTTGGGCCAGGCCGAAATATTGGGCATCCAGCACCCGCCATGCGGCTGTTCGCGTGGGTCCATACACACAACCAGCGTCCGTCCATTTGCCCCCTGCCGGCTGCAGCGCGTCGGATTCGCCCACCAGGGCGCCGAGGAAGCAGCCGAACGCATTGCCTTTGTCGGAGAGGACACCGGGGACGTTCTCCCAGACGACGATGGAGGCGGGCTTTCCCGCACGGGTTCTAACAAGGTCAGCTGCATCTGCGAGCTCCACGTACTTGATGGTGAGGGCGCCGCGCGGGTCGGCCAGGCCTTCGCGCATGCCGGCCACGCTGAAGGCCTGGCAGGGCGTGCCGCCGACCAGGACGTCCGGCGCCTTGATGCTGCCCACCAGCACCTGGCGGGCGAGCTTGGTCATGTCGCCCAGGTTGGGCACCTCCGGCCAGCGGTGCGCCAGCACGGCGGAAGGGAAGGGCTCGATCTCGGCGAACCAGGAGGCGCGCCAGCCCAGCGGGTGCCAGGCCACGCTGGCGGCCTCGATGCCACTGCACACCGATCCATAGGTGATGGTCATTCCTCTCTCCTAGAAGTCGCTGATCTCGTCGAGCGCTTCCTCGACGGCGGTGAGCAGTTGTCCGTGGTGCATGTGCCGGAAGTCCTTTAGTAGACCGCGGACCCGGCGAATCGCGTCGTGCAGGTCGCTGGCGTCATCCGCGTCGTCCACAGCGCTTTCCAACTGGCTCTCCAGGTCCTCGACTTCGTTCTTCAGGGCATTGATCTCGTGGAGATACGTGCCACGGAACTCGACAGACCGGCGTGCCAGTTCAGCTGCTGCGCCGTCATCGATGCCGGCGTAGTGCATAAGTTCTTCGTCACTGCAGGCGTGTACTGGAAGTCCCATGGCTTTCTCCAGGTCGAGCGATGCCGTGCCGCTGGTGCGGCTGGCGGGTGGGATGGGGAATCAGGAGGCCGGGCGAATGGTTCGGACGGTGCCGGGAGCGCGGGTGATCAGTCCCTTGCGCTCAAGGGCGTTGAGGCGGTCCTGCACTGCGTTGGTGTTCACCTCGGCGAGGTTCGCCAGTTCCGCCACGGTGGGCGAGTAGCCTTTCTCCTTGATGTAGGAGCGTATGTGCTGCAGGGTTTCGGCCTGCTTGGGGGAGGGTGTCAGTCGCGCCATTCGTCGCGGGCCTCCTGCAGGTCTTGAAGCCGGCACTGGCTGATGCCCTTGGCGTGAACCCACTGCGCCACGTTTTCCGATACATGGATTTCGTGGCGCGGTACGCGAACCCGGTGGGCGGAGTGCTGTTGCCCAAGCATGTGGGTTTCGTGAATGAGTTGCTCGACTACGGCAGCCAGGTTGTCGGTGCCGCGCCACTGCGCGATCTCGTCCAGCATGGCGCGGGTGCCTGGGCGTAGTCGGTGGCGCAGCCACTCGGCCGGCTTACGCGTGCAGGGGCTGGCGCTCGCAGCCACTGCCGCCGAGAACTCAGCGCCCAGGGCATGAGTGTTGATGATCAGGATCTGGATGGCCTCGGCCTTCTGGCTAAAGCCATGCCACAGCATGATTTCGGCGAGTGCTGCGTCCGTACCCTTGATGACACGGTGCCGCAGTTCGATCTCTCCGAGTTCCTTGCGTTTCGCAGTGGCGTCGTCGTCCCGCTCTCGCTGGGTCTTGGCCATGGTCATTCATCCGCCGGATCAGGGAAGTGAAGGTTGAAGGCCTTGCACACCCGGTTGAACGCTCGATAGCCGATACCAGAGCGCATGCAGGCCTGACGCTTGGTGAGGCCGATCTTCAGAAAGGCCCGCAACCTTTCGGCGAAAGCCCGGTCGCGGTTCTCTGCGGCGACCTGGGAGGATGACTTGGCCGGAATGAAGACGATGTCGTACTCGCGGCCGATGGTTCGCAGGGTGGTGAGCCCGATGCCGAGGCGGATGGCGATCTGCCGGGCGTTGGTCGTCTTGGCCAACTCCCGCACCTCCGGAGCCAGGGCAGCGCGCTTGGCTCGCTGACGATCCGCCAGCGTCATCGGCATTTCCTTCACTGGCTTCGGCGCCTTGGCTGCCTGTGGCGCACGCTTCGAGGCGCGGGGCGCTGGTTCAACTTCACGGCGCGAGGGCAGCGGCTTGGCTTCCATCGGCGCTGCTACGTCGATCCGTCCACCGGCGGCCAGGAACTGCTCGATCTGGGCGGCCAACGTTGCGCTGGTACGGCTGTTCGCCTCCACGGCGCTGAGTTCATGGCTGATCATGATGATGGTCCTGAAAAAGAGGGGCCCCGAAGGGCCCAAGGCTTTCGCGTGCTCGGTTACCGTGCGGCGGTGTAGGCGCCGACGGGTTGTTCTGCTGTCCACTTGCCGGCCAGGCCACTCGCGCCCATCCAGGCGGTGAAGGTGAGGAGGGCCAGCATGTAGGCGATGAAGATGCGTTTACGCCTTGCCATGCTTCACCTCACGCAGCCGCTTACCTGCGGCCACCAGGTCGCCCTGGGTCTTGAAGCCAAGCTGCTGCAACTCCTCGATGGTGTAGCGACGTTCCTTGCTCATGGCGGGTCCTCGCGGTTGCGTGGAGTGGGAATAGGGGATTCGGCTCTGTCGCCACTGGCGCCGCTACCAGCTAGCGGGAAGGCCGCCATTCAGCGGGCCACCTGGCTTCCGGTTTACTTGCACAGCCGCGCGCTTTGGTCCGGCCGGGCATAGGAGGCGGCTGACCTGCGTCTGATGTTTGGCGCGCTAACGCTGCTGCATGCCGAACCGGCACGGAGGGAGGGAAAGGGGTGGGCAGGCGGGGCGCTACTCCCGCTATCTCCAGGCCAACGGACACCCGCACTGGGGCCGATACAGCCTTGCTCTCTGCGGCACGGTCGCATCCGTGTTGGCCCGCCGATTATTTTTCAGCCAGAGGCCTTATCCCCTGGCAACTGCGACCTCCGGTTTTCTGAGTGCGCTCGGAGCCACGTTGCGCTGCGTGTCTGCTTCCACGCCGCTGCCCATAAATCGTTGCCCCTGGTGCCCAGGCGAGGCCCACCTGCTCGTTGCTGCGCTCGGCGTCATGCGTTGCGCGGTGGCGCCCCGTGTCGTTACCGCGGGGTTACTCTTCGTCAGGGTCAGGCTGCCAGCGCTTCACCTCGTAGGCGAAGGCTGTCCACTTCTTCTGTTCCACTTCACTCATGTCGGCCCAGCGAGGCGCTTCGTCGCGAGTGGTCGCCTTGCCACCCAGGAAGGTCACACTTCCGCAGTTGCTGCCGGTGTCTTCGTCGGCATAGCGAATCTCGATTGTTGCGTCTGGGAACTGCTCGGATACCTTCAGCAGGATCGGCTCCGGAAAGGACCAGGCCGTATCGAATCGCGCTGTTCCGGCTTCCTGATCCACCGTCTGGTCATAGGCATTCCACTTGGTTCCCCATTTAGCTCTGGCGAACTCCATGTTGTGCAGGTAGCCGGTGGAGCGGTGGTTGCGAAGCATCTGCACGAACTGTTCAAAGCTCTCATCGGAGAGTTGATCGAGGGTCGTGCGATCACGATTGCCCGCTTCCAGCGAGGCGATCAGCGGATGCTCATCCAGAGGCTTGCGCCGCACGACATCGGCTAGTGTTTCCGCATCGCAGGAAATGCCGTTCCAGGGGAATTCCCCGGCAAACGGGATGATCTTGCTGAAGTCGATGCGTCCTTCCTCGTTGAGCATCCAGGCAATCACCTCTGGGGTTGCCTTAATTTCGGTTGTGACATGGTTTGGCATTGCCGTTCCCTCAAGGTGATTCGGTTGGTGTGCATCCCAATGCGCCCTGTCGCCAAGGCGCATCAGTGATGCATTGCTCGCGATCGGCGACTGGCTGATCACGCTTTGCCGCTGCTGCTCCGGGTCATTCGCACGGTTCGGTATGGCCTCGTCTCCCCTTCAGCCCCTCAGTTGGCCTCTGGATCGAACGCCGGTCGCCGGTGCTGGGCAGCGGTGTGTTCGGTATTCGCTGGTTTGTTAAAGAGCGTTCGGGTTGCCCCAGGCCTCTCGGCCCTTTCACTGTCCGGGGGAGTCGATCCCCCGTCCGTTGAATGCAAATTAGCAAACGCTAATTTGAGTGGTCAATAGCAAATGCTAAATTTACTTTCGAGGGGGAAAAGAAAGCCCGCTCGTGGGCGGGCTTTGGGGAGGGGGAGGTTAGAGCTCGTTCTCGACGTACCAGGCTAGGTGGGCGCTTCCGTCTGGTCGTGGCGTGATGGTCACAACTTCGGCGTCCCGGATCTCCTCAATGAGGCGGTCCCAGTCGCTCTGTGATTCGTGGGGCTCGCGTCTGATGACCACCTGGTGCTCAGCTTGGGCGAGCCGAGAGTGGACTGCGGCGTGGATGCGGCGGGTGAGGGCGGCGTAGGTTTTGGCGGATTGATGGTCAAGGGAATGCGCTTCCATGGGGGTTCCTCCTTGTGCTGTATATCAATACAGTATTTGTGGAGGTTCTCAGGTTCAAGAGTTCCCTGACCAAGCCGAACTTCACCTGTAAACTTCTTGCGCACATTCGCCCTGGAGATCGCCATGTCCCTGAACCTTGCCAACATGCCCAAGGATGACCGCCAGGTCATTGAAGACGAGAAGTCCCGCCTGTTTGAGTTCTGGCAGCTGAACCTGGAGCGTGCGAAAGGGGAGGCCGGGAAGATCTGGTTGGAGAAGGACAGGCGTAAAGGAAAGTGGCAGGACTGGGCTGCCGAGCAGATCGATGCGCTCAACCCGCCGGAGTACCAGAGCCTGGTGAAGCGAGAGCTGGCGCGGATGGGCTGAGCCCAGAAACGACAAAGCCCGCGCGAGGCGGGCGTTTGTCGGCGGGACGATCCTTCAGCGTCTCTCCCTGCTTCCTTGCTGGGTTTTCCGAGGTCAAGGTTAGGGCAGGGCCCCGGCCTGACTCTATCGGAAAATCCTGCTGAGACTGTCAGAGGGAGAGGATGGATGAGTCAAATCTTTCCCCTAGAGTGCCTATCGATTCCATCCAGTTGTGAATCCCAGCTTTCTCAATAGAAGAAACGTATTGCAGTGTGAAACTCCAACGTCAACACATACGTCCGGAACCTTCCGGTTCGCTCTCTTTTTACTCGGCTTGGATACTTCTTCTGTCACGACTACGCGATTTTCTGGGTCAATTACCCCATAAGCAACGAGAAAGGGGTCTCGCCCAACCTGCTCGATCTCGGTATCAGTCAGGTCAGGCGCGTAGCCAGCGTCCAAAATATAGCGAACAGCTGATATATCAGGGCTTTCATTCAAGATCAGCGCTTTCTCCACCTCTGGCTTCTTCATCCATTTGGTGAGCAAGTCCTCCTGGCCTCCGCGTACCTCTTCGAAGGTCTCAATTGGCATCTTGATGAGGCCGTACTCTCCAGCATGAATTAGCCAGTCCCAAAACTCCGGCACCATGTCGACCGGGTAGTACTTGTTATGGGCGTTGATGAGGACGTTGGCGTCTAGCAGGTAAATTGTCTGAGTCATCGGGTGCCCACCATGCTAGCTACATTCCCTGGGCTAACACCGAGCACTCTTCCTGCTTTGGTCGGGGTGAGAACTCCCTCATCCACGCCTCTTCTAACCAAGTTCACCAAAGCGGCCCCTGCCTTGTGTCGCTTCACTGTGTAATAGTCCGGACCTGTTTTCCCGGCGCTCTTCTGCTTCAATTTCTGCTGGTCTTTGTCAGCCTTCCACAACTCCCTGAATCTTTCCGTGGCCTGCTGCCAGTTTTCCTTGGAGATAGATCCTTTCTGCCAAAGCCTGTAAGTGACCATGGCGCTACTTATTTTTCGTTGGCGCGCAAAATCACCAACCAAAACAACGAACTCTTCAAGGTCTTTGGCTCTTGGTTCGAAATTGGCTAGCTCTTGCTTTGGGAGTAGTATCTGGCTGGCAATGTCGTTGCAGTACTTCTCAGTTCTTTGCTCTGCATAAGATCCACTAATCCCGCTCTCGCCCAGGCAAATATGAGCCATCTCATGAAGGAGCGTGAAAGTCCATGCAGACTTAGCGTCTTGGTCATTGATTGCAATGAAGGGCGCGATTTTGTCAGACAGGGCGAAGCCGCGGAACACTTCCGTACTGACATTGGAATGGTGACTTCCCAAGTTTCCAGTCAGAAGAACGAATACACCGGCGCGTTCTGCCAGACCTCTGGCATAAGTGAATGAATCTTCAATGGTGCGCTTTTGTCGGAAGGCGCCAAGGTCAAATCCAAGAATTTCTACAACTTTCTGGGCGAAGCTTTCTATTGGGAGGTCGATGGAAAGCGCACCAACGTATCCGCGCGGATCGGCCTCTTCAGCATCCTCAAGGGCCTCACTCACCAAGCGCTGCCGCACATAAAGATCTCGGACCAATGCGTCAAGCGTTCCCTTGTCCTCAACTCTGCGCTCTTCGGGTAGGGTTCTAAAGTCCTCCCCGCGGTCACCTATTCTTGGCGGCTGGGCAAGGTAGAAAGTCAGCAAGGGCCGATGATAGGTCTTCGCCATTTTGAGCAGAAGCGGTCGTGTGGGGGCCTTCGCGCCGGTCTCATACTGCAGCAATGCTTCTGCACCGGACAGGCGTTTACCTCCCAAGCTAAGGGCTTTTCCGGCCTCTTCTGGGCTTAGGCCGGCAGTCTCTCGAGCCCACACAATAACTGCTGGGTTAACTTGTTCCATGGTCGTAGTGATCTATTGAGCTGCCATCCATCCTCGGATGTACTGAGCGTGCGCCTTGATAAGGAGGCGCGCAAGGTGCCTCTCTTACGCTTGTGATGCAATCCCTTACATGCCAACTAGAGCTTCATCTTCGCTTCTTTCACCACCCCAATAATCCGGCAGTTCCCGTTGATCGGGATTATCGGATAGGAGGGATTCAAGGGCTTCAGGTAGAGCTGGCCGGCATCGCTGACCAGCTTCTTGAAGGTGGCTTTCTCGTCACCCTCCAGCTTGGCCACCACCAGGTTCCCGGGCTGCGCCTCGATGCCGGTGTCCACTAGGATCAGCATTCCCTCGGCGATGCTGGGCGGCGTGGGGGAGGTCATGGAGTCGCCTTCCACTTCCAGCCAGAAGGCCGGCCCCTTGGCCTTGTAGTCGGTCAGTTCTGCACGATCTTCGGCGCCAGGCTCATAGGGTTGGATGGCTTCACCCCATCCGCCAGCAACCACGCTGCTGACCACCGCGTACCGGTAGTAGCGCGTAGGTTGGGATGCTGGGCCTAAGCTGCTGTAGTAGTCCCGCGCGACTGTCTCGACGGTTTCTTCGCGCACGACTGGAGAGACCAGGCGGCCGGGACAGCCGATCTTGTCTTCCATTTTCTTGGCGGCTTTCTCACCAAGGCTCCTATGTCCATTCAAGACCTGGGACAGGTATGAGGGGTCAAGGTCGTGCTTTTCAGCAAACTCCTTGAGGGTGCTTGAGCCGATCAGCTCCTTGAGAGCTGCGATGCGCATGATTCGAATGTCCATTTCCCAATAGTGATTTCCGGTTAGCAAACAGTAAATTACGGAATGCTATTGCTGCTCCAATTAGCAATTGCTAATCTGCTCTCGACAGGAGGGCACTTATGCAACTGCGCGACTTCATCAAGGGCATGACCAAGGACCAGCTCGAGTCCTTTGCAACCGCCTGCGCCACCACCGTCGGCCAAATCAAGCAGGTCGCTTACGCCAAGCGCCGTGCTGGTGAGGGGCTGTCCATCAACATCGAGCGAGAGTCCAACCGTGCCGTGACCTGCGAAGAGCTGCGGCCAGACGTTGACTGGGCGTACTTGCGCGGCACGCCAGCCCCAAAGGCGGCGGCCATGGAGGGCGGGAAGCATCGGATCAGTGCTCCAGCCATTTGACGCTCGACGACCGCTTGCAGCTGGTCGAGATCCACCTGAAGTCGTTGCTCGATGAAGTCCATGAGGCTCGCGAGGAGTTGGCAGAACACGAGAAGCCCGATCACGACGACAACCCCTCGAGCTGAACCTCGAAGGCACGCATCACGGGGCCATCCCAGTCGGTGCTGATGATTTCTACGCGGGCCAGGTCGGCCTGCTGCTGTAGATGAGCCGCCACTGCCTTCCGCATTGCTGGAGTCAACGAGAAGAGCAGGGCGTTGAGTTGGGCCTGCAGGGCCAGGACTTGGCCTTGCAGATGATGGATAGATGGCTGGCGCATGGGGTGACTCCTTCCGCTGGCCCCGACAACAGGGCCTCCTTCGATGGGGGCCAGAGTAGGACCAGGAGCGCAACGTGAACACGTCCAATCCAAGACGCACCAACACCCGTGATCAGGTCCTGCGCGCCTATGCCCAGGAGCAGATCGCCCGCACGAGCCTGAGCCAGGACGACTTCGCCCAGGCGCTGAGCCGAACCCTCCACCAGAAGTGCCACTCCACCGCCGACGTCGAGCGCGTGCCGGATTTCGAATCCGACCTGCTGCGCAACGACACCGGCGAGTTCATCAAGGCCACTGGCCGCTGGCTGAAGCGTGTACAGCGCCTTCTGAGCGGCGAGCAGGAAATGCCCTGCTGGATGGAGGAGGGCTGGGTGGCAGCGCTGGAGCCGGAATGGCGCGACCGCTGCATCAATGAGCTCGCCTCCCGTTACGGCCTGACCGGGGCGCGCTCGCAGGATGGTGAGTTCTGCCCAGCCACTTCGTTCGGTCGCCTGGTGAAGCACATCGGCGGAGCTGTCGAGGCCTGCAGCGCCATCCTGGCCGATGGCCAAGTAGATGCGAATGACGCTGCTGAGTTGCCAGGGGCGATTCACGAGCTTCGATCGATGATCGCGCGCGCTCATGAGCTGGAGAGCCGCATGGTCCGTGAAGCCAAGAGTGCCGGCGCAGTTTTGACCACGCATTAACAACAAAGCCCCGGCGGAGTGGGGACTCAGAACCGGGGCTTTGGACACAGGAGGCAGTATGCACATGCAGAGCACCACCATCAATCCCGCGCCACGTTTTCCCGAATCGCAAAACGTGGCGCAAGCAACCATGAGTTCCCGCGAGATCGCCGAACTGACGGGCAAGCAGCACAAGAACGTCATCCGTGACATTCGCGAGATGCTGGAGGCCCTCGTGAAAGATGGCTCAGATGTGAGCCATGCCCTGATGGACCTGGACTCCCGCGGATACACCAGCAATATCCACCTCAACCGCGAGCTGACCGAGACGCTTATCACCGGCTACAGCATCCCGCTGCGCCATCGGGTAATCCGTCGGCTGCATGAGCTCGAGGGCCGCACCATCGGCACGATCGCCACGCCTCAGTCCCTGCCCGAGGCGCTGCGCCTCGCCGCCGACCTGGCCGAGCAGATCGCCGAACAGGCGCCGAAGGTCGCCGCGCTGGAGCGCCTGCAGGGCGCGGCCGGAACCCTGTGCCTCACCGACGCTGCCAAGCACCTGGGCATCTCGCGCCATCGCCTGATGGACTGGCTCCAGCAGAACCGCTGGATGTACCGCCGCGCCGGTACCAGGCCCTGGATCGCCTACCAGCCCCGCCTCGAGGCCGGCCTGGTGAAGAACAAGGTCACCGTCATCGGCACCACTGACGAAGGCGACGAGCGCTGCGCCTCGCAGTTCCGTATCACCGCCAAGGGCCTGTCCGTGCTGGCGCAGAAGATCGCGCAGGGGGTGCTGTGATGGCTGGTGACTGGATCAAGATGCGCACCGCCCTGGCTGACGACCCGGCCGTAATTTGCATGGCGGATCGCCTGGGTATGGATGAGTTCTCCGTGGTGGGTCGCCTGCACCATCTGTGGAGTTGGGCCGACAAGCAGTCACGCGACGGTCACGCTGATGGCGTGACAGGAAAGTGGATTGACCGTTACGTGCAGTGTGACGGGTTCGCTCAGGCGCTTGTGTCGGTCGGCTGGCTGGTGCTGGGCGACGACGGAATCGAGTTCCCGAACTTCGACCGCCACAACGGCGAAACCGCCAAGGCACGCGGTCTGGCGAAGAATCGTCAGCAGAAGAAGCGGGCAGGTGTCACGCCCCCAAAGGGACAACTGTCACGCCCTGAGCGTGACGACAGCGTGACCAGAGAAGAGAAGAGTAAGAACTCTCTCTCTGATGCGCGCGAGCCTGTTGTCGATGGCGCCCCCTTCGAGATGTTCCTGGAGTGGACCCCCGAAGAGCGAAAGCTCAAGGCAATGGCGTTCAGAGCTGGGCTCACCATGGACGCCTTCGCTGCCGAGGGTATCGCCACCTTCGTGATCCACCACCACGCGAGCCATGTGGCAAAGACCGAAGACGAGTGGCTGGCTTCCCTTGTCACCTGGCGCCTCCGCGACAAGGCCCATGCCGCCGGGAAGGTCACGCCGCTGCGCGCTGCGAAACCAGGTGCGAGCGAAGTCGACTTCGAAACCAATGGTTGGCTCGCCGGGAGTACGCACTGATGGACCGCGTTCAAGACGTCGTCACCCGCGTAGCAGGCCGTCCAATGGTGCCGATGGTACCCGACCTGAGCACCCTTTCCGCCGAAGCCCGCACGGCCGTCGAGGAGTTGATCAATCGACTGTTCCGCGAGATCCGCACCGCTCGACCGGCATGGCGTCAGGCCTGGCCGTCGACTGAGGTGCTCGAGGCTTCGAAGAAGACCTGGATCACTGCCTTCCTGGAAGCTGGCATCACCGATTGGGACAGCCAGATCGCGTTCGGCCTGCAGGCGCTTCGTGGCGAGCCGAGCGACTTCGTGCCGGCCCCGGGCAAGTTCGTCACCTGGTGCCAGCCGACTCCCCAGGCCCTGGGTCTGCCCTCGCTGGAAGATGCCTACGCCGAGGCACTGGCGAAAACCCATCCGAGCATGGCGGGCGTAGCGCGCTGGAGTTGCCAGGCTGTGTACCACGCCGCCGCCCGCGCTGGCTTCAGCACCCTGCAGCAACTCGGCCGCTCTGATGGTTTGGCTCTGCTGGAGCAGAAGTACGTCCTGATCCGTCGAGCCCTAGCGCGCGGCGAGCAGCTGCCCGCGGTTCCGGTTGCTGCGCTGCCCTCGAAGCCCAGCAGCACCCCTGAAGTGGGCAATGACGCCCTCGCCGCAATCCGCAATCGCATTGGAGGTCGCCGTGGCTGACCAGATTCGTATCCGTCCCGTTCGTGACGCCAACGGCCACCAGTTGCTGGGTCATTGGGAAACCGCGTGTGGCTACCTGGTGCTGCCTTGCCGCTCGCTCGCGGGCGGATTCGCCAAGGGCGTGGCCATCATCCGTCCTCAGGACGAGGCGCCATTCGCCTATTTGGGGGGCGAGCAGGAGGCGTACCTGCTGATTCAGGCCGACAAGGCGACCAGCGGGGTATCGGCATGATGCAGGGTCGCAACGTTACCCAGGCGCAGAAGGACTGGCACCACATGCTGGTCAACGGCGTTGGCTGCATCGCCTGCCGCGTCGACACCGGCGAGTTCAACGACTTCTGCAGCATCCACCACATCGACGGCCGGTCGAAGCCGCACGCGCACTGGAACGTGCTGCCGCTGTGCGCCGCGCACCACCAGACCGGCGGGGAAGGCGTGGCCTTCCATCACAACAAGGCCCGCTTCGAGCAGCGCTTCGGCACCCAGCGCGAGTTGCTCGAGCGCTGCATGCAGATCCTGACCGAGGACGGCCACGACATCCCGGCTGGTTTCCTGGCCTGGCACGACGGGGAGGGCATCGAGGCATGAGCCGCGACTCCTTCAAGACCGTCGGCCAGGTGATCACCTGGTGGGTCAGTCGCATCGAGCAGAACCGTACCGTGTCGACCAGCTACCGCCGCACCATGGCCAGTCTGGCCAAGCGGCACCTGATCCCCCGTTTGGGTGGTGTGAAGCTGAAGCAACTGAGCCGCGCCGTGGTGGACGACAAGCTGGTCTGGCCGATGCAGCAGACCCACTCGCCGCACACTGCGCACAAGGCCCTGCAGGGCTTGCAGCAGTCGCTGGCGCTGGCCGAGAAGCAAGGGCGGATCGAGGTAAATCCACTGTCGGCCGTGAGCTGGAAGGACTTCTGGACCGGCAACCTGCCGCCGCGCCCGGCCGGCCTGCTGCCGGTGGCCATCCCGACCCTGCTGCCGCACATCTGCCAGACCCTGGAGCAGGACCCGGTGGCCGGCATGCTGGCGCTGATGATGCTGGCCCACGGTACCCGCATCGGGGAAACCTGCCTGGCGCAGTGGCAACACATCAGCCTGCCGGAGCGGGTGTGGATCATCCCGGCGCAGAACACCAAGACCGGCCAGGAACTGGTGGTGCCGCTGACCGACCAGGTGTGCGCGTTGCTGACCCGCTACCGCGAACTGCAGCACCCGGTTCGCCGCAACAGCCCGTGGGTGTTCGCCATGGCTGGCGGCGCCCAACTGTCCACCGCTCAGGCCTCTGCCCTGTTCCGCACCATGAGCCAGCGCCAGTGGAAGAGCCACGACCTGCGCAAGCTGGCCCGCACTGTCTGGGCGGAACTCGGCATCGACTTCCTGGTGGGCGAACTGATGCTCAACCACTCCATGGGCAAGTTGGCCAGCACCTACATCAAGACCGGCATCGACCAGGCCCGGCGCAAGGGGCTGGAGGCCTGGCATGCCTACCTCGACGAACGTGGTTTTGCCGAGGCCCACGGGCTGAAAAGTGCCGAAATAAGCTTTTCCTCGACTGCCGTTACGGCCTAGTGCGGCGCGGTCTGTAGCCGAAATTTAACTTTCTAAATGAGGTAGATGAAATGGGGTGTAAATGCGGCGGCTACGTCACCCAAGGCAGGGCAGGGGAGAAGGGCTCCTGGTGCGTTGAGTGCGGAACGAAGGTGTTCGATGCCGACGATCGGCGCTGCGGTGACTGCATCCACTTCATCCCCAGCAATGACGCTCTCGGGCTCACGGACGTATCTGGCGTCTGCGGCCGTCATCTGATGCGGGTCACGGCCTGCATGCACGTGACCTATCAGATATCCGAAGGGTCGTGCTGGAAGGACAAGCAGGATGTCCCGCGCGGCTTGATGGGTGACCAGTCATGACGTCGATGCGTAAGTACCAGGCCCTGGGGAGGCTGAAGGCCGGCGCGATGAACAAGACCGAGGCCGAGTACGACCGCCTGCTGGCTCGGCGAATGGCTGCTGGGGAAATCCTCTGGTACCGCTTCGAGGGGGTGAAGCTGCGCCTGGCGGACAAGACCTTCTACACCGCCGACTTCTTCGTGATGAACGCGGCCAGCGAGCTTGAGGTGCACGAGGTGAAGGGGTTCTGGACCGACGATGCCCGGGTGAAGACCAAGGTCGCTGCCGATCAGTACCCGTTCCGCTTCCTCGGTATCACCAAGGGCAAGCGCGGTGCCGGCTGGGAAATGGAGGAGTTCTGATGTTTGCCATGCAGAAGCTGGAGCGCTGCGAGATCTGCATGGGGAAGGGTTCATTCCTGGGGGTTTTCCATCGGATGGAGTGCGCCGGCTGCAACGGCGGCGGGTTTGTCACTCCCGATGGCCAGCCGCTGGAGTACCCGGCGCTGGTTCAGCAACTCCGTCTACGCCTGGCTATGTCGGGCAGCGAGCGCCGGATGATGCAGGCGGCGCTAGAGAAAGCTGGGCTTTGGCCGCTGGCCGGGCCGGGTGATGACTACGCGGGACGCAATAACCGCCGCGGGGCTGGCGGATCACATTACACAGGGGATTGAGGGGGAAGCCATGAAGATCGAAGCGACCGAGTTTCTGATGGAGCAGTACGGGCTTTGGGTTTGGCGTGACAACGGGACGCCGCGCTGCTCTTCACCCTTGCTCGCCCTGATGCTGCGCAACCCGGCCAACCAGAAGCGCTATAGCACAGTGACGCCGGCGATCAGTGATGATCGCGCGCTGCAGGTGGACTCATTCTTGGCAGGCCTGGTGAAGGGCGACCCAGACGCAGTGCGCAGCATGACGCTGTACTTCGTCCACGGGCTGACCTATCGGGAGGTGGGGCAGCAGATGGGGAGGAGCTACGCGGACGCCAGGATGTTGGTCCGGGCCGGGTTGTCGGCCATCTCTGCCTGCTTCCACATGCAGGCCTTGCAAGCGGCCTGAATAAATATCCAGCCTGGATATATTGACAGTGATTATTTTCGGTCGTACAGTTTGAGTCATCTTGCGGTTTTGCCGCTTAGGCGACTCGCAGTACTACACCAAGCCCGGCCATTGAGCCGGGCTTTTTATTTGGAGTTGCCATGACTCTGGAAGCGCGGATTCGCCGTTGGTACTACCACGCCGAACGCCAGGGCAAGGCACTCGACAGCATCCTGATTCACCCGGACGACTACTGGCGCAATCGCGATCTACTGCGGTTCCTGCCGATCCGGGTGATCGGGCTTAGCGCCAGCTCTGCTGACCGCAGGGCTAACTCCCACCCGCCGCATGGTGGGTTTTTTCTTTCTGCATTGCCCGAGCTGTGATCAGCTCCGGAGGTGCTCTTGAGGATTCAACCTATGACCGAGCCGGCTACCACTGCCGCTGGCGGCTTTGCCCTGTCCAAGCTGCTGGGCCTGGTGCTGGGTGTGCCGCTCGCTGTTGCTGTCGTGATGATCATGACCCGTCCGCGCAGCTCGCGTGAGTGGGCTGTCGCCCTGATCTCGACTGTCGTCGTATCCATTGGCGGCGGCGCTGCGGTGATCCAGCACTACGGCCTGCACGAGTGGGCTGCCAGCTTCTACGGTTCGCTGGCTCTGGCCAGCTTGCACTTCACGTGCGGCCTACCTGCTTGGGTGCTGGTCCGAGCCTGGTTCATCTACGCCGAGAAGCGCCGCGACACTGCCATCACCGACATGGTGAAAGAGATACGCGAGGCGGCAGGCAAATGATCCGCTGCTTGCACCATGCCGGTGCGATGGCGGGGGACCCTGGCACCCCACCCCCTACCGCGGGGAAGGCGTCGAGCCGCGCGGTGACAGACAATTTTTCGATTTTCTAATGCTCCACCACACCCCCTCTCGCCGCATGGCTCAAAGCCGCGCCGTTACTGGGCTGCGTAGGAGTCAGCATGGTTGCGACCCTTGTACATTCCGGGGCGCGATTGTGGTCCATCAATGCACTGGCTGAAGAGTTCGGTATCGATCGCCGGACGGTGAAGAAACGACTGGAGGGAATCCCGCCGGCAGGCGAAACCAACGGCCATCCCGCCTGGCGTCTTCGGGACGTGGCCATTGCCGTGATGGGACCGCAATCCGCCGCCCAGTCCCTCGGCCATGATCCGGACGAACTGCCGCCGAAGGATCGCCTCGATCACTACCGAGCCGAGCGCGAAAAGATCAGATGGGAGTCCGAGCAGCGCATCAGCATTCCGGCTCCCGAGGTTGAGCAGGTGGTGGCCACCGCCTTCAAGGCGCTCTCCCAGGGACTGGACTCCATCCCCGACGTGCTGGAGAACGACTGCGCTCTCGGTGCCGCTGAGGTGGAGCGCACCATCGAAGTGATCGACAACATCCGCGAAGGCCTCTATCAGCAGTTGCTGGAGGTCTGCGGCAACATGGAACAGAACGACGATGCATGCGAATCCAGCTGACATCGTTCGCAACATCGCCGAGTTGATTCGGCCTCCGCAGCGGATCTCGGTGAGCCAGGCCGCGCAGGACTACCTAGTCCTGAACGAGCCAGGTGGATACCAGGGCAAGTTCACCCTTGATGTCGCGCCCTACATGCGCGAGCCAATGGACCTCAAGGCTAGTAGGCGCTTCGAGGGCGTGGTCTTCGTCGGCCCCGCGCGGTCGCTGAAGACCCAGGCTCTCATCGACGGCGGCATGGCCTACACCGTCATGTGCGATCCCGGCGATGCCCTAATCGTGCAGATGAGCCAGGAGGCCGCCCGGGACTTCTCTCGGGCTCGTATCGATCGAGCAATCCGTTACAGCGAGAAAATCAAGGCAAGACTGTCCACCGGCCGTGCCGATGACAACGTCTACGACAAGTTCTTCAAGACCGGCCAGATACTCAAGATCGGTTGGCCGGCAGTGTCCCAGGTCTCGTCGAAGTCGATCCGCTGGGTCGACATCACCGATTACGACCGCATCCCGGACGACATCGAAGGGGAGGGCAGTCTCTGGGCTCTGGCGCTGAAGCGGACTCAGACTTTCAAGTCGCGCGGCATGTGCTGCGCGGAGTCGTCTCCCGGGCGCGAGATCACCGATCCAACTTGGCGCAAGCAGACGCCTCACGAGGCGCCGCCCTGCACCGGGATCGTCGGCCTGTACAACACCGGTGACCGGCGCCGCTGGTACTGGCAGTGCCCCAGCTGTCGTGAGTTCAGCGAGCCGACACCCGGCGTCTCGTGTTTCGCCTTGCCGCCCTTCGAAGAGCTGAAGGAGACGATCCGCAGTGCTGATCTGATGGCGCTCGCCGCGAAGAGCGCCTTCTTCTGCTGCACCCACTGCGGGGACATGATCAGCGAGAAGTACAAGCGGCAGATGAATCGCTCGGGCCTCTGGCTTATTGAAGGCCAGCAGGTGAACCGGCATGGCGAGGTGAGCGGTACAGCTCGCCAGAGCAAGATCGCCAGCTTCTGGTTGGGCGGCATGCCTGCCGCGTTCCAGAGCTGGGAGTCGATTTGCCTCCGTTACCTGGAGGGCGTGCACGCCTACGTCACCACCGGTGACGAGACCAAGCTGAAAGGCACGACGAACCTGGACCAGGGCGCGCCGTACATGCCGCAGCGCTCCGAGGCAGTCCGTTCGGCTGATGTGCTGATTGATCGCCGCGAAGAGGTGATCAAGCACCAGGTACCCGAGGGCGTCCGGTTCCTGGTCACCTCGGTGGACGTCCAGGCCGGTGGCAAGCCGCGCTTCGTGGTTCAGGTCCACGGTTATGGCGTTGGCGGAGAAGAATGGCTGGTCGATCGCTACAACATCCGGAACAGCCGACGCGTCGGCCCGGATGGAGACGAGTTGCCGATCGATCCAGCTGCCTACCTCGAGGACTGGGAGGCCCTGGTCACCGACGTAATGCAGAAGGCCTACCCGCTCTCTGATGGGAGCGGGCGAGCGATGTTGCCGGCCCTGGTGGTCTGCGACTCGGGCGGTAAGGCTGGTGTGACGGAGAAGGCTTATGACTTCTACCGGAAGCTGAAGCGCCGCGGCCTGCATCGCCAGTTCATGCTGATCAAGGGTGGCAGCCAGCCCAACGCGCCGCGGCTGCGAGAGAGCTACCCCGACAGCGAGCGGAAGGACCGCAAGGCGAAAGCCCGGGGCGAGATCCCGGTCTGGATGCTGAACACCAATCTGCTGAAGGACGCCGTGAACAACGACCTGCAGCGGGATAAGCCAGGTCCTGGCTATGTTCACCTCCCGGAATGGATCGGGGAATGGTGGTTCGAGGAACTCACCTTCGAGGTGCGCACGCAGCGCGGCTGGGAGAAGCCCAGCAAAGGTGCCAACGAGGCCTTTGACCTGTTCTGCTACGCCCGCGCCGGCGCCATCAAGCTCGGCATCGAGCAGATGGACTGGGAGCGGCCCAAGCCTTTCGCCCGGGGTTGGGATGAGAACCCGCACGTGCACCAGGTCGCCGAAGTCTCCGTGGTCATGCCCAAGCCGGTCGAGGCAGCCAATCAACCAATCAAGAAAACCGCCACCCGCCGGGTGCGAATGCAGGTATCCCGCTGATGGCATACACCCAAGCTCAACTCGATCAGGTCGAGCAGGCCATTGTCGACCTTGCTCGAGGTGAGCGCGTGGTCGAGGTCCGTTTCGGGCCGAACGACACCACCCGCTATGCAACCGCCGAGCTGCCCCAACTCATTGCTCTGCGCGACACCATGCGCGCCGAGATCATTGCTGCAGGGCAGGGCAAACGAATCCGCGGCTACCGTCTCCGTCACTCCAGGGGGTTCTGATGGAATTCGAAACCCTCAAGAGTCGCGGCTTCCAGATCGACGGGAGCCCTCTGACGCCCCAGGCGAACTACGACGCCGCCAGCACCGGCCCGCGTTTGAAAAGCTGGGCACCGGGCTCCGCCGGCCCCACCCGTTCGGTGGTCAGCCAACTCACTACCGTGCGGGCGCGCTCGCGGGATGCAGCCAGGAATAACGGCTGGATCAGCAACGGCATCGGCAACTGGGTCGGCAACGAGGTCGGCACCGGCATCAAGCCGCGCTCCAAGGCGAAGGACAAAGCCTTTGCCGCCGCAGCCAACAAGCTGTGGGAAGAAGAATTCTGCCCGGCCGCCGACTTCGATGGTGTGTTGGACGCCTATGGCCTCATGGCCCTTGGCGTTCGCTCCCGGAAGGAAGCCGGCGAGGTGTTCCTGAAGATCCACCACCTAGGACTCGATAGTGGCATGCCGCTGCCGATCCAGTTCCAGTTGATCGAAGGTGACCAGGTTCCACATACCCTCAACGAACAGCGCCCGGACTACGAAATTGTCGCCGGCGTGGAGTTCCGAAGTGGTCGCCGGGTGGCGTACTGGATGTTGCCGCGTCACCCCAGCGATACCTCCCAGGGCAGCACCCAGCCGGTGCGCATCCCGGCCAGCGAAGTTATTCACCACTTCGCCCCGCTGCGGCCGGGCCAGGTGCGCGGCATGGCGGAGACTGTCCAGGCGCTGGTGAAGGCTCGCGACTTCGACGAATACGACGACGCCGAGCTCACCCGTAAGAAGACCCGAGCCGACTACACCGGCGTGATCAAACGCCAGCAGTACGACGAGGAAGACTACAAGTTCGACCCCTTCACCGGAGAACCGCTGGAGAACGAAGGCGGCGTCGGCGTGGTGAACATGCAACCCGGAAGCTTCCCGGCTCTGCTGCCAGGCGAGGAGATTCAGCTCTTCGATGGCGACCAGGGCGGCGGCTACGGCGACTTCATGCGTCAGCAGCTGATGGGCGTGGCCGCATCTCTGGGCATTCCCTATGAACTGCTCTCCGGGGACATGCGCAACGTCAACGACCGCATCCTTCGTGCTCTGCTGAACGAGTACCGCCGTCGCATTGAGCAGTACCAATGGCTGTACACCATCCCGCAGCTTTGCCAGCGGATGTGGACGGCCTTCATCGATGCCGCTGTGCTCGCCGGTCGCCTACAGGCGCCGGACTACGCCACCCGCCGCATCGACTACATCGCTTGTGATTGGCGTCCCCAAGCCTGGCGCTACCTGCATCCGGTGCAGGACGCCCAGGGCGAACTGATGCTGATCAAAGGCGGCCTCGGGTCGCGTGCATCTGCTGCTGCCGAACGCGGCTACGACGTCGAGGAGATCGACGAACAGAACGCCGCCGACACCCAGCGCGCCCGCGAGATGGGGCTGGAATACAGCCACGACCCCGTCAAGACCAAGGACGACGAGTAACCCCAGGCCCGCCCAGTGCGGGCCTTCTTCATTCTGGAGCACCCCATGTCGAAACCGACCAATCTGCTGGCGCGGCTGTTCAGTCGCGGCCAGGGTGGCCCGCTGGTGCCGCAAATCTATTCCCGCGTCATCAACCGCCCGCTGCTGGTCGAGCCGGGCATGGCCGAAGCCCTGATTGATGGCTGGCTGCGCGGAGGAGTCGAGGCTGGCGATGGTGGAGAGCCCCGCCAGGTACTGGAGAAGGTTGGCCACATTGCGGTTGTCGAGGTATCGGGCCCACTCATTGCTCGCGCAATCGAAGCCCCCCTCTGCGGTACCGCTCCTGTCAGCTACGAGAACCTGATGCTGGCCTTCGATGACATCGAAGCCGATGCCAACATCACCCACGTCGTGATGCGACTGGAAACTCCAGGCGGTGAGGCCGCTCAGCTGTTCGATCTAACGGACCGCATGGCCGAGATGCGCAAGACCAAGACCATCATCTGCATGGTCGACGACTATGCCTATTCCGGCGGCTACGGTCTGGCAGCTGCCTGCTCCGAAATCTGGTTGACCCGCACCGGCGGCGTCGGAAGTGTCGGCGTGGTCATCGGCCACAAGGACGTCTCCGAGAAGAACGCCCGAGAGGGCGTGAAGTGGACCTACATCCACTCCGGCGCGATGAAGGTCGCGGGCAACCCAAATGAACCGCTCAGCGAAGAAGCCCGCTCCTTCATGCAGGGCGAGTCCGACCGCCTCTACGAGATGTTCACCAGCAGCGTCGCCAACTATCGCGGCCTGAGCTTGGACGCGGTGAAGGCTACCGACGCCAAGCTCTACTTCGGCCAGAACGCTATCGACGCTGGCCTGGCCGACCACCTGGGCACGTTCCGGGAATTGATGGTCGAGTTGCAGGGCGGCACCTATACCCGCAAACGCCAGGCCGCTGCCGCGGCTGCGGCCAGCGTTGAGGCTGAAGAGGTCGCCGCAGTCGAGCTTCCCGCGGAGCCAGCAGAAGAAGGCGATGCAGCCGGAACCGTCGAGGCTGATCCGGACAGCGAGGTGGTGGGTGCCGTCGAGGAGACTCAGGAGGCCGTGGCCGAAGGCGATGCTGTAGTAGCAGCCGACCAGCCGCTGGCCGCCGATGCCATCGCCGAGCAGTGCCAGGCCAACGGTCTTGCCTCTGTAACTGCCACTGCCATCCGCGAGAAGTGGACCGCCAGCCACATGGCCGCCGCCGTCGCGCGAGCCAATGAGGTGCGCAACCTCTGCACCGCTGCCGGCCTGCCGCAGCTCGCTGCCGGTTACATCAACGCCTCCACCGGAGTGGAAGTGGTTCGCCAGGAACTGGCCAGCCGCCTCAAGACCGGTAACCAAGTGAATTCCCGCCTGAAGGCGGACAAACCTGCCGGGGCGACTGCCTCGAGCTCTCCCTATGCCGCCATCTACGCGCGGCGCAATGCGAGGTAAGAGACATGCCCGTTTTGACTGAATCCCGCCGCGCCGGCGACTTCGTACTTTCCGAAGCGAACGGCAACCTGTCGCGCGATCGCATCGTGATCGACACCGGCGTACACCTGCCGGGCACCGTCCTTGGTCAGGTAACCGCCACCAAGAAGTTCGTGGCCCTGGACCCTGCTGCCAGCACTGGCGCTGAGAACGCCGCTGCTGTGCTGCGAGACCACGCTGACGCTACCGACGGCGACGTGAATGCCGTGGGTTATGTCCGCCTGGCCGAGGTTCGCGCCGACATGCTCGTTTGGCCGGCAGCCATTAGCGACAACGACAAGGCCGAGGCTCTCGCCGCTCTGGCCACTGCCCACATCGTAGCGCGCTGATCCAGCCGCCAGACCATCAGGAGACGAATTCATGGCTCACATGGACATCTTCAACGAAGACGCCTTCAGCGTCGCCACCCTCACCGCCGCCATCAACCAGCAGCCGTACCAGCCGGGCCGCCTCGGCGCCCTGGGCCTGTTCCAAGAGGAAGGCGTCACCACCACCACCGTCACCATCGAGTACAAGGAAGGCAAGATCAGCCTGGTGCCGGTGGGCGAGCGTGGCAAACCCTACAAGCCGGCCGATCGCGATGCGCGCAACCTGCGCTCCTTCGTCGTGCCGCACCTGAAGACCGGCGACGCCCTGCTGGCGGACCGCATCCAGAACCTGCGCGCCTTCGGCAGCGAGAGTGAGCTGGAGTCGGTGCAGAACGTGGTGAACCAGGACTTCGCCCGCTTCGGCCGCAACCTGGAAACCACCCTCGAGTTCCACCGCATCGGCGCCATCAAGGGGCAGATCCTGGACGCCGACGGTACTTCGGTGATCTACGACCTCTACGACGAGTTCGGCATCACCCAGGAAACCGTCTCCCTGGTCCTGGGCACCGCCACCACCAACGTGCGTGCCAAGGTCCTGGAGGCCAAGCGCAAGTCCGAGGCCAAGCTGGGTGCCGCAATGATGAGCGGCTGGCGCGCCTTCTGCGGTGCCAGCTTCTTCGACGACTTCGTGGGCCACGCTAAGGTCGAGAAGGCCTGGGAGCGTTACAACGATGGCGAGATGCTCCGCAATGACGTGCGCGGTGGCTTCAAATTCGCTGACGTGATCTGGGAGGAGTACCGCGGCAAGGTCGGCTCCCAGGCCTTCATCGGCGATAACGACGCCTACCTGGTACCGGAAGGCGTGGCCGATCTCTTCATCACCCGCTTCGCCCCGGCGGACTACATGGAGACCGTCAACACCCTCGGTCTGCCGAAGTACGCCAAGCAGGAGCCGCTGCCGATGAACCGCGGCGTGGAGATGGAGGCTCAGTCCAACCCGCTGAACCTCTGCACCCAGCCTGGCGCGATCATCAAGCTGTCGAAGTGATGACTCGCCAGCAGCTGAAGGCGCGGGCCGCCCGCGCCATCTTCCAGCGCATGCGCGAGGCGGATGGCGAAGGCGAACCTACCGAAGGCAGCTACATGGATGCCGTCCAGCCGCTAGTGCATGGCCTTGAGCTCGTCATCCTGCGGGATGTCGAGCGAGTAGGCCCGGAGGGCATGCTTGTGGTCGACCAGGTGCAGATCAGCGTGCTGGCCGAGCAGTTGCCCAAGGTTCGCCAAGACGGCATTTTCACGGCGAACTGCCAGCGCTGGCGCGTCTCCTCGCCAGTGCGCAACGACGGTGTCATCGTCACCGCAGCGGTAATGCCGGCATGAGCGGTCTACGCGTCGAGTTCAAGGGTGGCAAGGAGGCGCTGGCGCGTCTCGATGCCATCCCTGCCAAGGCCAAGATGGCTGTGGTGATGGCGCTGAACGACACCGGCGAGTCGCTGCGCGCCGAAGTGCTCCGCGAGATTGGCGCTGAGGTGAACATCAAGCGTGTTCTGCTTCGTGAGCGAATCCGCCTCACCCGGGCGACCAAGGGCCGAATGGCCGTGCGCATTTGGGCGATGAAGAAGGGCCTCGTGCTCAGCCACTTCCCACACAAGCAGTTGTGGAAGAAAGGGAAGAACGGCAAGCGGCGCCCGGCTGGCGTCCAAGTGAATGTTTCCGGCCGGACCTCGGTCATGGACGGCGCCTTCATCGTCGAGTCGGCGGGATCGGGCAGCACCAACGGACTGATCTTCGTCCGTTACGGCCCAAAGCGAGAGATGAGCGAGCGCCGCGGCGCCGGCCCGAATGGCTACGACTTGCTGCGTCAACGCATCCGCGCCCTGTACGGCCCGTCACCCTCTCAGATCCTGAACACCCGCAAGCCTGACTTTGAATCGCAGGGGGAGCACATCCTCGAGCGTGAGGTGAGGCGCCAACTCGAAAGGGCCAAGCTGTGAGCCAGAACCCGCTGAACCTGGTGGACCAGGCGCTGATTGATCGGCTTTCGACGATCACTCCGGCCAATGGCTACTTCACCGACATCGGCACGCGCATCCACACCAAGTGGATCGGCTCACTGCTTGCCGTGGAAGATTTGGCCTACCCCTGCATCACCATCCAACCAGATGAGTGCCCCCCAGCACTCGCCGGTGCCGGAGCCTGGCTGTTTCACCTGGGCCGCAAGGTCATCGGCCTGGCCAAGCCCGACCACCCTGATGACTGCCTCGAGCAGCTCAACGATATCGCCGCCGATCTGGCGCGCTGCCTGCACGTCCAGGAGGGGGTGCCCAATCCCTGGGGTCAGCCCGGCCCGCGCAAGGTAGTCCTGAAATCCATCAGCCAGTTCCAGCCGGACCATGAAGTTCCCGTCGGAACGGTTTCCATCCCCGTGCTGCTGCACGTCGTCCTCCCCGGAGAGTAACCCCATGTCGAGAAGCAACGACTCCGCTGCGCAGCAGCCGGAGCTGGTCGAGGTGCGCTTGGCGCAACCTCACACCCACAAGGGCCAGCAGAAGAAGGCTGGCGAAACCATCACCGTAACCGCCGAACGCAAGACCTGGCTGGAAGCTCAGGGCGTCGTAGGCGGCACTCAGCAGGAGGAATCCAGCAATGGCTGATCTGCGCGGCGCATTCCTGGGGGTAGGGAAGATCTACCTCGAAGACCTGGACGACCCGAAGGGTCAAATCCAAATCGGCAACTGCAACAGCCTCACCTATGAGGCCCAGGCGCAGGAGATCGAAGAGCAGGACTACACCACCCCCGGCGGTGGCCTGGATACCTCGGTTCAGCGCATCAGTGCAGTGAACGTCAACTACAACGCTCGCCACTTCAAAGCCGCCAACATGGCGCGCGCTGTGTACGGCAGCGCGACCGGAGTGGCTGCCGGCACCGTGACCGGAGAAGAGGCGAAGGCCTGGCCGGGTGCGATGATCGACTTGAAGTACCCGGGCGCTACCAGTGTGGTCATCACCCCCGCCGCCGGCGGTGCGGCGCTGGTCGCTGGTACGGACTACAACCTGAACGCCGCCGGCTTCCCTGAGTTCACTGAGGGTGGCGCAGTCACCACCGCCGGCATGGATGTCGAGATCGACTACTCCTACGCCAAGCACGTGAACATCCAGGCCCTGGTGAAGTCCGGCAAGCGCTTCCGCATGGTGTTTATCGGACTCAACGATGCTCGGTCCGGCAAGCCGGTGGTCATCCGTGTCCACCGCGTGAACCACTCTCCGGCGAGCCTCAGCTTCATCGGCGACGAGTTCCAAGGGATGGAGTTCACCGCCAAGGCTGAAAAGGACCCGACCATCATCGGGTCTTCGCTCTCCCAGTACCTGGAGATCCTGGACGTCGACTGAGGTAAGTGAAAAGCCCCGCTCAAGGGTGGGGCTCCTAATTAAGGGAAGTGGCTATGAGACCCGAGAAGTCATTGAAACTGGCATTGCTCAAGGCCAGGTTCGCGGTGCTCGATGGGCAGTATCGGACCTTCATCTCTGAGGAAGGAAACTCGAAATCCGCTCGCGAGTGGAGTCAGTCGAGAATTCAACGGCTTCTCCGCTCAAGGTAAGCCCATCAGTGATGGGCAATCTGCGAAGGGCCTTGGAAAACACGATGAAGCGATCCATTCTCTGGAGCTGCCGAAACAAAAGGAGTGCAGCGTGACGGAACCAAACTACGAGGCGATTGGCCGGTACACCCATCTGGTGGGAGAGCTGGATTCGCTGTCCATGAAGCGCCGGTCCTTGTTTACCCGGATCGTGGGCGTATTGAAGAACGCCAACGAAAACCCGCTCGAAAGCAAGGTACCGCGCAAGTGCAACTTCGAGGCTGTGCGGGACCTTCTGGACGAGGCAGAGGAAATTGAAAAGGCCATCCGCTCTACGGTTGACCAGGTGAACGAGTTGGCACCCCTGGCGGACAAGTCCGCCATCAGCTAGCCCGCCGCCCGCTGCTTGGTCTACATTCCCTCCCATTTCACGATGGGAGGGAATGTCTATGGCCAAGGAAAGACCGGCGAAGCACTTGCACCCGGCGTACACGGCGTTCGCCTTGCTGGTGGTGGTTCCGCTGCTGATCTGGTGGAAGATGGAGGAAGCTCCGGAGGAAGGTCACGAGGCCCCGGTTCATGAACAGTCTGTGGCGGAAGCTCCCCAGGCACAGCAACTGGCCCCCGAAGTCATTCACGGAATGCAGACTGCCGAGTACCGCAAGCGTCAGTCAAAAAACGGATTGTTCATTGGCATGCGTCGAGACGACCTGAACGAGTATGAGGTTTGGCGGCATCCAGACTCTGTCGGGAACGTCGACCTATCCGATGGTGAAGTAACGATTGTGACGTACAGGGCAGGGTTCGATGGGGAGCTTATTCAACTGCTTTTTCGAAACGACAGCTTGATAGATATAGATTGCGACCCCGCTTGCGCCGGGCCTGATTGAAAACATTGAGCACTAACAAGACCCGCTTCGGCGGGTTTTTTATTGGAGGCAAGAAATGTCGGAAGGCGTTGACGACAGTCTCGCGCGGTTCCTGGGTGAGCCCGTAGAGGTGCCCCTCCGGGCCAAGGGTTTTTCGGTGTACCCGATCCAGGTGGAACAAATCCCCACGATCAGCAGATTGATTGGCGAGATGCACCCCCAACTTCAAGAGTTGGCGGAACACCTAGAGCGCGCCCGTGCCGATGGTTCCGACCTGTCTGCCATGTTCGAGCAGGCGCTGGAGCGTTTGGACATCCTGTCGTTGGTAGATCAGCACCGAGATGCTCTTCTGGGGCTCTGCTCGATACTGACTCACCGATCAATGGAGGATATTGCGCAACTCGGCATTGATGACTTCCTGGGGCTCCTGCTGGCGCTGGTGGAGTTGAACTTGGATTTTTTCTACCTGCGCCTCCGTCCGCAGCTTCGGGCGAACATGGTTCGCCTGGCCGAGGCGATTTCTTCGAAGCAGCGCAGCGCCTGATACAGCACGGGCATTCAGCCGAAGGTATTCGGCAGATGACCTTGGCCCAGGTTCGAGGCCACCTGATGGCCATCAATGAACTGGAGCGCCGCCGCGACCGCATGCAGCTCTACATAGCGCGGGCTGCCGGAGCCAAGTCTGAAGACTTCAAGGGCTTCCTGAAGTCTCTCTAATCCCTGAAAGGACAGAACATGAGCAATGACGTTGATGTAGGGATCGTCATCGGCGGAGCCGTGTCCGCTGCATTGCGGAGCAGTATCAAGGACGCCAGCAAGAGCGTTGGTCAGCTCGGTAAGGAGATCGAGGAGGCCGGGCGTAAGGGCCAACTCATCGAGGGCTTCAATCGCACGAAGGAAGCGGCAAAGGCTGCTTCCGCTGCGTATTTTGCCAACAAGAAACGCGTCGACGAATTGAAGCGTGCCATTGCTGCGGCGGGGCAACCCGTCAAGGCCTTCGAGCGAGAGCTTGCTGCTACCCAGCGGGCTTTGGATCGCAGTAAGCGGGCCCTGGATGCCCAAACTAAGCGGGTTGGCGACTATCGCAAGCAATTGCAGGGCGCCAGCATTGATGTGAAGAACCTGGCCTCCGAACAGTCTCGGCTGGCGGCCGAGTCGGAAAGGCTCAGTCGCGTTCGCGCGTCCGTTTCTCGATCTGAGCAGGCGGCATCTCAGCGGAATGCTGTTCGCGGAGAAAGTCTCGGATTTGCTGGCGAGGCTGCAGCTTTCGGATTCACTGTAAAGCAAGCTCTCGATCCGGCGGTCAAGTTCGAGGCGAGCCTCAAGAAGATTGAGGCCCGGGTCAACTTCCCCACTCCCGACGGCATCGTCAACCTGAGAAATGAACTGGAGGCGCTTTCCGAGCAGACCGGTATCGCAACGGAGGAGCTTGCCAATACGGCGGCTCTTGCCGGTCAGTTCGGGATCGAAGGCCCGCAGATTGCGGATTTCGTTCGCCAGGTAACTCAGGTCGGTATCGCCTTCGACATGAGTTCAGCTCAAGCCGCTGAGAGCATCTCTACTCTCTCGACGGTACTGAGTATTCCGATAAATGAGACCGGTAAGCTCCTCGACGCCATCAACCAACTGGCGAACAACAGCAAGGCCAGTGAATCTCAGATCCTCGATGTCCTCGGACGAGTAGGTGGCATCGGCCGGCAGTTCGGTCTGGTTGATACCCAGATTGCGGCGCTATCGTCGACGTTTCTTTCCCTGGGCAAAAGTCCCGAGGTAGCAGCCACCGCCATCAATGCGTTGCTGAACAAGCTTCAGACGGCTGGCGTGCAGAGCGACGATTTCCAGCAAGAACTGAAGAACCTGGTGGGTGATGTGGATGCCTTCACCAAGAGCATGGACACTGACGCCCAGGGAGCCCTTGATAACTTCCTGGCAAAACTGGGTGAGCTTGATAGCCGGGGGCAGGCTGAGGCGATCACTGTCCTGTTCGGTCAGGAGTACGCCGACGACATCAGCGTGCTCTCCGGTTCGCTTGGCGAGTATCGCAAGCAGCTTGCAGCAGTTTCCGACGAGACGGAGTACGCAGGCAGCGTTCAGCGCGAGTTCCAGCGATTCAACTCCGGCGCAGCGGTCGAAGCCGCAAAAGCAGCGACGGCTATCAATAATGCATTCGCTCAGCTTGGTGCGGCTGCTCTTCCAGTTATCACCAAAGTTTCCAAACAAATCGCCAGCCTGGCGCAGTGGCTGAAGAGCACAGGCGAAATCGGCCAGAACGCCCTACTTGGAATTGTCTATCTGCTGGGTGGTGGTCTTCTGCTGAAGGGCGTCCGCTTACTAGGTCGACTGCTCTTCACCGAAGTCGCTGCTGCGTTCACCACCATCGACAAAGTCGCCACTCGGGTTCTTGGTCAGAGCCTCGTTACTGTTGCTGCACGTGGTTTCGGGGGAATGGCGACTGCTGCCAAGACGGCAGCGGGCAAGGTGACGACTGCCTTGGGTACCATCCCAGTGGCAGCGCAGGCGGCATTGCGTGGCCTGTCCCTGATCGGCTCTTTCTTCGTTGGCTGGGAGATCGGCACCTATCTGCGTGAGCAATTCGTTGAGGTCGAGAGAGCGGGCATCGCCCTGGCTTCCGGTCTGCATACCAGCTTCGTCCGGATCAAGGGTTACGCCCAGGAGCAGTTCGAAGCGCTGAAGTTTGCGATGACCAATCCTCTGGATTACGTCCGGACGAAATTCGCCACGTTCGCCAGGGATCTCGGGACCCTGATCAGCAAGGTGCCGCGCTTCGGCGAGGCCGCAGGCAATGCGCTTCGATCCGCTGCGGACACGATCATGCCGGGTGGAGCGGACGCCCAGGAATTCCAGAAGCGTCAGAAAGAGATCCGTGACCAGACTGCCGCTGAGGTGAAGCAGATCCAGGACGGATACTTCGACCTGTGGGAGATGGCCGGCCAAAACGCCGACAAGACCAAGGCAGCCAACGAGGAGTCTGGGGAGTCCCACAAGGACCTCGCGGAGGCCGTGAAGAAGTCTCAGCAGGCCATGACTCAGGAAACTGAAACCGGCACGAAGCAGCGCATCGCCCAGGCCGCCAAGGAAACGGCAGAGGTCAAGAAGGCGAAGAAGGAACAGGCCGCGCTGCTGAAAGAGGTGCGGGATCGCACGAAGGGAATTGCCGGGGAGAAGTTCGCGACGGAGAAGGAACCCACCTTCAATCGGGCCAGCGACCTCACCGTGAAGGCTCGCCAATCGCTGGTAAGCAAGGACTACGTCCAGGCGTTGAAGTTTGCCGAGCAAGCCACCCAGGTGCTGGAGGAGCTCCAGCAGGCCGGTGACAAGAACACTAAGGCCTTGGCCGGCCAGGCGAAGATGGCCCAGCAAATTGCCGAGCAGGCCTTCGCTGCCATCGGCACTAGCGGAAAAGATGGTGTAGCCGCGACGAAAGACGTTTCGGTGAAGCCAGTGCTGGACGCAGCCGCTGCCACACAAGTCCAGGGCGAAGTGGCGGCCTTGGCGGAATCCTTGAAGGCAAGCTTGGTGATCCCGGTGTCCACGGTGGCCTCCAAGGCGCCGAATTACTACCAGGACGGAAACAGCTTCTCGCAGTTCCCTGAGCAGGGCTTTGCCGCTGGCGGCTTTACTGGATTCGGCGGCCGGCTGGAGCCCGCCGGTATCGTGCACCGGGGTGAGTACGTTCTGCCTCAGTCGGTGGTACGTGAACCGGGCGCGGTCTCCGTGTTGTCAGCCATGCGAGTCAAGGGTGTCGCCGCGGTGTTGGAGCAGGCTCGCCGGAATTGGGGCGGCTATGACATTGGCGGTCTGGTTGGCGGCCTCGCCAGCCCGGCCCTTCCCGGTCTACCGCAGTCTGCAGTATCTGGAAATCCGGACTTTCCACACCTGGGGACAATCGACTTCAACCTGGGTGGTCGCTCACTGCAGGCCTACGCGACTCCATCGATGGCTGAGGAAATACGTCGAGAAGCGCGGAAACACGGAAGGAGAAGGTCATGAACAGGGTAATGCTTGGGGGCATCCCTATTCGTATCGAAGGGGGTGCCCCTACGGTGGAATACGCCCCCATCGGCGGGGTAACCGTGGGGCGTCGTTCCGGTGGTGCAGCAGTGAAGATGCAGCACTGGCGCAAGACCGCCATCACCATCCGGGGGACAGGCTGGATGGGACCGGGGTTCGCTGGCTTAGATTTTTCCCAGCCACTGGAGCTGCGATGCACCAAGCAGCAGTCGCTGGCCACCACGGCGCTGACTGGCACTTTGCCGGGCACGCCGCGGCCGGATGATTCGCCCTGGGCATTGGCGTACATAGATGGCGACTGGCGGCGCACGCCGGTAGCCGTCGTGTCTGATGGAGCCTTCACCATCACTGAAGTTCCTGGTGCATTGCAGTACCAGGTGTGCTGGCGCCCGGTGTTCATGGTGTTTTGCGAGCCTCCGCCTGAGTCCATGGACCCGGCCTCCAACACCCACGACTGGACTATCACCGCCGAGGAAATCTGATGGAGCTGAATGGTTCCGAGCTGAACGCCGTCGAATTGAATGGCGCTTCGGCCGGTAGGAGTGCTCCCGTTGATCCGGTCATCATCGTTCCGGTTGTCTCGGTGATCTGGACCGCGCGCTTGCTCCTGAATGGGGTGGATGTCAGCGACCTGCTTGCTGGCGCTGCACGCATCGAGCGCGATGAAGGCGCGGATGCCCTTGCCGATTTCAGTCTGCTGCTCGATGCGGGGCCGGTGAATCCTGCTTCGTACACTGGGCAAAGCGTAGAGCTTTACTACCGCGATTGGGTGGGCGGGGCCTGGCGCGAGGAGTTGTGCTTCAAGGGCTGGATCATCCGGCCGCAGTTCACCCTGCAGACGAGCGTCCTGGCTTGCGAGTGCAGTGACCGTCGCCAGGAAATCGTGGAAGCCATGGACATCGTGGCTATCGATGCCCTGACTGGTGGCTCCTGGTCGGCTGACGTGTTTGAACCGGTCGATGGCCGTTCCCGCTGGGACTATGCCATGGAGCGGATGAGCACGCGCGCGGCCAGTCTGCAGTGCAGCGTTGAAGGGGAACTGCAGGTGACGCCGTGGGCGTCCCGCCCGGCGACCTTTGTGATTCCTGCTGGAATGGTGCTCGACGGCAGCCTGGAGTGGGTGCCGGTGGAGCTGAACGACCGCATCAACGTGGTGGAGGTCGCTGCGGACTATCGCTTCATTCGCCTGCGCGAGCGTCACCAGGACTTCCTCTGGGAGCACCCGGCAGTCGAAGGCGTCACCATCATCGACGGCTTCTGCCTGACCTGGGGGCGCGAGGACAACACCGAGGTGCCGGACATCGTCATGGTGGAATCCGCCAGCAGCAGCGCCGGTTACCAGGCTGTCCTGGCGACGGCCAACTGGGAGCGGGTGCCGGCCACCGGGAGCGGGTCCTTATGTGATCCGCCTTTCGGTTGGCGCAACGACTTTCCTGATTTGCTGCTGAGAGCCACCTGGACCAGTGCCATGCGTTGGAGTCAGCGTGTGACCGAGCAGTACACCCTGCGGGTTGAGGCGCCTGCCAGCATTGCCCAGGCCGGGGAGGTGATCAGCCGCGAGCGCATCGCGCTGGAGACTGAGAGCGACCGCGAAGCGGAGTTCGAGGGTACTGAGTTCACCGAGCCGGACACGGATGCCACCGAGGATGCCTTGGGCGACTGGGTGGTAGATGTGCGCGAGGATGATCGCCGCGCCGCCGCGCTGTCCTGCGGATTGGCTATGGCCACCGCCACCATTCTGGGAGGGCACCGGGGTAACCGATTTTCCTTCCAGCTGCCGACTTCGGACACGCTTGGCATCCGGCTGGAGCACACCCTGCATGTGCAGGACGAGATTCTCGGCCGGTCGGTGCAGTGCCGAGCCAAGGTGTTCAGCATCATCCACGAGTGGGATTTCGACAGCGGCTCTGCCTTGACCAGCATCCAGTTGGCCGTGAGCCAGGGCGGGGGCGCCATCACAGATCCTCTGACCCTGCCGGCCATTCCGCCGAGCACTCCACCGGGAACCCCGTCGGCGTTGATCATCCTCGGGACCCAGCTGGGCTCGCGGAATAGCAGTCCGATCTATGACGACGAACTCGACGGGTTCGCCGGCAACTACACGGTCAACGACCTGGACATCAACCCGGAACTTGAGGAGTTCCCGCGCCGCTTCGACCTGACCGCGCCGGAGATTCCAGAAGATCACCGTGACGAGTACGCGGCCACCCAGGCCCATACCTATCAGTTGGCCATCCCGAACGACCTGCTGGAGCTGTAACCCATGACCCTTGCCCAAGAGCGCGCCGCGACCCGCGCGGGGATCACGGCTGCCCGTACCAACACCCTTCGCCGGGACCTCAACTCCCTGGAGACCCAACGCCGCCAGATCCGCGAGTTGGTGACGCTGGATCGCCGCGGTCTGCGGCCCGCAACGAAGGGGCGGGGCACCTGGGACGCCAACAAAGCCAAGACCACCGGAGGTGGCGGCATCGCCAGCCCGCTGACCGAGCTGGTCTTTGCGGATCGAGAATATTGGGAGACGGGCTTTCCCAGCAGTGACGGCCTGTTCATTCTGCCGGCGATCAAGACCCTCAAACTGCAGGATGTCGACGAGGCCGAGGTAGTGATCAACCTGGCCGACCCGGGGGCGGTATGACGACGCCGATGTGGGGATGCCCCTGGCACGGCCTGGTCACTGTCTCCGGGCTGGCCTTGCCGAACGGCACGACCATCCCTTTTCCGGGGCCGGGCGTGCTGAACGACACTGCGGGCGACACCATCTTGCTGAAGGTCCCCGGCATTCCGCCGATCGAGCGCAGTGAGGAGGAAGCGGCAGCCGATGCGCTGGCGGGGCGGCAGTGGTGGAACCAGGCGATCCTCTCCAGCACTGACCAGAAGCTTCATGGCACTGCGCTCGATGGCTGGGTGTACTGCGATCCCGCTGGCCGCCGCTGGCGCGTCAGCAAGATCGTCGACCTGTCGGGCAGCTATACCGTCGAGCTGCGGCTGTTCGGGATGTTTGGGGTGGCCGAAGAGGTGCACACCTACGCGGTCAGCCTCGCCGACCTCGGGCAGAGCACCCCGGCCATCGACGATGTTAACGCCGCGACCTTGTCCATTCAGCTGCGGGATGTCTGGCGCGATGGTAGCCGCGCGCTGTACGCCATTCGCACCAGCCGCCTGGTGAACGGTGCCGGTGATTGGCCAGCGGTCACCCAGAGCCGCTGGCTGCCGGCCATGGGCTGGCTGGAGATGACCATCAGCGGCCCGGGTGAGGATGCAGCCATCGGCCTGAGCGTGTTGGCCAATCGTGCTGAGACCATTGGCACCTACAGCATCACGGCTGATCCGCCGACACCGACGACCCAGTTCTGGCTCACCGAGACAGTCACGGTGGTCGAAGACGCGATCAAGCGCACCACCACCCGCGTGCCGGTCATGAACAGTGCCGTGGTGCCGGCCGGTGATGCGGAGCAGTTTGGCAACGCCTACCTGGATGGCGTATCCAGGGGGCATGTGCGTCCCGGCACAGTGAGCTCCACGGAAGGACGCCGAGGCATCATCCTGGCCATGTGGTACGCCAGCGATGGCAGCCATGAACAGCTGACGATGGACATCGAGGAGTACAACTCCTACTCGGCCACAGAAGTACCCTGGTCGATTTCCGGCGAGGACGTGACGGAGTTCATCAAGGCAACCGGCGAAACCAACGTGCTGAGCCGATACACCGAGTCGGCCAGTAACAGCTTCGCGAGGTCGACTCAGTTTGCCTTGATACTGCGGTTGGACGGCGTGGAGGTGGTGCGGGAGGAGGGGGCCGTTGGCAACTCGTCAGGAACGCTCTACTACGATCGCGAGGACGGATTGTCTGATTTGCCGATCGCGTTTTGGCACAGCACGGCGGTTCTGGCCGATGAAACCAACCTCGATTTGCTGTTCGCCCGGCGCTTCCTGGGGCTGGATCAGATCCGCTACGGCCCCGCCGGCACGGACGTCTTCTATGCGCCGTACCAACTCAGCAATCACCTGTGGTGCGTGTTGAAAAACACCAAGGCGGGCACGGTCTACACCTGGCGCTGGGGCCCGGCCTTTGGCCCGGAAAGCGTGAGCGACGGCGAGATCACCACCTCCACCCACAGCAGCGGCCTGCGCCTGTATGGCAGCTGGTGCCCGGTGACCGGGCAGATGGCGCGCAGCACGTCCCGAATCGTCTGGACCTGAACCCTTTTCACTGATCGACCCCTGGCGGCTTGCCGGCGGGGAGGGAGTCTTCATGCTGAAATTCGTCAATAACTGGGCCACCAGCCTGCAGGCGCTGCTCGCGGCTGATGCCACGCAAATGTCGGTGCCGGCGGGCAAGGCCGCGCTGCTGACCGGCCTGGGCAGTGGGCACACCTACCGCCTGACCCTGGTGGACGTGGACATCGACGGCGTGGAAGTGGGCTGGGAAATTGTCCTGGTCAGCGCCAACGACAGCGGTTTGCTGACCGTGGCCCGCGGGCAGGAGGGCACCCCGGCACGCGCCTGGTCGGCAGGTACGCCAGTCCGCGCGCGCTTGACCGCTGCCTCGCTGGATGGGTTGTCGGAGGAGAACTACACCACCGCCGACAAGGCCAAGCTGGACGGCATTGCCGAGGGCGCCACGGTGAACGACACCGACGCCAACCTGAAGAGCCGCGCCAACCACACCGGCACCCAGGCCATTAGCACCGTGACCGGCCTGCAGGCCGCTCTGGACAAGGCCACCTTTTCTCCGGTGGTGGCGGACAGTACGACCGCGCGCATTGCGCCCCTGACCGACGCGGGTGCCTACCTGCGCTTCACCAATACGGGGGCTACCGCCTATACCGTTGCACCCCAGGCCGATGTCGCCTGGCCGTCCGATGCGGAGATCCACGTACGTCGCGCCGCGGCCGCCAACCTGACCCTCACGCCGGGTGTCGGTGTGACCCTCAACGCCCCCAGCGGGGGAACGCTGGTAATGACTGACCGCATGTCGGTCACCCTCAAGCGCGTGGCGCCCGACGTCTGGGACGTGATCGGCCATACGGTGGCCGTATGATCCCGGGTATCGCCGCGCAGCAGGCGCTCCTCGCGCTGCCGGAGACTCCGCTGCTGCTGGCAGTGGGGCACGACTCCAGCCCGTTCCTCACCGTCTACGATGCGGCGAGTGAAACCAAGCTCACCCTGGCCGGCGGCAACCCCGCGTCCTCGGGTCTCGGCGTGGCGATCAGCCCGAATGGGCGCTGGCTCGCGGTAGCGCACGGCACATCACCCCGCGTGACCGTCTACGACACCGAAGACTGGAGCAAGGTCAGCCTGTCTGGTGGACTGCCGGCGGGCTCGGCCAACGCGGTGGCGTTCAGCCCTGACAGTACGCAACTGGTGGTGGGGCATGCCACTTTCCCGTACGTGACCATCTACCCGACGGACACCTGGACGAAACGGGCCAACCCCAGCATCCCGCTGGGGAGCCAGATTTTCTCCATCGCGTTCAGTCCCGATGGTTCGAAGGTGGTGCTCGGGCACACGGCTTCGCCTTACTTCTCCATGTACAACCCGTCGACCTGGGGGAAGTTGAGCAACCCGGTATTGGGTCCGGCAGGCCAGCCCAATGGGATCGCTTTTAGCCCTGACGGCGCGTTGCTGGCGTTCGCACATGCGACGACCCCGTTCCTCACCGTGCTGCGCACCAGCGACTGGAGCCTGGTCACGCTGGCTGGCGGCGATCCGCCAGCGGCGGGGAATGCCGTCTGCTTTGGGCTGGACGGCGAAACCCTGTATGTCGCCCATGACACCAGCCCGTTCCTGACTCGCTACGACACCAGCGACTGGAGCAAGCGCGCGGCCATGGCTGGCGGTTCCCCGGCAGGCATCGGGCGCGGTGTGGCCGTGAGCCCGGATGGCACTGTTCTGGCGGTGGTCCACTCGACGACGCCGTTCCTGACCCGCTATCGCCTGAGCGATGAGACCAAGCTGGCCAACCCCACGGGCGGCCTGCCGCCCAACACCAGCCGCAGCGTGGCCTGGGGCTAGCGCTCCACCCATTCCGACTTCATTCATACCGACAAGGAGCAGCCGCATGCAGCCGGCCCGCCTAGACCTGTCCGTTATTCAGGGCGCGACCTTCCGCCAGATCCTGCGCGTCATGCAGCCGGAGCTGGCCTACCGGTCGATCACCGCCGTCGCCAGCACTTCGCCCGTGCGTTTGACCGTCGACCATGATCTGCCGACCGACTGGCCGGTGTGGGTGCGGGGCGTCACCGGCTTCCCGGCGCTGAACAAGGAGTTTCCCCGCGCGCTGCCGCACCTGGCCCAGGTGGTGGATGCCGGGCACCTGGACATCAATCCGTTGGCTGCCACCGGCCTGCTGCCCAAGGGCGGTGAGCTGAGCTACTACCTGCCGGTGGACCTGACCGGCGCAGCCGCCACCCTGAAGGTGCTGGATGCTGCCGGAACCGAGCTGCTCAGCCTGGCACCAACCGTCCATGCCGCTGGCTGGGTGGAGCTGCTGCTCTCCGACGAGCAAACCGCCGCGCTGACTTGGAAGGAGGGCGTCTGGTACCTCGATCTGGCATTCCCCAGTGGGGAGAGTTACCGCGCCGCCACCGGCAAGGCCACGGTCTACCCGGCCGGCACGGTCCCGTCTGGCACCTGCGAAAGCGCCTGGGTCCTCACCGCGGGCGGCCAGGGTGTGCCTGGTCCAATGGGCCCGGCCTTCCAGATCGACGCCTTCGGTCTCCTGGCCGCGCGCGATCAGTACGACGACGAGGCTGAGGGCTTCGCCTTCCTGGCCACCGATACCGGCGACCTGTACCTACGCGAGGGCGCTCCGGGCGGCTGGTCCGATGGCGTACCGTTCCAGGGTCCGGCGGGCGAAGAAGGCCGCAGCATCACCAGCGTGACGGTGAACGGCAGCGGTCACCTGATCATCACCTACAGCGACGGCACTACCAGCGATGCCGGCGCCATCCCGGCGGCGCCGACCGTGTGGGGCGCTATCGGTGGGACCCTGCTCGATCAGGTAGACCTTGCCGACGGACTGAATACCAAGGTCGACAAGGTGGCGGGCAAGGGGCTCTCCACTGAGGACTACAGCACCGCCGAAAAGTCAAAGTTGAGCGGAATCGCCAGTGGCGCAACGGCGAACGCCTCCGATGCGCAGCTGCGTGACCGCGCGACTCATACCGGCACCCAGCTGGCGGCCACGATCAGCGACTTTAGCGAGGCGCTGGACGACCGCGTGGCGACGTTCTTGGTGCCGGGGACGAACATCACCCTGGTCTACGACGACGTCGCGGGTACCCTGACCATCTCCAGCAGTGGGGGTGGTGGTGGCGGTGCGGTGGACTCGGTGAACGGTCAGACCGGCGTGGTGGTGCTGGATGCAGCCGACGTCGGCGCGGACCCTGCGGGCGCCGCTAGCACCGCAGTGGGGGACCACATCGGCGCCAGTGATCCGCACCCGCAGTACCTGACCCCGACCGAGGGCAACGCCGCCTACGCGCCGCTGAGCCACGCCGGTGCGGGCGGCAGCGCCCATGCGGTGGTGGTCGCCGACGGGGCGGCCGGGTTCATGAGCGGCGCTGACAAGACCAAATTGGATGGTGTGGCCACGGGCGCTACGGCGAACGACACCGACGGCAACCTGAAGAGTCGGGCCAACCACACCGGTACCCAATCGGCTAGCACCATCAGCGACCTGACCGAGGCGGTCCAGGACATCGTTGGCGGATTCCTGGTCCAGGGTAGCAACATCACCCTGACGTACAACGATGCAGCCAATACGCTGACCATTGCTGCTGCGGGAGGAGGCGGCACGGCAGGAGATCTGTTGGCCAGCCTCGTGAACAGCGAGGTGTCAGTCACGGGTGCGACTACCTTGACCGCTACGGCGTTCGGCAAGATGCATGTGTGCTCCGGGGCAAGCGCGTACACAGTTGGGCTGCCGGCTGTTTCTGGCAACGCGGGCAAGCTGATCGGCCTGCGCGGTGCCACCACGCTGACCGGGCTGATCACCGTCGACCCCAACGCCAGCGAACTGGTGGACGGGGTGGCCACGACCACGCTGATGGCAAGCGAGGTGCTGCTGCTGTTGTGTGACGGCACGGGATGGGTGGCGCTGGTCAACAAGCGGCTGTCGGTGCGCTGCTCGGCGGCGAAGACCGCGACCCAATCGATCGCGGGGGCAGCCTTCACCAAGATCACTTTCGGTTCGGAGGAGTTCGACGAGGGCTCCGGCTTCGACCTGCCGAACAGCCGCTTCATCGCTCCGCGGGCGGGCGACTATCAGCTCAACGCCAACGCAACCTTCCTAACCACGGCGGTAAACGACATTTTCATGCTGCGGTTCTACAAGAACGGCACGGCGGTCCGCCACGCAGGCTACGTCACCACGCCGGTCAGCTCCGCATTTATCACCGCCGTCGGCGCGGCGATGATCCGCCTCGCTGCCGGTGACGTGATCGAACTGTACGCCTACAACGGCCAAGGCACCGCGCGCGATGTCACCGGCACAGCAGCCAGCGGCACCACACTGTTCAGCGCCTTTGAGATACCGCCGCGGTGACGCGGTGTTCTCCATGATCGAGGTATAACCATGATCGATACATCATCGGCCCAGGCCATCCGGCACAAATACCCGCAGTTGGCGGCGGGAAAAGACTGGTACTTCCAAGACGACGGCAATGGCCCGTACCTAGCCATGTGGCCGGAGGACCTGGCGCTACCGACGGCGCCTGAGTTGTTGAGCGCTGCTAAGGACATTCAGCTCGCCACTATCAACCTGGCTTACGAAGCAGAGTTCGTGGCCATCAAGCAGCAATACCCGGATGCCGAACGGGAGTCCTGGCCGATTCAACTCAGCGAGGCGGCCGCCCTGGCGGAGGATGCCCAGGCTCCGGCACCCTTCCTCGATGCCCTGTTGTTGGCTCGAGGCTTCGGCGAAACCCGAGCCGAGCTCGCGGCGAAGGTGCAGGCAAAGAACCAGGCCTACAGCGTCGTCAGCGCCAGCCTGACCGGAAAGCGGCACAACCTGGAGCGGCAGGTGCAGAACGCGGAAACGCTGGAGCAGGTGGCGGGGATTTCCTGGTAAGGCTCTGCTAGGTCTTGATCCTTTCGCGGCGAATGATCTAGATTCGGCTCGAGCGCATCCAATAAAGGGTGCGACTTGTTATTTGGCTTGCAGGAACGCTCCTGCAGGTACCGTGTCATTCCACTTGGTATGAGCGGATTCCCTCTAATCTGAAGGAGTCGGCCATGCCCGCTCGACAATCCCTCATCAAACCCCGCGCCCAGGCTTTCCAAGCTCAGGGTGGTCGCTGCTTTTATTGTCATCTGCCCATGTGGCAGGGCAATCCCGAACAGTTCGCCGCCCGGCATGGGCTGACCATGAATCAGGTCGAGCGCCTGCAGTGCACGGGCGAGCACCTTGTGGCGCACAAGGAAGGCGGAGGGGGAGGGCGCGACAACATCGTGGCCGCCTGCCGGTTCTGCAATCAGGCACGTCATCGGCGCCAATGTGATCTCTCGCCTGACCAATTCAAGACGATGGTGCAGAAGCGTCTCGCCCGGGGTGCTTGGCATCCTCTCGATCTACGACGGCTATTAGCCGCCTGACCAATCCAACCCCGCTCCGGCGGGGTTTTTCATTTCTGGAGAACCCCATGGCTCGACTCACTGCTGCCCAGGCGGGCGGCTCGAACGTGCTCGCCTTCCTGGACATGCTGGCCTGGTCTGAGGGTACCGATCACCCAAATCAGCGGACAAAGGACCATGGCTATGACGTCGTGGTGGGAGGCGGTCTGTTCGAGGGATACGCCGACCACCCCCGCCGGCTGGTTCCCCTACCTCGGCTGGGGATCAAGTCCACGGCTGCCGGCCGATACCAATTGCTTTCCCGGTACTGGGACACCTACCGAATGCTGCTGGACCTGCGGGGCGGATTCACGCCTGAGAACCAGGACCGCGTGGCGCTCCGGCAAATCCGGGAGCGACGGGCCCTGGATGACATACAGGTCGGACGTATCCCGGAAGCAATCGCCAAGTGCCGGAACATCTGGGCCAGCCTCCCGGGCGCGGGCTACGGGCAGAACGAACACAAGCTGGACGACCTACTAGCCCATTACCTGGCTGCTGGCGGGAGGTTGGCGTGACCTGGCTGAAGGTAGTGCCGGCCTGGTGCTGGTGGGCGCTGGTGCTGCTCCTAGTGTCTGGAGGCCAGCAACTACGTGTCAGCAGTGCCCAGGCCGATGCTGCAGGCGCCCGCAGCGAACTGGCTGATTACCGCCTGGAAGTGTCGGAGCGCGATCGGCGTGCTGATGCCCAGGCCCGAACAGAAGAGCAACGCCGCCAGAAGGCGGTGGACGAGGTGGGGAATGAAGCGGATAGGAAACTGGAAGTGGCTCGGACCGATGCTGCTCGGGCTGGCGATGCTCTCGAGCGGTTGCAGCGGCGCTTCGACGAAGCAGAGCGAAGGAGCCGAGCCTGCGGAAATTCCATCACTGCCCAGCTCGGCCAGGCAGCCGAAGACGACGCCCGAATGCGAGCCGACCTGCTCCGCCGGATTGGAGAGGCTGCTCGACTCTATGCTGCTGAGGCCGACCGAAGGGGGGTAGCGGGGCAGGCGTGCGAGATGGCCTATGGCCGCGTGAGGGGTGACCGTCAGAAGTAAAGATAGAGCGCGCCGACGCCTACCGAGAGGAAGACGAACAGCAGGACCGCCAGGAAGAATGGAGGCGCTGACTTATTGTTGCGAGCTTCGAGGATTTCCTGCGCCTGTAGATGAACATAGGACGGGGTAGTGCGCGGTTTGGGTGGTCGCGGATCGCGCTGGACCGGGCCGGTGCTAACGTCGGGCTTGGGAGCGGTGAATCGGCCAGGACGCTTCCACCCCTTGCCATCCCGTTCCGCGCGAGCTTCCTGGAACCAGTCGCGGTCTTCGAGACCCATACGCCCTCCTTAGCCATCCGTGGTTATCAGCCCAGCTGACGATACCTTGGGAAGGTCAGAAATCATAGAACCGCTATCCGGACGCTAGTCCGCCAGCACCACCACGACCGGCTCCAGCAGCTCCGGGGAATCGTTGCGGTTGTTGCCGACGTCCGTGGTGACCGGGTGGGCAGCGAAGTCCTCTCGGCTTATCGCGATGGTACTGTGGACTTGCTCGGCGCTGGTGCTTGGCGACAACCAGATGTCGAACTGCTCCGGCCGCAGGATTACTGGCATCCGGTGGTGGATGTCAGCGGCCGGGCCGGCAGCGTCCTTGGTCAGCAGGGCGCAAGTCACGACCTCCTGACCCTCCGGACCTGTCCAAGTGGCCCAAAGCCCCGCAATGGCCAGTACCTCGTTATTCGCGGCGTGGTGATAGTAGGGTTGATTCACGAGGAGCCCGGCGCGATTCCTGACGCGCTGATGCTCATTCCATTCGTACCAGCCCTGCGCGGGCATGATGCAGCGCTGTCGCTGCAGCGACGAACGCCACATAGGCTTCTTTGCGGCTTCCTCGCTGCGGGCATTGAAGCTCAGACTTGGAGGCTTCGGCTGCTTCCACCAAAAAGGGATCAGGCCCCAGCGAGCAGTGACAAGCTCTGCCTCGCCGCCATGGTCCAGGCGCAATATGGGCACCTGGGTGGTTGGGGCGGCGTTGAAGCTCTGGACCCAGCGTCCAGAATCGCGGGCGCCGATATGCCAGAAGTCCTCAATGGCCCGATCAGATGGGGTGACGTAGCGTCCGCACATGGTCATTCCTTCTTCGTGGCGGCCGTCTGATTCCGCCTCACTGCAGATTACGGGGCGCAGGGACCAGAGCCGACGGTGTCAGTCGTCTGGCCGGAGTTCCTGTAAGACACTAGCTGCTTAGACACATCCAACGTGAATGTGTTTATCCCCCAAACTATTGTGGCAACTTTGCCCGCCACAGAAACGAGTCTCATGCCATCGGGCTGAACCAATTCGCCGAAGCCGATAGGCTCGCCTTTTTCCAAGTTATCGAGGTTCAGACCTGAGGCAACGCAGTCGCCTGTAGCCATGTAGCAGTGGATGGCCCAATAGTATCTGTAAGTATTTGGAGTATTTTGGGCATCTGCTCCCTTAATTGGAGTCTCCACAGACTCGATGATTGTATTGATCCACAGCCCATCGCTGTTGATCACGCACCATGGAACTGCCTCAACCTTCCGGGGCTCTGCAAAGGCGCCCGTAACGGCAAGCAGGCCAAGTGCAGTAGCTGTCAATTTCCTTCTAATTTCATTGACCCTGGCTTTCAACACGAGTCTGACCCTCCGTCATGGGTGGTGTGGATCGTTGCTGATTTCGTAGACAGGATTCTAGGCTGGGTGGAGGCCGTTCGAACTGATTCGACGCGGTGGTCTTCGGCCGCTTCGCCTCTGCTACAGGCGTCGGTCGGATGAAAGTTGGGTGTTGCGAAAGGGTAGTCGGAGTGCCCAGAACGGGCGCGAAATGCTGTCTAAAACTAACGCGATTCATCCCGGAATTACTGGCTTTCCAGGGCGCTATCTCGGCATTTCGTTTTAGACAGTTTCGATCTCGAAGCCAGGCATGGCGGGCGATGCAGCGTCCTCGTTACGCTACTGCTGCATTACTGGAAGGCTGGAGTTATCGGCTAAGGTGCGATGCGAATTGGCCATGGTGTTTCTCGGCTGCTTCTTTGTAGGCAGCCTCGGCTTCTTCGATTGAGTTAAAGAGGCCTAGATGCACTCGCCTTCCATCGAAGCGAATTGTCGCGCGAAACTTGCCCGAACACCGGCTGACACCTTTGACGCCAGTCGATGATCTGGCGCTGACTTTGGCGTTCTTGAGATTTTCTGCCCTGGTGGCTTCTCGGAGGTTTGCGATTCTGTTGTCCGACGTAATTCCGTTTACGTGGTCGATGTCGCCATCAGGCCAGCGGCCGTGCACATAGAACCAAGCAAGGCGATGAGCCAGCTGTCGGGTCTGGTCAACGCGAATCAGGATGTAGCCATAAGTGATGATTGAACCGGCTGTGTCGCCAGCCTTCGCCCGTCGCTTGTTAACCAGCCATGTGAAATTCCCGGTCTCCGGGTTGTAGTGCAGGACTTCCTTTAGCCTCGCAATCGTCAGCATGACGCCACTCTCCCTATGAAGTGCGTGACAGCTAAATCAAGACGAACTCAATACCACTTTTCGTACCAATCGATGGGGAAAACAGGGGAAATCAGGGAATGTCGCGGGTGCGAAAGTGCCGGTTTTACTGCCCTGTAGGCCCCTTTGGACCCCTGTCGGCATCATAAGGAAATGTCGCGGTTTTCCAATATGTCCGGAAACCGCGTCGTTCGTGGCTATGCGCCGGGCGTCCGGGAGTTTTCGGCGCAATCGGGTGGGCCGCTCTAGCGTGCCGTTTGCGTGAGGCCGGACGTTGTACAACGGCGTCGGGATCGGCGGCAAATGTCCATCATTCCAGATTGTTTCGGCACAGGCGCTTGTCTAAGGTGAGCGCAGGCACGGGCAGTGAGGAGTATGCGGATGGCTGGAACCGGTCCGGAGCCCGTTCAGGGCACCCAGGGAACGCGGCGTTCCCTGTGGTTGGCGTACGCACTGCTGCTGTTGGCGGGGCTGGGGGCCATCCTGATGAACCTGGCCCAGGTGCTGGATTCGAAACAGGTCTACCTGCGAGAGGCGGACAAGGCCAATGCCAACCTGGCCTATTCCATTGCCCAGCATGGCCAGGAGTCCATCAAGGAAGCCGACATCATCCTTGGCGGCCTGGTGAACCTGCTGGAACGGGGCGAAAACAGTCCCGAAGCCATCAATCAATTGCTGGTGACCTACAAGCAGCGCGCCTCGCAACTGGCCGGGCTGTTCGTCTATGACGCCGAAGGGCGTTGGCTCTACTACACCAATCCGCCGCCGGCGGGCTACGCGAACAACTCGGATCGGGCCTACTTCCAGCATCATCTCCATTCCGTGAGCCGCGATACCGAAGTGAGCAACCCCATTCGCAGCCGCTCTACGGGCGAGTGGATTCTGCCGGTGTCGCGCCGCTTCAATGACAAGGACGGCCGTTTTGCCGGGGTGGTGCTGGCGACCATCCGCATCGAACACTTCCGCGAGTTCTACAAGCACTTCGACATGGGCGTGCAGGGTTCCCTGCTGATCGCCATGAACGACGGCACCATCATCTACCGGCGGCCGGAAATGTCCGGTGCTACCGGGGATAGCATGGCTGGCAGCTACATGTTCCAGTCTGACCTCAAGCGTTCGCCGGTCGGCTTGGGGTCGAGTATTTCCGTGCTCGACAGGGTGGACCGCATCTATGCCTACCGCGCCCTGGACCACTTCCCGCTGGTGGTCGCGGTGTCCATGTCCCGCCAGGAAGTGCTGGCCGAATGGGGACGCAAGACCATGGTGGTCGCTTGCCTGGTGGCGATGCTGGTGCTGGCGCTGATGCTTGTCGGTGGCGGGCTGGCTACGCGGATGCGCAAGCGCATGGCCGCCGCCCAGAACATCGCGCGGGAAAATCGCGAGCTGTTCCGACTCGCCAACCGCGACAGCCTGACCGGCATCTCCAATCGACGGCAGTTCGACCAGGCCTTGCAGGTCGAGTACCACCGCGCCGCCACGGTAGGCTCGCCGCTGGCCCTGGTGATGATCGACGTCGATTTCTTCAAGGCCTACAACGACCACTACGGTCACCAGGCGGGCGATGTCTGCCTCAAGGCAGTGGGCGACGTGCTGCGTCGCTTCAAGGTGCGCGCCGGGGACACCGTGGCCCGTTATGGCGGCGAGGAGTTCGCCGTGCTGCTGCCCCATACCGACGTCGCCGGCGCGCGCCTGGTGGCTGAGCGGATACGGCAAGCCGTCTACGAGCAGGGTCTGGTCCACTCCGGCAATCCCTTTGGCGTGGTGACCGTGAGCGTCGGAGCGCACAGCGCGGTGCCGGGGCAGGGCGACAGTCCAGGGCACCTTCTGGAGCAGGCCGATGCCGCGCTCTATCGGGCCAAGAGCGCCGGTCGCAATCGAGTCTGCCTGGCTGAGCCTACGCCCTGAGGCGCGGGGACTTCCTCATTTGCCACCACTGGACGGGAAACTATCTGAAGGTCGTTTCGGAACGCGTGAACTGATGCCCCGCGAGGCGGATTGATAGGTTTGCGCGTCCCCGGATTCGGGTGATTTCCGGGGACGGTTACCGCGTATGGAAATTCAGCGGAGCTGTTCAGACTTTCCAAGATCCATGGAGATCCCAATGAAGAAGTTTCTTGTCCCCACTTTCATGGCTGCCACATTCGCTGCCCTGACCGGCTGCACCAGCTACAACGTCAGCCAACCGACTTCACCGCTTAACGGCAGTGTGAATACCGACCTCAAGGCCGATATCAAAGTGGGCGAACAAATCACTGGGCAGTCCGAGGTGAACATCCTGTTCAGCTTCCTGCAGTTCGGCGGGGACTCGGAGTTCGCCGATGGTGTGGCGTATGGCGGCGACGGTAGCGGTGGCCTGCCTTTCGGCCCGGACCCCATCTCTTCCGTCAAGTCCGCTGCTGCCTACAAGGCCGTCAAGGAGTCGGGCGCAGACCTGATCGTCGCGCCGCGCTACGAGCTGAGCGTGCAGGATTACTTCGTGTTCAAGAAGGTGACTGCCAAGGTGACAGGCAACAAAGGCACCATCCAGTCCATTCGCTGACGGTACAGGTGAATCGGCAGGCATGATGCCTGCCGATTCATGGCGGTGACGCTGCTGGCCTGGCGGCGGTTCTGGTTCCATAGTCTTGTACTTGCGACCTGACCGGTCGTCTCGAACAAGAATGAGGCCAGGCAATGACCAAGACCCTTCATCACCGTGCATGCCATCTCTGTGAGGCCATTTGCGGCCTGACCATCGAGACCGAGGACCAGGCGGATGGCAGCCGGCGCATTCTCTCCATCAAGGGAGATGCCCAGGACAGTTTCAGCCGTGGCCATATCTGTCCCAAGGCCGTGGCCCTGCAGGACATCCAGAACGATCCGGACCGTATTCGCCAACCCATGCGCCGAGCTGGCAACGAATGGCTGCCCATCGAGTGGGATGATGCCTTCGGGCTGGTGGCCGAGCGTCTGGCGGATATCCAGGCGCGCCATGGCAACAATGCGGTGGCCGTTTATCAGGGCAACCCGAGCGTGCACAACTACGGGCTGATGACCCACAGCAACTACTTCCTCGGCCTGCTGCGCACCCGTGGACGCTTCTCGGCGACCTCGGTGGACCAGTTGCCCCATCACCTGATCAGCCAGCAGATGTACGGCCACGGTTTGCTGATCCCGATTCCGGACATCGATCACACGCAATTCATGCTCATCCTGGGCGGTAATCCACTGGCGTCCAACGGCAGCATCATGACCGTGCCGGACGTGGAGAAGCGCCTTAAAGCGCTGCAGGCGCGGGGAGGCAAGCTGGTGGTGGTGGACCCCCGGCGCAGCGAAACCGCGGCCATGGCCGATGAGCATTTGTTCGTGCGTCCGGGGCAGGATGCGGCGCTGCTGTTCGGCTTGCTCAATACCCTGTTCGAAGAGGGGCTCGGTCGCGCTACGCACCTTGAGACGGAAGGCCTGGAACAGGTGCGCGAAGCCATTGCCCGATTCACGCCCGAAGCCATGAGCCAGCGCTGCGGTGTTCCGGCAGAGCGCATTCGCCAATTGGCCCGGGACTTTGCAGCCGCTGAAAGCGCCGTCTGCTACGGCCGCATGGGTGTCTCGACCCAGGCCTTCGGCAGCCTTTGCCAATGGCTGATCCAGCTCATCAACCTGGTGACCGGCAACCTGGATCGGGTGGGTGGGGTGCTCTGCACTGAGCCGGCGGTGGATCTGGTAGCCGCCACGTCGGGCGGTCATTTCAATCGCTGGCAGAGCCGGGTATCCGGCCTGCCCGAGTATGGCGGCGAGCTACCGGTGGCTGCGCTGGCCGAGGAGATGCTCACGCCTGGGGAAGGGCAAATCCGGGCCCTAGTGACAGTGGCCGGCAATCCGGTGCTGTCCACGCCCAACGGACGCCAGTTGGAACAGGCGCTGGATGGTCTGGAGTTCATGCTCAGCATCGACCTCTATATCAACGAAACCACCCGCTACGCCGATCTGATCCTGCCACCCACCGCGCCCCTCGAGCACGAGCACTACGACACCACCTTCAACGTTTTCGCCGTTCGCAACGTCACTCGCTTCAACGAGCCCGTGCTGAGCAAGCCTGTCGGTGCGCTGGATGACTGGGAAATCTTCGTCGGCCTGGCCAAGGCGTTTGCCGCGCGCACCGGTGTCGAATTGAAGCCCACCATGGCGCCTCAGCAGATGATCGATCTGGGTCTGCGTGCGGGTGCCTACGGTGACCGCTCGGAACACAAGCTTTCTGTTGCGCGCCTTCGCGAGCATCCCCACGGCGTCGACCTCGGCCCGCTCAAACCCAATCTGGCCGGCCGGCTGAAGACAGCCAGCCGCAAGGTCGAGGCTGCGCCGTCGATTCTCCTGGCCGATCTTGATCGCTTTGCGGCACAGCCCGTTCCCCGTGAGGGAGAACTCGTGCTCATCGGTCGTCGCCATGTGCGCAGCAACAACTCCTGGATGCACAACTACCACCGTCTGGTGAAAGGCAAGCCGCGTCACCAGTTGCTGATGCACCCGCATGACCTCGAAGCACGCGGTCTGGTCGACGGGCAGCGGGTGAAGGTGCGCTCGAGGGTCGGGATGATCGAGGTGGAGGTAGGCGCCAGCGAGGACATGATGCCGGGCGTAGTCAGCCTTCCTCACGGTTGGGGCCATGCGCGGCCGGGCGTGCGCCTGGGAATCGCGAGTGAGCAGCCGGGAGCCAGTGCCAACGACCTGACGGATGAGCGCCAGTTGGATGCCGTTTCCGGCAATGCCGCACTCAATGGCGTTCCTGTGGAAGTGGTGGCCGCCTGAAGACAAGGGAAGTCCGAGCGCGCTGCTCGGCTTTCCGTTACAATGCCGCCATCCCGCCGACTCGCCAGTCGGAAAGTTCAGCCGAGGTGCCCAATGGATATCATCGAAACCATCAAAGAGCAGATCGCCAACAACACTGTCCTGCTGTACATGAAAGGCTCGCCGAACGCTCCGCAGTGCGGCTTCTCGGCCCGCGCCGCGCAAGTCCTGATGGGCTGTGGCGAGAAGTTCGCTTACGTCGACATCCTGCAGAACCCGGAAATCCGCGCCAATCTGCCGAAGTACGCGAACTGGCCGACCTTCCCGCAACTGTGGGTAGGCGGTGAACTGGTTGGTGGTAGCGACATCATGACCGAGATGTTCGAAAAGGGTGAGCTGCAGACCCTGGTCAAGGATGCCGTGAGCAAGGCCAGCGCCTGATCCGCTCCGGTTTCGAAAAAAGCCCCGCTAATGCGGGGCTTTTTATTGCTGGAAGTTGTTGGTTTATTTCACCGCGTTATTTGCGGATTGATAGCGTTCTTCTTTATCCAGCTCTGATTGCAGAAATACCAAATAAAAAAAGCCCCGCATTAGCGGGGCTTTTTTTGTGCTGCCGGATTATTCGTCCATCTGCGACTGCAGATAGTTCTCCAGGCCGACTTTGTCGATCAGGCCCAGTTGGGTTTCCAGCCAGTCGATATGTTCTTCCTCGGACTCGAGGATCTCTTCCAGCAGTTCGCGGCTGCCGTAGTCACCCACGCTTTCGCAGTAGGCAATGGCTGTCTTCAGGTCCGGTATCGCTGCCTGCTCCAGCTTGAGGTCGCTGGCCAGCATCTCCTTGGTGTTCTCGCCGATCATCAGCTTGCCAAGGTCTTGCAGGTTGGGAAGGCCTTCGAGGAAGAGGATGCGCTTGATCAGCTTGTCCGCATGCTTCATCTCGTCGATGGACTCGTGGTACTCGTGGTCGCCCAGTTTCTTCAGGCCCCAATCTTCGTACATGCGGGCGTGCAGGAAGTACTGGTTGATCGCAACAAGCTCGTTACCGAGGATCTTGTTGAGATGCTGTATGACTTTCTTGTCGCCTTTCATGTGGAGTCCTGCCGTAGAAGGTGGGTGGTCGATAAATTCTGATCCTCACAACTTAGTGTGTCAAATCTAAGTTGTTGAATTGCAAATAAATTTGAATATTAATAAGAATGTTTTACTTCTACATTTGAACTCTAAATTATTGAAAATCAGGCACAAAAAAACCGGACGCTGAGGTCCGGTTTCCTGTGATTCCGCCGAATGGTCAGGCGATGGCGTATGCCGCAGGGTAGGCGAGGGCCGCCTGGCTGCTCTGCACCTCGGCCAGGGTCTCCTTGACCACCTGTTTGGCGAGGCATGCGCATTTGCCGCATTGGGTACCCACTTCCAGGGTGTTGCGTACTTCGCGATAGCTGCAGCAGCCTTCATAGATGGCTTCGCGAATTTGACCGTCAGTGACACCTAGACAGAGACAGACGTACATAGCACTCAGAACTCGGGGAGTGGTTGGATGGAGGGGATACTAATAGTAATGAGAATGATTGTCAAAGATCGTCTTGAAACGCCCGGACCAGAGGCGTTCCAGAGGGAATCGGTGGGTGCTGGCAGAGGTTGACCCGTCAGTCGAAAGCGGTGGGCGGGTGTGCACTCCAAGTGTATGATTGCCCGTCCTTTTGGAAGCGGGTGTCATGGCGTCGCCACATTGGTCGGCCAGGCTGTGACCCCGACCCTCTGACTACTCATGACAACTCAGGAGACATTGAATGAGCGTTCTCGTAGGCAAGCAAGCTCCGGACTTCACCGTTGCCGCCGTTCTGGGCAATGGCGAAATCGTTGACAGCTTCAACCTGTCCTCGGCCATCAAAGGCAAATACGGTCTGGTGTTCTTCTACCCGCTGGACTTCACCTTCGTCTGCCCGTCCGAGCTGATCGCCCTGGACCACCGCATCCCGGAATTCCAGGCTCGCGGCGTGGAAGTGATCGGCGTATCGATCGACTCCCACTTCACCCACAACGCCTGGCGTAACACCCCGGTGGACAAGGGTGGCATTGGCCCGGTCAAGTACACCCTGGCTGCCGACATGAAGCACGAAATCGCCAAGGCCTACGACGTAGAGTCCGAAGACGGTGTTGCTTACCGTGGCGCTTTCCTGATCGACAAGAACGGCGTTGTGCGTTCCCAGATCGTCAACGACCTGCCGCTGGGTCGTAACATGGACGAGCTGCTGCGTCTGGTCGATGCCCTGCAATTCACCGAAGAGCACGGCGAAGTCTGCCCGGCCAACTGGAAGAAAGGCGACAAGGGCATGACCGCTTCTCCGGAAGGCGTTGCCCAGTACCTGGCTGAAAACGCTTCTTCCCTGTAAGCGTTTCCAGGTCAAGAAAAAGCCCGGCATTTGCCGGGCTTTTTCATGTCTGGGTGTTGGTAGGGGCCAGCTTGCTGGCGAAGCTTCGCGAGCAAGCTTGCTCCTACAACTGGATGCCGAGGTCAGTCCTCGTCGTCGATCCAGCCGCCCATTTCCTTCCAGCGGTTGACGATGCCGCAGAACAGCTCGGCGGTCTTCTCGGTGTCGTAGCGCGCCGAGTGGGCCTCGCGGCCGTCGAACTCGATGCCGGCGGCCTGGCAGGCCTTGGCTAGCACGGTCTGGCCGTAGGCGAGGCCAGCCAGGGTCGCGGTGTCGAAGCTGGAGAAGGGGTGGAACGGATTGCGCTTGAGGGCCGTCCGGTTCACCGCAGCATTGAGGAAGCCGAGGTCGAAGCTGGAGTTGTGGCCGACCAGGATGGCGCGCTTGCAGCCGTTGGCTTTGATCGACTTGCGCAGGCCGCGGAAGATTTCCGTCAGCGCGTGCTCCTCGCTCACCGCCATGCGCAGCGGGTGATCCAGCTTGATCCCGGTGAACTCCAGCGCGGCCTGTTCGATATTGGCGCCTTCGAACGGCTCGATGCGGAAGAAGTGGGTGTGGTCCGGATAGAGGAAACCCTGTTCATCCATCGCGATGGTGGTCGCGGCGATCTCCAGCAGGGCATCGGTCGCGGCGTTGAAACCGCCGGTTTCCACGTCCACCACTACCGGCAGGTAACCACGGAAACGCGCCGCCATGGGGTGGCGCGGGCCGGATGGCAGGCTGCCGTCCAGTTCGTCGTCGTAGAGGTCTTCGCTCACGCTTGTTCCTCCAGCATGCGCCAGCGCAGCTTCTCGCCAGCGCGTAGCGGTACCACTACCTGCTCGCCCAGCGGCAGGGTAGCGGGGGCAGTCCATTCTTCACGCACCAGGGTGATGCGGTCGGTGTTGCGCGGCAGGCCGTAGAAGTCCGGGCCGTGGAAGCTGGCGAAGGACTCCAGCTTGTCCAGGGCATTGCGCTGCTCGAAGGCCTCGGCATACAGCTCGATGGCCGCATAGGCGGTGTAGCAGCCGGCGCAGCCGCAGGCGGCTTCCTTGGCGTGCTTGGCGTGGGGGGCCGAGTCAGTGCCGAGGAAGAACTTGGCATTGCCGCTGGTGGCGGCGTCCAGCAGGGCTTCCTGATGCACGTTGCGCTTGAGGATCGGCAGGCAATAGAAGTGCGGGCGAATGCCGCCAACCAGCATGTGGTTACGGTTGTACAGCAGATGGTGGGCGGTGATGGTGGCGCCCACGTTGGCCGAAGCCGATTGCACGAACTGCACCGCGTCGCCGGTGGTGATGTGTTCGAACACCACCTTCAGGGTCGGGAAGCGCTCGACCACACGGGTCAGGTGCTCGTCGATGAACACCTTCTCGCGGTCGAACACGTCGATCTCGCCACGGGTCACTTCACCATGGACCAGCAACAACATGCCGACTTCGGCCATGGCTTCCAGGGCCGGGAAGATCTTGTCGACGCTGGTGACGCCGGAATCCGAGTTGGTGGTGGCGCCGGCCGGATAGAGCTTGGCCGCATGCACGAAGCCGGAAGCCTTGGCCGCGCGGATGTCCTCCGGGCTGGTGCGGTCGGTGAGGTACAGCACCATCAAGGGCTCGAATCGGCTGCCCGCTGGACGGGCTTCGAGGATGCGTTGGCGATAGGCATCGGCTTCCTCGGCATTGCGAACCGGCGGAACCAGGTTGGGCATGATGATGGCGCGGCCGAAAGTACGGGCAGCATCCGCAACGGTGTGGGCCAGGACGGCACCATCGCGCAGATGGATGTGCCAGTCGTCGGGACGCAGGAGGGTCAAACGGTCGGACATGAGGGGCTTCCAGGCGGGCAGAACTGGGCCGACATGCTACCGGAAAAGCCCTGCAGGGGCACGCGGGGCCTGATCCTCGGGCGGCTGAGCCGGTAAATCCGCGCTCAAGTTTTGCCGCGCGATACCGATATCCAGCAGGAACGCCGTAATTCCCCGTGGAGCCTGCCGTGCGCCAGCGCTATCTCGCCATCCTGAGTCTGTTCGCCAGCCTGCCGGTCATGGCCATCACCTTCCAGACGCGCCTGGAGAAGGTGGAGTGGAAAGTCGAGGGCGACAAGTTCGAGTGCCGCCTGTCGCAGCCCATCACCGATTTCGGCGCCGGCGAGTTCGTGCGACGCGCCGGCGAGCAGGCCACTTTCCGTCTGAAGGCGCACGAGCGCTGGATGGGCGCGGGCTCGGCGACCTTGTTGGCGGCAGCGGCGCCCTGGCAGCCGGGGAGGGGGGACATCAACCTCGGCATCGTCAGCGTCGGTGGGGGCGAGGTGCCTTTCAACAGTTCCCAGCAACAGGCCGGGCGACTGCTTGCCGGCCTGATGGAAGGCCGCAGCCCAGTCATACGTCATCGCACCCTGCAGGGCGGCGATGCCATGGAAGTGCGCCTCCTGCCGGTGAAGTTCAACCAGGCCTACCAGGATTACCTCGCCTGCACCGCCAAGTTGCTGCCGGTGAACTTCGACCAGGTCAAGCACGTGCAGGTCGGCTTTCCGGGGGGCGGCATGGAACTGGACGAGATGGCGCGGGCGAAGCTGGAAATCATGCTCGACTTCATCAAGGCCGATCCCAGCGTCAATCACATCGAAATCGACGGTCACTCCGACAACAGCGGCAACCGCCTGACCAACCGAGACCTGTCCCGTCGCCGCGCCCTGGCGGTGTACGACTACTTCAAGGCCAACGGCTTCCCCGAGGCGCAGATGGTCATGCGTTTCCATGGCGAGCGCTATCCGCTGGCGCCGAACAACAGCTCGGCCAATCGGGCGAAGAACCGCCGGGCCACCGTGCAGTTGTCCCGCGTCGACCTGCCCGAGGAAGCGCCCGCCGCTGCCCCTGCTCCCGCACCTGCACCCGCTGAGTCGCCCGTTCCGGCCAAGCCTGGTGTTCCCGCCGCTGCGCCTGCCGCCCCGGCTAGCGCGCCGGGTGTCCAGGGCGCTGCTCCGGCCCCCGGGGCTCCGACCGGTTCCTGACCCTGCCGCTCGTCGCGCAACTGACAGAATCTGTCGCCTCGTCGTCATAAGCTGTCGCGCCACTGTAATTTGGCCGCCAGGGTCAGTAGAATCACGGGTTTTTCGTACAACCCCCGTGGAGTTGATGGCATGGCGGACGTAAAGAAGGTTGTCCTGGCTTATTCCGGTGGCCTGGACACCTCGGTAATCCTCAAGTGGCTGCAAGATACCTACAACTGCGAAGTGGTGACCTTCACCGCTGACCTCGGCCAGGGCGAGGAGGTCGAACCGGCCCGCGCCAAGGCTCAGGCGATGGGCGTCAAGGAAATCTACATCGATGACCTGCGCGAAGAATTCGTCCGCGACTTCGTGTTCCCGATGTTCCGCGCCAATACCATCTATGAAGGCGAGTACCTGCTGGGTACTTCCATCGCCCGTCCGCTGATCGCCAAGCGCCTGATCGAAATCGCCAACGAGACCGGCGCCGACGCCATCTCCCACGGCGCCACCGGCAAGGGCAACGACCAGGTTCGCTTCGAGCTGGGTGCCTACGCTCTGAAACCGGGCGTGAAAGTGATCGCTCCCTGGCGCGAGTGGGACCTGCTGTCCCGCGAGAAACTGATGGACTACGCCGAGAAGCACGGTATCCCGATCGAGCGTCACGGCAAGAAGAAGTCCCCGTACTCCATGGATGCCAACCTGCTGCACATCTCCTATGAAGGCGGCGTGCTGGAAGACACCTGGACCGAGCACGAAGAAGACATGTGGAAGTGGACCACTTCCCCGGAAAAAGCGCCGGATACCCCGACCTACATCGAGCTGACCTACCGCAATGGTGACATCGTCGCCATCGACGGCAAGGAACTGACTCCGGCCCAGGTGCTCACCGAACTGAACCGCGTTGGCGGCATCAACGGCATCGGCCGTCTCGACATCGTCGAGAACCGCTACGTCGGCATGAAGTCCCGTGGCTGCTACGAGACCCCCGGCGGCACCATCATGCTCCGTGCTCACCGTGCCATCGAGTCCATCACCCTGGACCGCGAAGTCGCGCACCTGAAAGACGAGCTGATGCCGAAATACGCCAGCCTGATCTACACCGGTTACTGGTGGAGTCCGGAGCGTCTGATGCTGCAACAGATGATCGACGCCTCGCAGACCAACGTGAACGGCGTAGTTCGCCTGAAGCTGTACAAGGGCAACGTCATCGTGGTCGGCCGCAAGTCCGACGACTCCCTGTTCGACGCCAACATCGCCACCTTCGAGGACGATGCCGGCGCCTACAACCAGGCCGACGCTGCTGGCTTCATCAAGCTCAACGCGCTGCGCATGCGCATTGCCGCAGGCAAGGGCCGCAAGCTGTTCTGATAAGCTTGTCAGCGTGAGCCTAAGAACCCCGGCCATAAGCCGGGGTTCTTTCATTTTGAAACCAGAAAAACGGGCAACCGATGAGGAAGCAACGATGAGACTGCTGCATACCATGCTGCGCGTCGGCGACCTGGACAAATCCATCGCCTTCTACACCGAAGTGCTGGGCATGACCCTGCTGCGTCGCAAGGACTACCCGGATGGTCAGTTCACCCTCGCGTTCGTCGGCTACGGCGACGAAGCCCACAACAGCGTGATCGAACTCACCTACAACTGGGGTGTGGACAAGTACGAGCTGGGCAACGCCTATGGCCACATCGCGCTGGAAGTCGACGATGTCTACAAGGCCTGCGAGGACATTCGCGCCCGTGGCGGCAAGATCACCCGCGAGCCGGGTCCGATGAAGCACGGCACCAGCATCCTGGCGTTCGTCGAAGATCCGGATGGTTACAAGATCGAATTGCTGTCGCCCTCTCGCAAGGACTGAAGCTCTGTGCTGATATGAATCCGGGGCGTATTTGCCCCGGACTGGAGGCGTGGGTCTATGGATGGTTCCGCTGTCAGCTACGAACGCAATCTCGAATGCCTGGTACGGGCCATCCAGGAGCTGTCCCTGGCCCGCAATCTCGACCGAATCGCCGAAATCGTGCGCAGCGCCGCGCGGGAACTGGTAGGGGCAGATGGCGCCACCTTTGTCCTGCGTGATGGTGATCGCTGCTTCTACAAGGACGAAGACGCCATCTCGCCACTGTGGAAAGGCCTGCGCTTTCCCATGGAAACCTGCATCAGCGGCTGGGCCATGATCAACCGCGAGCCTGCGGTGATCGAAGACATCTACCAGGACCCGCGCATTCCCCACGATGCCTACCGTCCCACCTTCGTCAAAAGCCTGGTGATGGTGCCCATTCGCAGCATGGCCCCGGTGGGGGCGATCGGTACCTACTGGGCCACTTCGCGCCTCGCCAACGTACGGGAGGTCGGCCTGCTGCAGGCCCTGGCGGATTCCACCTCGGTGGCGATGGAGAACGTCCAGCTCTACGACGAGCTGGAGCAGCGTGTCATCGCCCGTACCCAGGACCTGGTGGCCGCCAATCGGCTGCTCTATGACGAAGCCTGTGAACGCGAACGCGTCGAGCAGGACATCCAGCGCTTCTCCATGACCGATGAACTCACCGGCCTGCACAACCGGCTCGGCTTCCTGCACCTCGCCGCCGGTGAACTGGATGCCGCACGCCAGCGCGACATGCCCTGCCTGGTGCTCCACCTGCTGGTGGGCAGTAACGACAGCGCGCCAGCTGAAAGCCTGCCGCTGACGGCCGCGCGCATGCTGCGGGCGCAGTTCCGGCGAGATGATCTGCTGGCGCGCCTCGGCGGCGGGGAGTTCCTCGTGCTGACGTCCGGCTACGGCGATCCGAATGCCGTTCTGCAGCGTCTGCGCGCGGGCCTGGGCGCTTTCAATCGCGCCACGGAACAGAGCCTGACCTTGCGCATCGGCCATGCCGAATCCGCCCGCGGGCAGGACCTTGAACAGCTCTTGTTCGAAGCGGACAACGCCCTGCACCGCAGCGGTCCCGATTGGAGCGGAGTCTGATTCTGGCTGGCCGCGCAGCTTCGCTATATAGTTCGCAACACAGCGAAAACTGATCAATCGGCCAACCCATGAGCTTCCCTCTCGACCGCACCGACCTGGCCGCCATCTGGCTGACCCTCGAACTCGCCACCCTCACCACGTTGCTCCTGCTGGTGGTGGGCACCCCCATCGCCTGGTGGCTGGCGCGCACACGCTCGCGCCTGAAGGGGACCGTGGCGGCGGTGGTCGCCCTGCCACTGGTGCTGCCGCCCACCGTCATCGGTTTCTACCTGCTGGTCAGCATGGGACCCCACGGGTTCATCGGCCAGTTCACCCAGAGCCTTGGCCTCGGCACCTTGCCCTTTACCTTTGCCGGCCTCGTGGTAGGGTCGGTGATCTACTCGATGCCCTTCGTCGTGCAGCCCCTGCAGAACGCCTTCACCGCCATCGGCCAACGTCCGCTGGAAGTCGCTGCCACACTCCGAGCCAGCCCTTGGGATACCTTCTTTTCGGTGGTGCTGCCGCTGGCGAAACCGGGATTCATCACCGCCTCCATCCTCGGCTTCGCGCATACGGTGGGTGAGTTCGGCGTGGTACTGATGATCGGCGGCAACATCCCTGAGAAGACCCGCGTGGTCTCGGTGCAGATCTTCGATCACGTCGAAGCCATGGAGTACGCCCAGGCCCACTGGCTGGCCGGCGGCATGCTGCTGTTCTCCTTCCTCATCCTGCTGGCACTGAACTCCAGCCGGCGCCTGAAACCGGGCTGGACCTGACCCATGCAACAGATTCGCGCGCGATTCCGCCTGTGCCATCCGGGCTTTTCCCTGGAGACCGACCTCGAACTGCCCGGTCGCGGTGTCAGTGCCCTGTTCGGCCATTCCGGGTCGGGCAAGACCAGCCTGCTGCGCTGCATCGCCGGGTTGGAACAGGCCGCCGAGGGTTTCCTCGAAATCAACGGCGAGGTCTGGCAGGACAGCGACCGTGGCCACTTCCTGCCCACTCACAAGCGACCCCTGGGCTACGTGTTCCAGGAGGCCAGCCTGTTCGAGCATCTTTCGGTGCGGCGCAACCTGGAATTCGGACAGCGGCGCATACCGGCGCGGGAGCGTCGTGTCGCGCTGGAGCAGGCGGTGGAACTGCTGGGAATCGCCCATCTTCTGGAACGCATGCCGGACGGTCTGTCCGGTGGCGAGCGGCAACGCGTTGGCATTGCCCGTGCCCTGCTCACCAGCCCGCGCCTGCTGCTGATGGACGAACCCCTCGCCGCGCTGGACCTCAAACGCAAGGGTGAAATCCTGCCCTACCTGGAGCGCCTGCACGACGAGCTGGATATCCCGGTCCTCTACGTCAGCCATTCGCCGGACGAAGTGGCGCGGCTGGCGGATCACCTGGTGCTGTTGGACAACGGCCAGGTACTGGCCAGCGGGCCGCTGGACCAGACCCTCGCGCGCCTCGACCTGCCCACCGCCCAGGAAGATGAGGCCGGTGTCGTGATCGAAGGACGGGTGCAGGGTTTCGATGCCCAGTATCAGTTGCTGACCCTGGCCTTGCCCGGCAGCTCACTCAGCGTGAGGGTGGCTCACTCGCCGGTTGCCGAAAGCCGTTCCCTGCGCTTCCGGGTGCTGGCGCGCGACGTCAGCCTGAGCCTGGAAAAACAGCGCGACAGCAGCATCCTGAACCTGCTGCCGGCGCGGATGGTGGAAGAGTCTCCGGCCGCCAATCCAGCCCACGTGCTGGTGCGCCTCGACGTGGACGGCACGCCCATGCTGGCGCGGATCACCCGCTTCTCCCGCGACCAGTTGGGCCTCTACCCGGGCCAGACCCTCTGGGCGCAGATCAAGTCGGTGGCACTGCTGGCTTGAAGGCGGGGAGGGCGGGGCCTGGCAGCCCCGCCCCGTTTGACTCAACGTGCCAGCTCGCTATCGCTATCCAGCTTTGGCGTCGACAGTTTCCAGGCGTCCCCTGCGGGAGCCTGGCCACGGTCATAAGGCTTGAGCGCGAACATGTAGATCAGGCCGATTGCAATGACGACTGCCGCCGTGACGACGATTCCGTAGTTGACGTACCACGGCGCATCCGGCGTGCGCGGCCAGGACATGTTGACGATGGCCAGCACGCCGTAGATCAAGGCCGCGATGTTGACGATCCAGCCCCAGTTGCCCAGGGTGAATTGCCCGCTCGGCTGCCAGCCGCGGAAGCGGGCGAACAGCGCGCCGCCAACGATCATCTGGAACGACAGGTAGATGCCGATTGCGGCGAAGGCAACCACCGCGGCGATGGCATTCTGCAAGAAGAAGCCTGCACAGACGATGGCGGCCGGCAGCAGGCCGCAGACCACCAGGGCAGCGGCCGGTACATGGGTGTTCGGCGACAGGCGCTTGAGTATCGAACTGCCCATGACCATCTCGTCACGCGCATAGGAATAAAGCAGTCGGCTTGCCGCAGCCTGCAGGCTCAGTACGCAAGAGACGAAGGAAACGATGATCACCGCCATGACCAGTCGCGACCCGAGGGGGCCGAAGGCGTTGTTGAGGATGGTGGACATCGGGTCGCTGTCTTCACCCGAAATCACCTTGGCCATATCCGGCACCGCGAGGATCAGCGCTATCGCCGCGAACATGGCGGCGGCGCCGCCGATGTAGATGGTCATGCGCATGGCTTTGGGGATGCGCTTGCTCGGGTTCGGTGTTTCCTCGGCTACGTCGCCGCAAGCCTCGAAGCCGTAGTAGAGGAACATGCCGGCCAGCGACGCAGTCAGGAACGCGGGCCAGTAGCTGCCGTCGATGCTGATATCGAATGTGTTGAACAGCACGCTGATGGGCTGGTGGCGCTCGAAGATCAGCAGGTAGCCACCGATAACCAGGGCGCCCAGCAGTTCGCAGATAAAGCCGAACATCGCCATGCGCGCCAGCAGCTTCGTGCCGCTCAGATTCAGCAGGGTGGCTAGCAGGGTCAGGCCGAGGGCGATCAGCGTATTGGTGACAGCCGTGGGTTCGAAGCCGAGCAGGCTGGCGATGTAGGGGCCGGCACCCAGGGCGACTGCAGCGATGGTCACGCAGAGCGAGACGGAGTAGATCCAGCCCACCATCCAGGCCCAGCGCTTGCCCACCAGGCGTCGTGCCCAAGGGTAGACGCCACCTGAGATGGGGAACTGCGAAACCACTTCACAAAACACCAGGCACACCAGCAACTGACCGATGCCCACCAGCAGGTAGGACCAGAACATCGGAGGGCCGCCGGCCGCCAGACACAGGCCGAACAGGGTATAGACCCCTACCACTGGCGACAGGTAGGTGAAGCCCAGGGCGAAGTTTTCCCAAAGGCTCATGCTGCGTTCGAAGTTCGAGGTGTAGCCCAGGGCGCGTAATTGCTCGGCGTCCCGGTCAGCCGCTGCAGCCTTGCTGGTTGCGTTGCTCATCGGTCGGTTCCTTTATTGGTTTTGTATCGGTAACGAACAAGAAGCGGTGGTAGGGCGGCACATGCCGCCAGTGGTCTCTTCGTTGAGGGTGGCCACCGGACCTCTCCCCGTCCGGTTGCCACCTGCCATAGGTCAGAGCTTGATCCAGGTGGCTTTCAGCTCGGTGTACTTGTCGAAGGCATGCAGCGACTTGTCGCGGCCGTTGCCGGACTGCTTGAAGCCGCCGAAGGGCGCGGTCATGTCGCCGCCGTCGTACTGGTTGATCCACACGCTGCCGGCGCGCAGGGCCTTGCCGATCAGGTGAGCGCGGGACAGATTGCTGGTCCATACCGCTGCGGCCAGGCCATAGATGGTGTCGTTGGCGATGGCGACGGCTTCTTCTTCGCTGTCGAAGGCGATGACCGAGAGCACCGGGCCGAAGATCTCTTCCTTGGCGATGCGCATGGCGTTGCTCACGCCGTCGAAGATGGTCGGCTCGACGTAGGTGCCGCCGGTCTCTTCCAGCACGCGCTTGCCACCGGCCACCAGCTTGGCGCCGTCGTCATGGCCAGCCTGGATGTAGGACAGAACGTTGTTCATCTGGGTGGTATCCACCAGGGCACCGACGTTGGTCGCCGGGTCCAGCGGGTTGCCCGGTTTCCAGGCCTTGATCGCCTCGACCACCATGGGCACGAACGTGTCCTTGATGGAGCGCTCCACCAGCAGGCGCGAACCTGCGGTGCAGACTTCACCCTGGTTGAAGGCGATGGCGCCAGCAGCGGCTTCGGCCGCGGCCTGCAGGTCAGGGGCGTCGGCGAAGACGATGTTCGGGCTCTTGCCGCCGGCTTCCAGCCAGACGCGCTTCATGTTGGATTCGCC